>JAISYJ010000013.1:0-30166 GCA_031270005.1 Hungatella sp. | reverse complement strand
CCGATTAAGAGGAGGAAATACCCTTTGGGTATCCCTGCATGCCCCAAAAAGCATGGGCAAGAAGGAGGAAAACAAATGGCGGGAAAAAGAGAAGATTATATTACATGGGATGAATACTTTATGGGAGTAGCGGCTCTCTCCGCAAGGCGTTCCAAGGATCCCAGCACCCAGGTAGGAGCCTGTATTGTGAGTCAGGATAATAAGATTTTATCCATGGGCTACAATGGATTTCCCATGGGCTGCTCTGATGATGAATTTCCATGGGACAGGGAAAATGAGCAGGCTGATCCTTATAATGCCAAATATTTCTATTCCACTCACAGTGAATTAAATGCTATCCTTAATTACAGAGGGGGAAGCCTGGAAGGCAGCAAGCTTTATGTAACCCTGTTTCCCTGCAATGAATGTGCCAAAGCTATCATACAGGCCGGAATTAAAACCATCGTATATGGTTCGGACAAGTATGACGGCACCCCGGCAGTCAATGCCTCCAAGCGGATGCTCAATGCGGCAGGGGTACGGTATTACCAGTATCAGCCTACCGGAAGAAAGATAGAGATCGAGGTTTGAGATGAAATTTCTATTGGTTGCGCTTAACGCCAAATATATCCATTCCAATCCTGCTATTTACAGTTTAAAGGCTTATACAGAAGCTCATGTAAGAGAAGCGGAACTGGAGGATGGAAGGTTTCAGATCGAAACCCAGGAATACACCATTAACAATCAGCCCGATGAAATCCTGAAGGATATTTTCTTAAGGAAACCGGATGCAGTGGGATTTTCCTGCTATATCTGGAATATTTCCTATGTATTAGAGCTTGTCCGGGACCTTCCGAAGGTTCTCCCTCATGTGGAGATCTGGCTGGGAGGTCCCGAGGTGTCTTATGATGCCTCTGAAATCCTTTGCCGGGAACGGTCGGTCTATGGGATCATGATGGGAGAAGGAGAGGAAACCTTTTCTGAAGTGGTGCGGTGCTATCTGGAACGAAGCAGGGAAAGCCTTAATGGCAGGAACCCATCCTTTGAATCCATAGAAGGGACTGCTGTAAGGGCGGAGGAAGGAAATGTGGTCTTAAATCCGCGAAAAACAGTGGTGGATATGAATTCCATTCCCTTCCTATATAATGATTTAAAGAATTTTGAGAATCGCATCATTTATTATGAAAGCAGCCGGGGCTGTCCTTTTTCCTGCAGTTACTGCCTCTCTTCCCTGGATAAGTCTGTGAGGCTGCGGGATAGTTCCCTGGTTTTAAAGGAGCTGGATGTTTTCCTTGAAAACCGGGTTCCCCAGGTGAAGTTTGTGGACCGGACCTTTAACTGCAGCAGAAAGCATACCACGGATATCTGGCGCCATATCATAGAACATGATAACGGGGTGACTAATTTTCATTTTGAGATTTCCGCAGATCTTTTAAACGAAGAGGAACTGGAGCTTATGTCCCGCATGAGGCCGGGACTGATTCAGCTTGAGATCGGAGTCCAGAGCACCAACCGGTCAACCATTACGGAAATCAACAGGACCATGGATTTGAAGCGTTTAAAAGAAAGGGTTGCCAAAATCAACAGCTTTGGAAATATCCATCAGCATCTGGACCTGATCGCCGGACTGCCGGGAGAAGATTACCAAAGCTTCCGTAATTCCTTTAATGAGGTATATGAGATGAAGCCGGAGCAGCTTCAGCTTGGATTCTTAAAGGTGCTGAAAGGCTCCTATCTGTGGGAAAAAGCCGGGGAATATGGCGTGGAGTTTAAACAGAAGGCGCCTTATGAGGTATTGTCAACCAGATGGCTTGACTACGGCGGGATTTTAAAACTGAAGGCTTTGGAGGAAATGCTGGAGGTTTACGGAAACAGCGGACAGTTCCGGACGACCTTAAATGAACTTCATAAGGAATTTGAAACACCTTTTGATATGTTTGAAGCATTGGCTGAATATTATGATAAACGGGGGTACTTAAAGATCAACCATAACCGCATGGCCCGGTATGAGATACTGGAACAATTCATTTGCGGTCTGGTGCCGGAAAAGCGTTCCATGTACCGGGATCTTCTGGTGTATGATCTTTACCTGAGAGAGAATTTAAAGAGCAGGCCCTTCTTTGCGGCAGACCAGGAGCCTTTTAAGGACCAGGTGAGGGCCTTTTTTGAATCAGAGGCGGCGGCCTTCCGGTATTTAAAGGAAGGATACACAGGTTACGAGGCCAGACAGCTTATAAAGATGGCTCATGTGGAGGTGTTCCGGGACGGAAGGGCAGTTCTTTTTGATTACAAAAAGCGGGATGCCCTGTCTCATAATGCAGCGGCTTATGAAATCGGCATGTGGAGGAAGTAATGGCAAAGAGAGAGACAAAAGCAGAACTTAAGGACCGGGTATTAAAGGTGCTTGAGGCCCTTGACCGGGAATATGGAAGGTCATATGTATGCTATTTAAACCATGAAAATCCATGGCAGCTTTTAATAGCGGTCATTTTAAGTGCCCAGTGCACCGATGCCAGGGTGAACATGGTGACACCGGGTCTGTTTAAAAAATATGATTCCCCAAAGAAATTTGCCCAGGCGGATTTAAAGGAATTGGAGAAAGATATCCATTCTCTTGGTTTTTATCATATGAAAGCAAAAAACATCATATCCTGCTGTCAGGACCTGGTAGAGAAATTCGGGGGTGAAGTTCCGCGGACAATAGAAGAACTGACCTCCCTTGCAGGAGTGGGGCGAAAAACGGCCAATGTTATTCTGGGGAATGTTTATCATGAGCCCAGCATTGTAGTGGATACCCATGTAAAGCGGATTTCCAAAAAGCTTGGTTTTGCAAAGGAAGAGGACCCGGAGAAAATCGAATATGAACTGATGAAGGTACTTCCAAAGGAACACTGGATTTTATGGAATATCCAGATCATTACCCTTGGAAGATCCATTTGTGTTGCGAGAAATCCCAAGTGCGGCCAGTGCTTTTTGCAAGAGCTTTGTCCCAGCAGCCAAGTGGAGCCTGGTCAGAAGAGGGAGGCTTAATTTGGTATCATCCTATGTTGCGGTAGATTTGGAAACCACCGGTCTTGACCCAAAGCAGGATAAAATTATTGAAATCGGAGCGGTGAAGGTTGTGGAAGGACAGGAAACAGAGAGCTACGAAACCTTTGTTAATCCATACAGGAAGCTGGAGTTCCGGGTGGTCATGCTTACCGGCATCACTGACCGCCAGCTGGAGACTTCTCCGGGAATCGGAGAGGTGATCGGCGGATTTTTGGAATTTGCCGGAGACTTGCCGGTCCTGGGACATCATGTGATATTTGATTACAGTTTTTTAAAGCGCGCCGCAATCAATGAGGGCTTTGGTTTTGAACGTCAGGGAATCGATACCCTTAAGCTTGCCAGAAGGTTTATGCCTCCTGATGAGAAAAAAAATTTAACGGCAGCCTGCAGATATTTTGGGATTGTTCAGACCTTAAGCCACCGTGCGCTTGCGGATGCAAAAGCCGCCCATGAGCTGTATCAGGAATTGGCGGAGCGGTATGGCAAGGAATCACCGGAAGCTTTTGACTCACAGGCTTTGATTTATAAGGTGAAAAAGGAACAGCCGGCCTCAAAAAGGCAAAAAGAACACTTGCAGGATTTATTAAAATATCATAAAATAGTTTTATCTGTGCAAACGGAACATTTGTCCAGAAATGAAATATCAAGAATCACGGATAAAATCATAGCACAGTATGGAAGAATATAAGAGAGGTGATACGCATGATTAACTTTAACAATAAAAACAACAGAAAATTTTTATCAGTAGTTTTGATCCTAGTAGTTATTTTATTGATTGCTGCTATGGTGCTTCCTATGATGCTTCAGTTTTTATAAGCGGCCAGGGAGGTGTATTGGCAGCATACAGGCACAGCAGAGCATGAGGAATGAATATGAAAAAGAAAACTTTGTCCATAAGCCTGGCAGCGATTGTAATAGGGTTGGGAATTGGATTTTTTTCTCCCACGTATGCCATGGCTGATACCCTTCCGGATGGGATATATGTGGGAGAATATAATCTGGGAGGTATGACGGAAGAAGAAGCCAGCCAGAAAATACAGAGTCTGGTTAATGAAATGGAAAACCAGAAAATAACATTGATCGTTGACGGACAGCCGGTGGAAACCACTGCAAAAGAGCTGGGCTTCCATTGGAGCAACCCGGAGGCTGTGTCCCAGGCCGCATCTTCCTGGCAGGGAGGCAACCTGATCAAACGATATTTGAATAAAAAGGACATTGAGCAGAATCATGTGATCATCCCTCTGGAAACGGCTCTTGACGACGGAAGCGTGGGGGCTTTTGTTGCAGAGAAATGTGCACAGGCGGTAATGGAGCCAAAGAATGCCACCATTGTCCGTGACAAGGGAGTATTTATTGTGACTCCCTCTGCCATTGGAAGGGCCGTGGATGTGGCGGCTACAAAGCAGGCCCTCGATGCAGCTCTGGCCAATGGACTTGAGGAACCAGTATCAGCTACAGCAGTGGTTTCAGAGGTAAAGCCTGCAATTACCACGGAAGATTTATCCACCATAAAGGATGTGCTTGGAACCTTTTCCACCAGCTTCTCCTCCAGCGGCGCTTCCAGATCCAAGAATCTGCAGGTAGGCGCGGGCAAGATCAACGGCCGTGTGCTGATGCCTGGGGAAACCCTGTCTGGTTATGAATGCATGCATCCATTTACCCTGGCAAACGGCTATGCAACAGCATCAGCCTATGAGAATGGCCAGGTGGTAGACAGCGTAGGCGGAGGAGTCTGCCAGATTGCTACCACCCTTTATAATACAGTGCTCAGAGCAGAGCTGGCGGTCGCCCAGAGACAGAATCACTCCATGGTGGTAGGCTATGTGAAGCCTTCTGAGGATGCGGCCATTGCCGGTACGTATAAGGATATTAAATTTACCAACAATTACAGCACGCCCATTTATGTTGAAGGCTATACTTCCGGAAAAACTCTTACCTTTACCATCTACGGAAAGGAGACCAGGCCTGCAAACAGGACCTTTGAGTTTGTTTCTGAGACCTTAAGCGTGACGGACCCGGGTGCACCAAAGGAAGTCGTGGATCCTGCCATGCCTCCTGGAAGCAGAAAGCAGGTCCAGTCTGCACACAAGGGAATGAAGTCCAGGCTTTGGAAAGTTGTATATGTGGATGGTGTTGAGCAGAGCCGTGAGCTTCTTCATACGGATACCTATAATTCATCAAAGGCTATCGTAAAGGTCGGGCCGGCTGCTCCTGCAGTTGCCATACCGTCTGAGACTCCCGGGGTTCCGGTGGAGACGCCGCCGGTTACGATACCTGCGGAAACAGCCCCGGCAGAGCCTGGGATTCCGGTACCGGAAGGTCCCCAGATAACGGATGATGCTTCATTGGAGGCAGGACCGTGAGCGTAGGCAGGTATATACATGAGACGGATTAAAAGAGAGAATACCGGAATCATAAGGCCCGGCCAGGATCTTGTTATTGCAGGATATGCCGGGCTTTCCGGAACAGTAGAAATCGTAAAGAATAAAAAAGAAGAATTGTATCAATGGTTTTCCAGGGATTATGTAGACCGGATTATGGAATCCGGGAACACTGCTCTGGAAGGAGATTTGGAAAAGTGGAAAAAATTCGGTGCAACTGAATGTGAACCGGCAGGAGAGGGCGGAGTTTTAAAAGCTCTTTGGGATTTATCCGGGGCTTATATGACAGGAATCCGGTTTTCTCTTCTTAAAATTCCGGTGAAACAGGAAACCATCGAGATTTGCGAGCGTTACGGCTTAAACCCATACCGCCTTTTCGGGGCAGGCTGTCTCCTTTTTTCCGCGGATAACGGAGGGGATCTGGTGCACGCCTTAAAGGAGCAGGGAATCCATGCTGCTGTGATCGGGAAAGTCACGGGAGGCATTAAACGGGTCATTGACCATGGGGAAAGCATAGGTTTTCTTGACAGGCCCTCAGAGGATGAGCTTTATAAGGTTTTACCACATAGGTAGGAACGCCCTGCGGGCATACCTCTATGTCCAGAAGGCATGGACAATAATAAGGAACGCCCTGCGGGCATACCTCTATGTCCAAAAAGCATGGACAATAATAAGGAAATCAGGAGGCAGGATATGAGAGAAAAAATATTGGCAATTATTGAAAAAAACAGCAGGATTGATTTAAAGGATCTGGCGATTCTTTTAGGTGAAAGTGAGACCGCCATTGCCAATGAGATCGCCGAAATGGAAAAAGAACATATCATATGCGGCTACCACACCCTGATTAACTGGGATAATACCAGCGATGAAAAGGTTATGGCGCTGATTGAGGTTAAGGTCACTCCCCAGAGAGGAATGGGATTTGACAAGATCGCGGAGCGTATTTATCAGTACAGTGAGGTAAACGCTGTTTATCTCATGTCCGGTGCCTTTGACTTTACGGTTTTCATAGAAGGAAAGACCATGAGGCAGGTGGCACAGTTTGTATCGGAAAAGCTGTCTCCTATGGAATCGGTACTAAGTACGGCCACCCATTTTGTCTTAAAGAAATACAAAGATCATGGAACCGTTCTTGCTGAAGGGACAACCGATGAAAGGATGTTGATTACGCCGTGAGAAATCCATTGTCAGATCGAATCGTAGAGATTCCGCCTTCCGGAATCCGTAAGTTTTTTGATATTGTAAGTGAAATGAAGGATGCTATTTCCTTAGGTGTTGGAGAACCTGATTTTGATACGCCCTGGCATATCCGGGAAGAGGGTATCTATTCCCTGGAAAAGGGCCGTACCTTTTACACCTCCAATGCAGGCCTGAAAGAATTGAAAAATGAAATATGCAGCTACTTAAGCCGGCGTTTCGCTGCTACATATGATCCGGACCATGAAGTTATGGTAACGGTGGGCGGCAGCGAGGCCATTGATATTGCTCTCCGTGCCATGTTAAGTCCAGGAGATGAAGTGCTGATTCCCCAGCCCTGCTACGTTTCTTACGTTCCCTGTACCATTCTGGCAAACGGTGTTCCGGTGACCATTGATCTGGAGGCAAAGGATCAGTTTAAGCTTACCAAAGAAAAGCTGCTGGAGAAGATCACTCCAAAGACAAAGGTGCTGGTGCTTCCGTTCCCCAATAATCCTACGGGGGCGGTAATGAAGGCAGAGGAGCTGGAGGAGATCGCTAAAATCGTAATAGAAAAGGATTTATTTGTAATATCAGACGAGATTTATGCGGAGCTTACCTATGGAAGTGATCATGTTACCATTGCCGCATTGCCCGGAATGAAGGACAGGACCGTGCTCATTAACGGCTTTTCAAAATCCTACGCCATGACAGGATGGCGTCTTGGCTATGCCGCAGCTCCAAGAATGATTCTGGAGCAGATGTTAAAGATCCATCAGTTTGCCATCATGTGTGCACCGACTACCAGCCAGTATGCTGCGGTAGCAGCCCTGCGGGACGGAGATAAGGATGTTCAGGTGATGAGGGAATCCTATGATCAAAGACGCCGTTATCTGATCCATGCATTTAAGGAAATGGGAATGGAGTGTTTTGAGCCTCATGGGGCATTTTATACCTTCCCTTCCATAAAACGGTTTGGAATGACCTCTGATGAATTTGCTACCAGGCTCCTTCGGGAAGAAAAGGTGGCTGTGGTGCCGGGGACGGCCTTTGGAGACTGCGGAGAAGGATATCTTCGTATTTCCTATGCATACTCTCTGAAGAACCTTAAGGAAGCCTTGAGCCGTATGGAACGATTTGTCAAGAAACTGGATGGAAAGGCGTAGGGGTATGAATATTGTATTATTGGAACCGGAGATGCCTGCCAATACCGGAAACATCGGCAGGACCTGTGTGGCTACGGGGACG
The DNA here is from genome assembly GCA_031270005.1 of Hungatella sp. GTDB lineage: Bacteria > Bacillota > Clostridia > Lachnospirales > Lachnospiraceae > Lacrimispora. Next base: position 22,331 of record JAISYJ010000013.1, on the reverse strand, counting down.
AAGCTGCATCTGATCGAACCACTGGGATTTAAGCTGAATGACAAACTGATTAAACGGGCAGGGCTGGATTACTGGGACAAGCTTGATGTAACGGTATACAGCGACTATCAGGACTTTCTGGACCGGAACCCGGGAGCGAAGATCTACATGGCTACCACAAAGGGACTTCATGTCTATTCTGATGTGGAATATGAACCAGACTGCTTTCTCATGTTTGGAAAGGAGAGCGCCGGGATCCCGGAAGAGATCCTTTTGGAGAATCAGGACCAATGTGTCAGGATCCCTATGTGGGGAGATATCAGGTCTTTAAATTTATCCAATTCTGTTTCTATTGTGCTGTATGAGGCATTAAAGCAGAACGGATTTGAACGTATGACTATAAAGGGGGAGCTTCATCACCTTCAGTGGAAAGAATAAAAATACCGGTACAGTTTTCGTCTGGACAGACAAGAGAAAACTGTACCGGTATTTTTTATTATTGACCATTTTCATTGTTATCAGGAAAATTGCCTGTGTTATGGCGCTCCCGCCTTTGGCAGGCTGAAGATGAACTCCGATCCCACCCCTTCTGTGCTGACCACATCAATATTTTCACCGTGGGACTGGATGATCTCTCTGACAATGGCAAGGCCGAGTCCGGTGCCCTTCTTATCCTTTCCCCTGGATAAGTCTGATTTATAGAACCTGTCCCAGATCTTTTTTAAGCTTTCCTTTGGGATGCCGATTCCCGTATCCTTAATGGATACAAAGATCTTTTCATACTTTACTGAAGCCTGTATGTAGATGGTGGAATCTGCATGGCTGAATTTTATGGCATTGTCTATCAGATTATAGAGCACCTGCTGGATCTTCCCAAGGTCCGCATAAACCATCTGAATGCTTTCAGAAAAGGTCAGATCAAAGGTGATATTTTTTTCGCTGCATGTTCCTTCAAAAGAAGCGGCTGTATCCTTGATGACTCGGTTAATGTCAAAGCTTGTGCGGTTTAAATACCCCTTACAGTCCAGGGAATCAAGGGTAAGCAGCCCCTGGGTCAGCTTGTTCAGCCGGTCGGTTTCTGAAATGACCCTGTTTAAATATTTCTCATACATCTCCGGCGGTATGGTTCCGTCAAGGATGGCTTCCAGATAGCCCTTAATGGAGGTTAAGGGAGAGCGGAAGTCATGGGAAACGTTGGCAATAAAGGTTTTCTGATATTCCTCCATCTTACCCAGCTCTGCGGACATATAGTTAAGGGTAGCGGCCAGATAGCCCATTTCATCTCTTGTATTCACCTCAATGTGGTGTTCCAGGTTTCCCTGAGCGTATTCATTTGCTCCTGCCGTGATTTTTTTAAGAGGAAAGTAAACATTTTTAGTAAAAACCAGGAGGATGATAAGGGAAAGGCCAAACACCGCTGCTGATGTGATATAAACGATGTTCAAAATCCCCTCCCGCTCCATTTTCAAATAGGATAAGGGCAGGTGGATCACTACATAGCCATAGGTGTTATAGTTCCCTGTAATGGGAGCGTGGACGCTGAGGACATCATAGGAGAACTGATGATAATAATCGCCGATGATGTAGGACTTGTTGCCCATGGAGGTAGGGTCAAAATTTTCAATGACATGTCCCTGTTTGTCAGACTGTGCGCTGTCTGACACCACTTTTCCCTGCCGGTCTACGATCCATATCTGTGCATGGAGATAATTGCCTTCTTTAATCAGCTCGGGATAAGAGGAGGTCAGCTTCATGTCCTTGCCCTGATACATGCCGCTGTAGGAGGAAGCGATCTGATTGGCTTCGTCATACAGGGCTTCGGAACGGCGGCCAAGGAGATACTGGTCCGTGATTTCAGAAGAAAAGGTGGCAATGGTCACAAATCCAAGGAGGCCGAACAGCAGATAGCCCAGGATGAATTTATAATAGAGAGAATGTGTCATCTAGCGCTTCACCTCGAATTTGTATCCGATTCCCCAAACAGTTGTCAGGGCCCAGCCTGTGTGATCCTTGATCTTTTCCCGGAGCCGTTTGATATGGACATCAACGGTTCTGGTATCACCGATGTATTCATAGCCCCAGATGTGGTCCAATAGCTGCTCCCTTGTAAACACCTGGTTTGGTGAGGAAGCCAGGAAATAAAGAAGCTCCAGCTCCTTGGGCGGCATTTCGATGGAATGGCCCATGTAGATAACGGAATAATTCGTCAGATTGACAATGAGGTCCGGATATTCCACATAGTCTCCCTGGTGGTCCGTATGGAGAGCGGCAGGAACGGGAGCCGTCTGGTAACGCCTTAATACGGCCTTTACACGGGCTACCAGTTCCTTGGAATCAAAGGGTTTGATCATATAATCGTCAGCGCCCAGTTCCAGGCCCAGAACCTTGTCAAAGACCTCTCCCTTGGCGGAGAGCATGATAATGGGGACCTGGGAGGAGGAACGCATCTCCCGGCAGACCTGGTAGCCATCCATGCCGGGAAGCATTAAGTCTAAAAGCACCAGGTGGGGACGGAACTCCGGGAATATCCGGAGCGCCTCCTCTCCGTCGCCAACGATTTCTGTTTCATAGCATTCTTTTAATAAATATAGGGAAATCAATTCTGCGATGTTGCTGTCATCGTCTACGATCAATATCCGCTGTTTTTCTGCCATAATGGCCCCTTTCTTAAATTATTTACGCGAAGCAGTAAGCCAGACGGATATGCAGGCATATCCATTTGGCTGCTGCCCATAAAATACCTTCCAGCCTGCTGTGAGGTATTTTACTTGAATGTAACAATGGTTACGCCGGAATCCCCTTCGCCAAAGGCGCCAAGCCGGAATTCCTTTACATATTTTAATTTCTTTAAGTGCTTGTGCACTGCATTTTTTAAGGCTCCAGTTCCCCGTCCATGCACCACCCGCACCTGCGGAAGGTGTGCCAGGTAGGCATCGTCTAAATATTTGTCCAGCTGGGGAATGGCTTCATCGGTGGTCATTCCGATCAAGTTGATCTCCGGAGAGATGGTAAAGGATTTGGATATGCGCGTGGAACTGCTGCCGCTTCCTGATCTCCTGGAACCGCTTGTGGCGGGAGTGGAAACAGACTCCTCGTGGAGCAGCTCTAAATCCGAAAGGTTGACCAGTGAACGGAGAATTCCCATCTGAACATATAAATCACCTTTTGCATTGGGAAGAGAACTGACGGTCCCGTTTAAGTTCATGCTTAAGACCTTAACGCCGTCTCCCAGCTTCAGCTTTTTGGGATCGATCCGCTTTCCAGGCTGTTTTTTCTCTTTTTTCAGGGAAAGGGAGGAATCCACATCCTGAAGCTTGCTTCTTAACCTGCTCCGCTGTTCTTCCAGCTCCTTGTTAACACCTGAATCTGCTGCCAGCTTATTAATGTTACGTATGGTCTGGTCTGCCGTATCCTTGGCATCCCGGAGGATTTTCTGGGCTTCCTCTTTGGCTGTCCGTATCATCTGATCCCGGCGCTCATCAAACCGTTCTTCCTTCTTGGTAAGACGGGCTTTTAACTGTTCTACCTCCTGCTTATAGGAGGCGACCTGGATCCGTTCCTTTTCAATGGTGACCCGGTTCTCTTCCAGATGGGTCAAAAGGTCCTCAAAGGTTTCATCCTTTGCTTCCAGATGAGTCTTTGCATCCTCAATGATATAATCAGGAAGTCCCAGCTTTTTGGATATGGCAAAGGCATTGCTCTTACCCGGCACACCGATTAATAAGCGGTAGGTAGGCCTGAGGGTTTCTACGTTAAACTCGCAGCAGGCATTTTCCACACCCGGCGTTGTGAGGGCAAATATCTTTAGCTCACTGTAATGAGTGGTGGCCATGGTGCGGCATTTCATATTGTGGAGAAATGACAGGATGGAGATGGCAAGGGCCGCTCCTTCCGTTGGATCGGTTCCGGCTCCAAGCTCGTCAAACAGGCAGAGAGAATTGCTGTCTGCCTGGCCCAGGATCTGGACAATGTTGGTCATATGGGCGGAAAAGGTACTTAAGCTCTGCTCAATGCTCTGTTCATCTCCGATATCTGCAAACACTTCATCAAATACTGCAAGCTGGGAACCGTCAAATGCCGGTATATGAAGTCCGGACTGCCCCATAAGGGTGAATAAGCCCACTGTTTTTAAGGAAACTGTTTTACCTCCGGTATTGGGTCCGGTTACGATTAACAGGTCAAAGTCCCTGCCCAAATGGATGCTGATGGGGACCACCGTGGCCGGATCAAGAAGGGGATGGCGGCCATCCTTAATGTTTATGATCCTGTCTGTGTTAAATACGGGTTCGCTGGCATTATAATGCTTGGATAAGGCAGCTTTTGCAAAGATAAAATCCAGTTTGGTAAGAATTTCAAAATTTGTTTCCAGTTCCTCAAGATAAGGAGCCAGCTGGTTGCTTAAATCGGCCAGGATCATCTCGATTTCTTTGTGTTCCTGAATTTCCAGGGCCCTTAAGTCATTATTAAGCTTCACGATGGCCATTGGTTCGATAAAGAGTGTGGAACCTGTGGAGGACTGGTCGTGAACCATGCCCGGTACCTGGGATTTATGCTCGGATTTCACCGGGAGGCAGTAACGTCCATCTCTCATGGTGATCACCGCGTCCTGAAGATAGGTCCGGTTGGAATTTAATATGGAGTTTAACTGGGTGTGGATCTTATCGTTAATGGAACGCATGGAGCGCCTTACATGATGAAGTCCCGGGCTGGCGTCATCGCTGACCTCCTCTTCGGAGAGGATGCAGCGTTTGATTTCCGTGTTGACCGGGGTTAATGGTTCCAGCATCCGGAAAGATTCCTCCAGTGAGTCTTCCGGCAGTTCTGAGTCCTCGTGGCGTCCGTAAGCTTTGACCCGGGCTGAGGCGGTAAGAAGGGAGCTGATGGAAAGAATCTCCACGATTCCCAGGGAGCTTCCCACGTCCAGGCGTTTTATGGAAGGCCGGATGTCTTTAATGCCTCCAAAAGAGATGCCGCCTTTCTGGCGCACTCTTGTTGCGGCATCGGTTGTTTCGCTCTGGGCTCTTACGATCTCATGGAAGTCCGTTGACGGGACCAGGTTCCGGCACAGTTCTTTGCCGGAATCACTGGAAGCGTATTCCGTAAGCTGTGCAATGATTTTATGATATTCTAAAGTTTTTAATGCTTTCTGATTCATATATTATTCCTTGTTTTTCTGCTTTCTCTGCATTGTGGTCCGGTAATGATGGTATCTGTTACAGTATAGCATATCGTAACCGATGGCTGCAATCAAATAAAGAACAAAGATGAAATGCCTGAATTAAAAATTTAAATTCCGCACCCCCTTCACTCAAAGATGAAATCAAAATTCCAATTTCCATTTCAGAAAGGATACTTATGAATAAAGTTATATCAAGGTAGGAGATACAATCTTCGGTGACAGGTCCCTAGTATAATTTTTATACATAATAATTAGGTAAGCAGGAGAATTAAGAATGATAACTTTAATAAATTACCGTAATTTTCATGTGCATCTAATTAAAATTTAAAAAAGGCATTTTGACATCATGTTTCACCGTAAAACCTTATGCTGAAGCAGCACTACAAAATGAGAAATCACCTATGTATTTTATTGACATGATAGAAAGAAAAAAGACTTTTTGCATTTTTTATGAGAGAAATTGAAAAAATATTGCTAAAAGATCTGAATTTTAGTAGACTTTTTTTACTTAAAGAAATTAGGCGGTTTTTGATTAAAAACAGGTAAGCAGTATATTTGGATGTAAAAATTATTTGCTAATATGTGCATATCATTGCAGTGCTTTCTTTTGTTACCGTTAATACAGAAAGGATTATCCGGTAAGATAGATATGTTTATGGACTTAAACTGTTATCTATGAATATTCTTAATCTAGCGACGGTTTTTGTGTCATGTATAGTTTTTAGAACAGTTATTTAAATATTTCCAGTTTTAGTATTATTTATTCCATTGCGGTCCTATTTATCCTTTTATTATATATTTGAAAAGATATATATTAATAGGACTAATAGTATAAAATTATGAAAAGGAGGAAAATGTTATGTCTAAAACAGAAGAAATTTTAAATGCATTAACTGTTTTTTCAGAAGACTTGGAAGAAGACGCTCCTGAAATGCATGCTTATTCTTCAGACGTTAATGTAGAGTAATCGAGCAAAGAATTGTAACTGGCATCCCGCAGGGGTGCCAGTTACAATATTTCTCAACATAAAAATTTAAAATTATAAGTTGGAAATGGAGTATATTATTATGGATATTGGAAATAAAATCAATGAATATAGTTTTAGTATAATAGTTACCGAAAAATGTAATATGCATTGTACCTATTGTCATTTCTTTGAACACGTTACAAAAAAATCAGCTAGAGATATGTCAAATAGACAGTTAATCAATTATTTTAACTTTATTAATTATTTTAAAGAAAATATTGAGGGACATAATATTGATTATAGATTTAGCGGCGGTGATCCAATTGTATTAGGAGACAGATTGTTTGAAATAGCTGATATGGGTTATAAAATTACAGGAGTTAAACCATATTTCTTAACCGCTGGGAATGGAATTAGCGAAAACTGGATTGAAAAAGCAAGAAGAAGTTCATTGTCTGCATGTATGATTTCTATAGAAAATCCTTTAAATCCTGATCCAGGAGCAATGAATCCTTACGAAATAATGAAGATAATGAAAAAATATGATTCTGAAGATTTCCGTTTGCTTCCTGGTGTAACTGTAGTAAGAAATGAAAACTTCAAAGATATTTATGAAATAAGTAGAATAGTTTATGAAGAAATTGGTTTGCTTCCTAAAATTCAGGAGATTAATTATGGAGCTTATGAATCCCCTACAGATGAACAGTTGGAATCTTTATATGATAACTTATATAGGGTGGTAAGAGACTTTAAAGGGAAAACATATTTTGATTATTTTTCATATATATCACCAATCTATAATGCATGTCATCATAAGAAAAAAACATATTTATCAGAATTGAATTTTGAAAACAAGCATATGATTGGTGTTGTTTCAGATAAAGAAGCAATGAGAAATCTTTTGAATTTTATTGATTTGAATTATCCGAAGCATGATTGTGAGGATAATGAATGTGATTGGCTCCCAGAGTGCTCAAATGTAAAATGGCTTTGGAAAAAGAAAAGCAAGTATGTGACGGCAGAAAAGAAAACCTTAGATTATTGCAGACTAAAAAAGACCATTAACGATGCGTATTATAATGCACTTGCTACAAGTATTTAAATGAATACTATCCATTAAATTTATAAAGGAGTTACAATAATGAATTTTATTATACATTATCCTGGAAAATTGCATATTGAAAATGAATGTGATTATAGCGGTTCATTTAATTCGATATGGTTAAAATTGATTGGTTATAACAATGAATTACAACAATTTGTTTCAATGGATACTTTTTTTTCGAAATTTTTAGTTTATAAAAATGGAACAAGGCTTTGGAATGCAAATTCATATTGTACAAAAGACGATAATATTATTATTGTAGCTGTTAATAAGGGTTCAGTAGTACCTTTTTCAAAGCCCAATACAGCTAAAGTTAAAATCTGCTCATGCTGTAAAAAACAAAATGCAGTTTTCATTGATGAATTAAATTTATTGACTAATGAAAAAGGTGAAGCAGACCATTCATCAATCGTAGCGTATTGCAAGGATTGTTTCACAAGAGCAGTTAAAAAATTTGCATTTAATAATATAAGTAAAAAGGAACCTTTGAGTGGATTTACTGTTGATATAGGGCTTTCAGGTGAACGGGATTCAACAATAGCGGCTTATTTTCTCGCTAACTACAGAGAACAGCATGGGAGTAATATAGATGTAAAATGTGTGTATAATAACATTGGTCTAGGACATTATGACGATGAGCGCCAAAAAAATGCCGAAAATGTGGCAAAAGAATATGGTTTTGATTTTAAAGTAAATAATGTTGACATAGGTATGCTCGATGATTTATATAAGAAAGATACTGCCGGAAATATGAATACAAGATATTGTAATATGTGTACATATTTAACTGGATTTCGTGAATATGGGGAATACGCAAATATTAAAGTTTTATCTGCTACAGGATCCAGAACTCTTGAAGATGATTTTGTGAGTAAGATATATGGTACATATACTGACGATACAAAAACGCTTGCAAATCGCATATATATTTTAAAGGGATTGTCTGAAGATATAATTTCACTTTATGCTGCAATTAATAATATTAATTACTTCTTAGGTGATTGTCCTATGCAGGTTTCATCACCACATTATTTCTGTAGGAAAATTGCTGTTAATCCTTTGAAGGCAATTAGTCAATGGATATATAAGCGGGAAGATAAATATGCAGAACTTAAAGATTTATATCCATTTGGATATGTATCTTCCAAAAAAAATATATCATATTTTGGAAAATGCATAAGAAGAAGTGATAACGAATGGATTGACCTTCGAAATATATCAATGGCTAATTATAAAGAGTTAGGTGAAAAACATCTTAAAGAGCAATACCGGGAAGTTGATATTCTTGACAAGAATTTTTATAAGATGAGGCAAGCTTCTGAAAGTAAATGGCTCAAATGTAATATGGCCGACTTCAAAGCAGCTATGAAAGAAGATGAAATAAAAGCACAAAAATTATATTTGAGGTCTGGACTTAATTTCTTGATAACAAGATATATTTTGCTTTATATAAATAAAAGAGATTATAAAGTTATACTGGATTCAATAAATAATATAGAAGAACGTATAATTAATATATTATTGGAAAAGCAAAATGATGATGGTTTATCAATAAAAAAATTAAGCGAATATTTCTTGTCTGATAATTATGATGACTATATTTCGTCTCTATACAGACTTTTTAATCATGGGGTCATATGTATAACTCAGAGAAAGAAAGAAAAAATTAGAAATATTTCTGTTCTTTTATATGATAAATATAAGTTATTTAATAAATCTGAAAAATCAGAATTGCTAGAGACATTAAATTTGTCAGAAAACGAAATTGTATTTCAAAAGAGTATAGATGAAATTGATAATTCCGATAAGATTAGAAAGTATGCAATATGTATATCAAAAGAAATAAATGATCTAATTAGGTTCGAATCGAAATTAAATGAAAACGAAGTTAATACTACTAAAATATTTATTCATATCTCAGATATAATAACTATTTTGAAAGGGTCTTTTACTAAACTAAATGAAAAATATTCACCGCTGGATATAGTTGGAGAAAAGGATTGTACCGAAGTATCTAAATTTTATAAGAAACAAATTTTGTATATCTTATCGGATATGATTAATTTTGAAAATAGGGTGGATTTAATTGAAAAGCCAAATGTTTTAAATATAATCAATATGAATACTATGTTTAAGAAACAAATAGAGTTTTAACTTAAGTGCTAAATATTCCACCATTTTAAAATTGTCGAATAACTGATGAAATTCCGTATATTGTAGACGACGTGACTATTAAAAATACAAACACTACATTGAAAACAAAACACTTGTGATAATCAGATGTATAAAGGCACAGTAAAAGCCGTTAAGATATGGAGCTTGTAGTAATATTTACTATAAATGTTATTGCACGAAAAAGTGAAAATATATAGGGTTTATAAAGCAGTTTTATAACTATTGATATGGAAAGGTGTATTTATAAATATGAAAAACTGGTTAAAAATATTAATGAGCCAATTTTTTTCGACTTTTGGAACAGTACTATGCGAATTTGTATTAATAGTTTGGGTATATGAAAATACGACATCATCAATGGCTTTATCTCTACTTACATTATCATTTATTGTCCCTAGGATTATATTATCACCATTAGCCTCATATTTAGTGGATAAACTAAATAGAAAGCTTATGCTTTTAGTAAGCGAAATTGGAGAATTGATTGTATGTTTAAGCATTATCTTCTTATATACGCAGGATTTTTTAACTGTTCAATTAATTATTATAATTAATCTGCTCGTTGGATTAACAGAATCATTTAGATTTCCTGCGTATTCTGTTATAACATCATCGTTGCTTAAAGATAATCAATATGCCAGAGCACATGGTCTTTATATGGTTGCTACAGCATTGCCATCAATACTGGCACCTGTCGTAGGAGGTTATTTGTACTCTGCTTTTAGCATTACCTTTTTTTATATTATAAATTTATCAACATTAATAGTATCATGTATTCTAATTTGTTTAACAAGGCTTACTAATAGGTTACTTGAAGTTAATCAGGCAATATCTTTTAAGGAGGGTTGCAATTCGCTTAAAGATAGTATAACTTTTATTGGTGATAATAAAAATATGTTATATGTCCTTATCATTTGTGCATTATATATATTTGCAAGTAATTCAATTAACGTTATCCTGCCGGTTTACATATTGTCGGAGTATAGTAATGGTTCCATAATCTATGGTAATATTGAAACATTATTTGGCATCGGCGGAGTATTAGGGGCAGTACTTATAACCACTTTAGGTGTAGGCGATAAAATTGGAAGATCATTCAAGATTGGTGTTAGCCTCTCATATTTAGGAATGCTGATCATATGTTATCAGAGGTTTATATGGGTCAGCGGATTCGGAGTAATAATCTTTACCATAGCTAATCAAATCATGGATGCTTGTAGCCAGGCATGGTGGCAGACTAATGTACCTATTACTAAACAAGGGCAGATTTTTGCTGTTAGAAGATTTGCTATTTGGCTATTTGGAAGTATTGGAACTTTATTTGCTGGACTCTCAGATAAGTTGGCAGGCATTATGCCATCATCTTCTATTGCATTAACATATCAAATATTTTTATTAGCCATTGTTTTATTAATGATGCTTATTACATATGTATTGTTAAAAAATCTTAAATTAGACAAGGACGTTGTGAACGTAAATGGAGAAGATATATCGTGAAATATCTAATTGGGATGATATAACGCCATTCTATGATGATCTGCCAATATGGAGCGCTTATTTTGGTATTACATTGCTAAATGAAATAAAGGTTGGAGTAAATCTGAATATACTTGATTTAGGGTGTGGGACAGGATTTCCTTCTCTTGAGATAGCAGCCAGATTAGGAAATAAAGGAAAAATATATGCCTTAGATCCATGGAAAAAAGCACTTGAGCTTTTAGAATCAAAAGCAAAGGCAAGGTCATTAACAAATATTACAACAGTTAATGGCTTTGCTGAAAAGACACCGTTTGAGGATGAAAGGCTGGACTTTATTTTATCAAATAATGGTATAAGTGCATGTAAGGACAAGAAGGTGGTATTAAAAGAATGTTATAGGATACTTAAAAAAAGTGGCCGTATTATATTTACAGTTATATTACCAAGTTCAATGAAAATAATAAATGACATATTTATTAATACATTGGATGAATTAAACATTAAAGATGTTAGGAAGAAATATAATGAAATTTTATTTATGCAACGAAAAGATATTGACTATTATAATAAGGTTTTATTGGAATTATCATATAAAGTAATTAATATCAAAATAGAAAATTTCACAATGGAATTTATAGATGGTATAAGCTTTATAAATTATTATTTATTTCGCATGATGTTTCGTTATCAATGGTTAAACTTAGTTGAAAAGGATAAGCAAAGTTTATTGATGAAAAAATTCGTGGAAAATATGAACTCATATGCAGATAATGAAGGTTCGTTACCAGTAAAAGTAGTCTATTCATGTATAATTGCAGAAAAATAAAAACTATTGTTAAAAGTAGTATTAAGTGCGAAGAAGGTGTTACTATGAATACAAGAATTATTGTAGCAAGTGATATATGTCCAAGCATGAAGGATAGGGAGTTATTTATTGGGGGTAATGTAGATGAATTATTTGGTGATTCTCTTCATCTATTCCAAAGTGCAGATATTGCTATTGCGAACTTAGAAACAACATTGTGTGAAAATATAAATCCAGTAAAAAAAATTGGATTCAAATTTGCTGCGAATCCACATTGCTTGAACGCAATCAAGAAAGCAAATATAAAATATCTATCTTTAGCTAATAATCACATTAAGGATTACGGTAAAGAAGGAATAATATCAACTTTAAAAGCGTGTAGCGAATATGGGATTGAAACTGTTGGTCTTGGAAAAAATATATTAGAGGCATCAAAGCCTATGATATTAAATATTAATCATAAGACAATAGGAATACTATCAGCAGCAGAAAATGAAGATGAATTAGCTTCGGATTATGAACCAGGAGCAAATTCTTTAGATTGTTTCAGAATTTCAAAAACAATATACAATGATATGGAAACATGTGATGTAAAGATTATAATTTTACATGGAGGGAGAGAATTCTTCAGATATCCTAGTCCAAGGATGAAAAATATAAGTAAAAACTTAATAGATTCAGGGGCAAGTTGCATATTATGGCAGCATTCACATTGTACGAGTGGAACAGAATACTATAAAGATGGATTTATATCGTATGGTCAGGGAAATTTCATATTTAACTATGATATTAAATATAATAATTTTTTTAGGGGATATTTAGTACAAATTGATATAGATTTTTATAATAAAACATCGTATAAGATAATCCCATATGATCAGCACTGTAATTCGAATGGCATTGATCTTATGAAAGATGAAAATCTGATTAAGTTTAATACAGAAATCGAAGAATTAAACAGTGTTATTTGTGATGATGCAGCATTAATAGAAAAATGGAATAATTACTGTATAAAGGTCTGTGATAATTATCTTTCAGAATTATTTGGTTACGGAAAATTTTTTGAAAGATTAAATATAGTGCTTGATAATAAAGAACTGAATAAAAAGCTATTCTGCAAATATGGGGCATCTGAGAAAGAAATATTAAAATTTATAAGTATGATAGGAAGTGAAACTCATAGAGAAATTATTTTGAATATATTACATATTTATTTGGACTCTATAAATATTAAAGAGCAATAAAAAGGTGAGAGTAAATAGAATGGTTGATGCAAGAATTGCAAAAGAAGTAATAGAATTAGGGTTATCTCGTGGTGCAGATTATGTAGAAATATTTTCAGAACATACTACACAAAATGGAGTATCTATAGTAAATGGTGATATAAAGAACTTAATATATTCGGAAATATATGGGGCCGGTATAAGAATAATTGCAAAAGGTAAAACAGCATATTCATATACAAACAGCCTTTCTAAAAGTAAATTAATCCGGTTAATAAAAATATTAACATCAGAGATATCGCTGGGATATTTTCCAATAAGTTTACCAATGAGTAATAATAAAATAATTGAAAAGAAGATATTTGATAATGTTACAAATGCTAAAAGAATCAAACTTATATCTGATATATATAAGTCTGCAAAAGGTTTTTCGAATGAAATTAATCTTGCTGGTGTGGAATATATTGATATTGAACAAGATGTTTTTATATGCGATAGCGGAGGGAATTTTCAATATGATAACAGACCAAGAACACGATGTACTGTGAAAGTAGTTGCATCTAATGAGAAGGATAGTCAAACAGGAATAAAGACCCTTGGAGGAAGTACTGGATATTCATATTGGAATAATGTTGATTGTGAAGGTTTTGGAAAAGATGTTGCTCAGACAGCAATTAATATGCTGCACGCATCAGAATGTCCATATGGAACATACCCTGCAGTTATAGAAAGTGGTTTTGGTGGAGTTATTTTTCATGAAGCTTGTGGACATCCGTTAGAATCTGATAATGCAGTTAAAAGATATTCAGAATTCAGTAATAAAATAGGTGTTAGAATAGCTGCGGATTGTGTTACATACATTGATGATGGAAGAATAAGAGGAGGCTGGGGGTCATCATGTATTGATGATGAGGGAACAGCAACGCAGCATACCGTTATTATAAAGAATGGTATATTACAGAGATATTTATTTGATAAATCAGGGGCTGAAAAATTAGGGCAGAAAAGTACTGGAAATGGTAGGCGCCAAAATTATACATATATTCCTTCATCAAGAATGACTAATACATATATTGTGGGGGGAACAGATGACCCTGATTCATTATTTAAAGATATTAAAGAAGGTTTGTATGTAAAAAACGTTGGAGGTGGATCAGCCAATGTAATAACTGGTGAATTTAACTTCTCTGTTACCGAAAGCTACTGGATAAAGGACGGAAAAATAGGTTATCCAATTAGAGGAGCTTCCTTAATAGGAAAAAGTTCTGAAGTATTAATGAACATTGAAAAGGTGGCTAATAATTTAGAACTGGGACAAGGCATGTGTGTATCAAAGTCAGGTAAACTACCTGTTGGAATAGGGCAACCTAGAATAAAAGTCAGTAATATCTTAATTGGTGGTAAGAAAAAGCGTGGAAAACTATAATTATATTAAAAGAATTTTTGAGTATACTAAAGAAATAGGATGTAACTATGTAGAAGTAGTACATATTAAAAAAGAAAAAATACAGTTTAATATATTAAATGGAGAGATAGATAATTATATTATCGCATCAAAAGAAAGTATTAGTTTATCTATTAATTGGGAAACTAATACAGGATGTGCGTATACTGAATGTTTTGAAAAGCCGGAAATATTGGTTATGCATGCAATTGATAATGCTCAATATGTTAAAGAGGTTGAAAAGGTTACAAAAGGCAACTGTGTTTATAAGCAAAAAAGGAAATATTGTGAATTAGTAGATATGAATAGTGTCTGTAAAATCAGCTTAGCTAAAAGCCTTGAAAAAGCTATATTTAATAAAGGAATTTCAGACTTGAAGGTTATTTCTATTCTGCATAATACTAAAAAAATTATAGTTAATATTTATAATTCAAATGGGATGAATTTAAGACAAGTTTATAATACGGGCTATTTATCTATCAATGTTTTGATGGAGAAGAAAGGAAGAAAGTATTCAGGGTTATCTTACATATCATGTAACGATCAAATAGATATAAATTTATGTGTTGAAGATGCTATTAATAAAACACTGGCAAAAATTGAATCAAAATCTCCGAAGTCTGGGATATATAACATTATTATTAAAAATGATGTCATGACAAAATTGCTTCAACAGATTGCTCCAATATTTTCAGCCGAAAGAGTTTATAATGGCCTGAGTATTTTATTAAACAAAGAAGGTACTATAATTGCATCACCCCTATTGACGATTATTGATAATCCATTAATGCATAATAATTATCGTAAATATGATGAAGAAGGAACACCATCTATAAAAAAATATGTTATAAAAAATGGTAAATTGATTACTTTATTATATAATGTCAAAATGGGCATAAAGATGGGGAAGAAATCAACATCAAATGGTTATGTCACTGGAGATGGAACAACTACAAGTATTTATCCGACAAATCTATACATTAAAAAAGGAAGAACATCTTTTGAAGAATTAAAAAAAAAGGTCGATAAGGTAATTGTTGTTACGGAAATAAGTGGACTAAATTCAGGGTTAAATATAACGTCAGGAGATTTTAGCCTTCCGGCTAAAGGAATTTTAATTATTAAAAACAGAAACACAGCTATTGAGCAATTTGTTATTTCTGGTAATATTTATGAATTGTTTAAATCGATTCTTGCTGTTGGAAATGACATTTATTTTGGAATACCTTCTAAGTCTCTTTTTGGAAGTCCAAGTATATTATTCAGTAATTTTATAATAAGCGGAAAAGGTTAATAAATATATTTTTATGCGTTGAAAATATGTTTAACTGCACTTTATAGCTGGACAACAGATTTTAAGGAAAGGAAAATTCGGTCAAAATACTGAGTTATGATAATTGTTATGGATATACAAGTCAGAAAGGCAACAAAAAACGATTATAAAACGGTTGATAAGTTAATGTGTAAATTGCATAACATTCATGCAAATAATAGGCCTGATTTGTATCAGAATATTGCACAACTATATACCTACGGAGATTATATTGAAAAATTGAAGGAAGAAAATTTAACTATATTTGTGGCATCCAATGGAGATGAGATTGCAGGTATATGTATTATAACTTTCCGTATTTCCACCAATAATCCCGCAATGGTATCAAGTTTTATAGCCTATATTGATGGCATTTGCGTTAGTGATGAATATCAAGGTCTCGGAGTGGGAAGCAAATTGTATCAATATGCAAAACAATTAGCTGAGGCAAGAGGAGCAAAGAGGTTAGAACTCATGGCTTGGGATTTTAATAAAAATGCTTTGGAATTCTACAAACATAAAGGCATGAAAACACAAAGGTTATTTTTAGAAGTAAATTTATAAAAAGTTTTATATATTGACAACTGATATAGTTAATATGAACGGGGGAAAAGGGAAGAATAGAGGCACATCCCCCATCTTTATATATGCATTAAACGGCATATGATAAGAGCATTGTCAGAACGTATCTTTTTCATAAATTTTAAAAACGCTCCATTAAGAGAAACATGTCTGCTTACCTACAGACTGAAAATTCCATGTTGTTGTGGTAATTTATGTAATGGATATGTTATTTCTGTAGTTTTTTCTTGCATTAAGGGTGGAACAACCTTATAATGGTACTTAGGTCTTCTGCAAAGGAGGGTAAGTATGCCGGAAAATAACGGGCCAGATGATAGAAAGACGGAGCCGCGTCAGTTTATCAATGAAAAGATAGTGAGACAGCCCATGTCAAAAAGGGATATGCTAAAAAGGGCTTTGGGCCTTATTGCGACTGCGGTTATTTTCGGAATTGTTGCAGCTGTTACATTTGCCATATCCCGACCTGTAGCTGAAAGATTTTTTGCAAAAGGATCCACCAGTGAAAGTGTTCCTGTGACCATACCAAAGGATGATCCTGAAACTATGCCTTCTGAGGCTGAAACAGGGTCTGTGGCTGAGACAGAACCGATCGAGGATATTTTAAAGTCCGCTATGCAGAAATATCCGTTTTCAGTAGATGATTTAAATACCCTGTATGGAAACTTAAGGTCTCTTGTCCAAAAGGTGGACAAGGGGATTGTAACGGTCCACTCTGTAAAGACCCAGACAGACTGGTTTAACAACCCTGTAGAAAATTCCGGCCTGTTCTCCGGAGTGATCACTGCTTCTACAAACCAGGAGCTTCTGGTGCTTACATCAGATGAAGCAGTTGAGGATGCGGAGGCTATCCGTGTGGCATTTTCTGACGGGTCAGAGGTTCAGGGAACCATTAAGCAGACCGATAAGCTTTCCGGAATGGCCATCGTAAGCGTTTCCACGGCGGATCTTGGAAGAGCTTTGTTAGAGGAGATTAAGGCAATCCCGTTAGGGAATTCCTATTCCGTAAAGCAGGGGGATCTGGTTGTGGCCATTGGCGGCCCTGCCGGCATGGTCCATTCTGCTGGATATGGATTTATATCGTATATAACGAAAAATGTGCAGATTACCGATGGTATGACGCGCATCCTTTATTCTGATGTGAAGGGAAATGCCAGAACCGGCACGTTCCTCATGAACACATCAGGCCAGATCATCGGCTGGGTAACGGATGATTATAAAAATGACGACAGTAAGGATATGACGGCAGCTATGGCCATATCCGATTATAAGACCATTCTGGAAAAGATAAGCAATGGTGTGCCATTCCCATACTTTGGCATTAAAGGACAGGAAGTAAGTGCCGTTATGAATGGCAACGGTATGCCTCTTGGGGTGTATGTGGTTGATGTGAACGCAGATAGTCCTGCCTATAATGCGGGGATCCAGTGCGGCGATATTATAAGGACCATGGGAGATGAAACCATTGTTACCATGAAGGACTTTCAGGCAGTGCTTGAGGATTCCAATCCAGGAGATGTGATTACTGTGAGTGTTTCCCGCAATGGAAGGGAAGAATATAAAGAGATACAGTATCAGGTAACCATTGGAGCCAGGTAATCTTCCTGGCTTCCGTGTTGCCTGGGGCTAAGAATGTGGAGGAAAACAATGAGGTATGTAGATTCATTCCGTGAAGGAATGCATGTGTCAGATGTGTATTTATGTAAAAATAAGCAGATTGCTTTGACGAAATCAGGAAAAGAATATGGAAACCTGATTCTTCAGGACAAGACCGGAACCGTGGATGCCAAGATCTGGGATCTGGGTTCACCGGGAATCGGAAATTTTGAAACTCTGGATTATGTATACATAGATGCAGATGTGACTGTTTTCCAGAATTCCAACCAGTTAAATATCAAACGGATCCGGAAAGCGGATGAGGGAGAATTTGCCCCCGGCGATTATCTTCCGGTTTCCTCTAAGAATATCGGACTAATGTTTGAGGAGCTTCTGGGCTTTATCCGGACGGTTAAGAACCCTTATTTAAGAAAGCTGTCAGAAAGCTTTTTTGTAGAAGACGCTGTTTTTGCTAAAGCATTTCAGTTTCACTCTGCGGCGAAAAGCGTTCACCATGGCTTTGTGGGCGGCCTTTTGGAGCATACCTTAAGTGTTGTAAAGCTGTGCGATTATTACGCCGGCTACTACCCGTTCATTAACCGCGATCTGCTCATTACCGCTGCTATGTTCCATGACATCGGAAAGACCAGGGAGCTTTCCACATTTCCGGAGAACGACTATACCGATGACGGGCAGCTTTTAGGCCATATCATCATTGGAACGGAAATGCTGGGAGAGAGGATCCGGACGATTGAAGGTTTTCCGGAAAAGACGGCTTCTGAGCTGAAGCACTGCATTCTGGCCCATCATGGGGAGCTGGAATATGGTTCTCCCAAAAAACCGGCTTTGATTGAGGCATTGGCTTTGAATTTTGCAGATAATACAGATGCCAAGATGGAGACCATGATCGAGGTGTTAAAGGGTGCAGGAGACAATAACGGCTGGCTGGGATATAACCGGCTGATGGAAAGCAATATACGGAAGACATCGGAATAACATAGGAAAGGCGCATTAAGGATTTTGGAAATCCTGATGCGCCTTTTCTTTTATGGAAATGCCTGATAAAGAAGGAGATGAAAATTTTAGAATTTCTTTCGTTTTCTGTGCCCTTCCATTTAAGATTGCTCCCGTATCCTTTAATTAAAGTAAAAAGATAGAAAATGTGGTATCATAAATGGGGATACCTTTTTGCCTAAAAACCGGGCAGAAATGAGGAACGCCTTACAGGCATACCTCTATGTCCAGACAGAATGGACAGAAAAAGGGAAAGGAGAGAAAACATGGAAGCAAACCACATTTTATTGGTAGAGGATGATAAGGAGATCAGAGAGGGAATCGTGATATATTTAAGGAGCCAGGGATACGAGGTGTTTCAGGCGGCGGACGGTGTGGAAGGCCTTAAGATTTTAGAGAAGGAAGAGATCCATCTGGCTATTGTGGATGTGATGATGCCCCGAATGGATGGCATTACCATGACCGTGAAATTAAGGGAAACCTATGATTTTCCTGTGATCATCCTGTCGGCAAAGTCTGAGGAAGTGGATAAGATCATGGGGCTTAACATCGGCGCCGATGATTATGTTGCAAAGCCATTTACTCCCATGGAGCTGTTGGCAAGGGTGAATTCCCAGCTTAGGCGCTATAAAAAATATATGGATATGCTGGAAGCAAAGGAGCAGAGGGAAAAAAGCAATGTTTATTCTATCGGAGGACTGGAGCTGAATGAGGATACGGTGGAAGTGACCGTTGATGAAAAGCCGGTAAAGCTGACTCCCATTGAATTTAAGATATTGGCTCTTCTTATGAAAAACCCGGGAAGAGTGTTCTCCGCGGAAGAGATTTATGAGCGGGTCTGGAATGAACGGGCCATTAACACAGATACGATCATGGTTCATGTAAGGAAAATCAGGGAAAAGATCGAGATCAACCCGAAGGAGCCGAAATATTTAAAGGTGGTGTGGGGAGTTGGATATAAAATTGAAAAACAGGCATAGAATCAGCATACTTCTGGCGTTGTTCGTAATTTTAACGGCGGCCTCGGTCATGGTGGGGCTGTATCCGTTTTTTAAAAATGAATCAGCCAGATATGAGGAGCCTGTTTACGAGCAGGATGCATTCCTTAAGCGTCTGGTGCTAGGCAATTATGTGCTTTATCTGGAACAGGCCCAGTATGAACAGGGCAATGTCATTTCTCCCTTCCAGTTCTATTTTCCTCTGGCAGAGGAAGAATTAAAGAATGGTATGAACAACTGGACGGCGGCTTCGGAAGGAGAGGCGGAAGTTATAGAAGGAGCAGATGCCATTGCTGCTGCCGGGGAGGAATTTAGTCAATTGTCTGACCAGGAGGAGCGGCATGAGTATTTAAAGGAGCTGCGTCAAAGCTGTGTCAGGGAATATGAATCCTGGAACCGGAATTTTAATGGCATAAGAAATTTCGTGGATTATCAGATCCTTGATGGGAACGGCAAGGTTTTGGCCGATCATTCAGGAGGCCGCTCCATTGGAGGAAGCGGTGAGTATACGTTTAAGGCTGAGCTTCGTTATGATGATCTGGGGCGTATGCAGGCCGGGGCCGTAAACGGAGATAATACGGTCAGGCTTTTGAATACCCTGGGGATGTTAGGGGACAAGGACCCCATGAGTGATTATTATTGGGAACAGTATCGTTATGAGGCGGATTTAAAGCTGAAAAACCCAAGAAATGTAACCTTTGCTTATGGAATGAGGCCTCAGCAGATCACTGCATATGAAGAGGAGAGAGAAACTGTCTGGAATGCCTATAATTACTCAGGCAGTGTTTCCAGGATATTTATTGGCCTGGTCTGCGCCGTAGCGATTGCAGCCTTTTTCTTTTCGTTTTTTGACCCGGATCTTCCGGAGTGCAGCAGGATTTTACGAACGCCTTTGGAAGTCGTCGCGGGAGTTATATGCGGTGCCGTACTTTTTGGAACAGGGCTTACAAATCTTGTGGCAGTGACAAACCGGGGTGATTTATATGACGCTCTTATGCGGGCCAATTTTTTGCCCCTGGTGGCGGGTATTATGATAAAGCTCTGGAACCTGATGTGGTGGTCTATCCCCTTTGCAATCGTGTACTGGGCGGTTTTATGCGTGCGGGATGTCATTCATATCGGTCTGAAACGTTATATTTATGAACGGACCCTGTGCGGTTGGTTTTGGCAATGGGTGAGAAACCTTTGCAGCAAAGTTTATAATTTTGTGGGGAATATAAATCTTCAGGAACGGTCTGACCGGACTATTTTCCGGATCGTGGGAGTGAACTTTATTATTCTGTCTGTTCTCTGCAGCCTGTGGTTTTTTGGAATCGGCGCTTTGATAATTTATTCTATCATTTTGTTTATTGTGATGAGAAAATATTACAGGGATCTAAGTGATAAATATCAGATCCTTTTAAGGGCCACAAACCAGATCGCAGAGGGAAATCTGGAGGTTTCCATAGAAGAGGACTTAAGTGTGTTTGAGCCGTTTAAGAAGGAGATTCAGAAGATACAAAGCGGGTTTAAGGTGGCAGTGGGTGAAGAGGTGAAAAGCCAGAAGCTTAAAACTGATTTGATCAGCAATATGTCCCATGATCTGAAAACTCCCTTAACAGCCATTATCACTTATGTAAGCCTTTTGAGGGATGACCAGGCGACGCATGAGCAGAGGAAGGCTTATATTGATATACTGGAACAGAAATCAATGCGTTTGAAGGCACTTATTGAGGACCTGTTTGAAATCAGTAAGGCTAACAGCAATAATGTGACGCTGAATCTGGAGGATGTGGATATTGTCAGCCTGCTAAAGGAGGTCAGCCTGGAGCTTAGTGATAAAATAGAGGAATCTACCATTGATTTCAGATGGAATCTGCCGGATGAAAAGATCGTTCTTCCTCTGGACAGCCAGAAGACCTACCGGATATTTGATAATTTATTGACGAATATTATTAAATATGCAATGCCTTATACCAGGGCTTATATTGATATGAAGAAGGAAGGAGACTATGTGGTCACCACTCTAAAGAATGTTTCGGCTGCAGAGCTAACCTTTAATCCGAATGAAATAACCGAAAGGTTTGTCAGAGGGGACCAGTCCCGGAACACGGAAGGCTCCGGTCTTGGAATGGCAATTGCGAAAAGCTTTGTGGAGCTGCAAAACGGCAGGCTTCAGATAGAAGTGGAGGCAGACTTATTCCGGGTGATTATCCGGTGGCCTATTTCTCAGGATTGATTTTGGCATGGAAGGAGACAGACGCAGAAATCTATGGATCTTCTGTATCTGGCGAATGATGAACGAGTTAGATACCCTGCAGCTTGCTGCAGGGTATTTGTCTATGGCTGGAAAAAGAATGGAATCTGTGCTTAATCATCTTGAAAAGGGAGAAGGAACTGTTTATACTATAGGTAAACACAACAGTGTACCGGCAGATGGTGCTATGACTGGGAAATATTCTTTGAGAGTATCCCTTTACGCCCAAACGCATGGGAA
>JAISYJ010000056.1:0-63604 GCA_031270005.1 Hungatella sp. | reverse complement strand
TGAGGAAGGTTTTTATATTGACCTTTTTTAGTCACCGTCTATTTGTTGTGCCCGCCTCTGAGCGGGCTGTTTTATTTAGGCGTTCGACTTTAGTCGAACTTTCCTATTATACAAAAAAGCTGTCATCTTCCAGTCTTTTTACAGTGGTATCCATGGTATTTAAAAAGCATTGTTTTACTAAGGGCACCAGTTCGGGATATACCTTTTTATATTCCTCCTCCAGCTTCGCTCCCCTTGACAATAGAATATCCGGTGTTTTTTCTAACATTTTCTGCATTTGTTCACGTCCTTTCCATTTGTGATTTTATTATACCAGAGGGGGCGATATGTTGGCTAGAGCCAAGATGTACGTTCCAGTGAAACATATTCGTTTTTACATAAATACAGGGTCTTGGCCATAGAAAAAGGTACGAAGCATTGGACAGTCTAATAAAACTGTTCAATGCTTCGTACCTGCT
Organism: Hungatella sp.; assembly: GCA_031270005.1. Taxonomy (GTDB): domain Bacteria; phylum Bacillota; class Clostridia; order Lachnospirales; family Lachnospiraceae; genus Lacrimispora. The sequence goes on along the minus strand of JAISYJ010000056.1, from coordinate 63,146 downwards.
TCATTTGAAATAATAATGAAAAAAAGTTTCTATGGCTGCAAGTGCCATCTATCGCTTGACCGGCAAATTGGAGTTTGTTATTCCGTAAAACGCTTAAAAGCAACGTCATATTTGGTTGGATAGAATTCTATAATTTCATAGTCAGCTATTCCATTTATATTGAATGGGTCTTCTGAAATTATTTCTTTCATTTCAGTTTCATCTTTTGCATTAAATATAATAACACCACCTGTACGTGGATTTTTTCTACCGGAGCAGATAAATTTTCCTGCTTCATAATGCTTATTCAGAAAGGCAATATGCTCTTCCAGATATTTTTCTACCTCCGTCAACGGTTTCACATAAGTTAAATTTGCAATAAACATTTTTTCTTCCTCATAAATGTTAAATTTCTATTTGTCTGGGTGATACTTTTTATGGTCTTCGCAGGAAAGCAGAACTTTCCTAATGGATCAAAAAAGACATACCTTCCCCTTGGCGGGCAGGTATGTCTTTTTTTATGTTCCCGAGCGGATTTGAACCGCTGGCCTTCCGCTTAGGAGGCGGACGCTCTATCCTGCTGAGCTACGGAAACGCCTATATGAAACTGTAAAGAGACAGGCAGAATCGATTTTCTTTTCTGCTTTCCTTTACGGTCCGTCTACTATTATATTCATATTCCGACGTTTCGTCAAGACAATTTTATACTTATTCCACCGGCTCAGAAAAATTCACGGTTCCCTGCATCCATATTTGTCCCTTAAACCTGCGCCCGATTTCCGGAGTTCCCACCAGGTCTTTTTTAGCAATCCCCACGTGGAAAACAAGGTCACTGCATTCTAAAGTAAAATCATAAACCTCTTCTTTGGTGATCTGATTTTTCTTCTCATCTATCTTTACGATTTCTCCTATAATGGAGTACTGGTCACATTCTACACCACAGGGCATAAAGCAGGAATCAATAATGGAATACAGATCCTCTTTCATTACCCTTCTGGAAGCCTGGGAATATAAATCAATATCTTCAATGGTAAGGGTTTCCATAGCGTCTTCGTCGCCGTTTTTTGCCGCCTCTAAAAGCGTATTACGGTCTTTTGCCGCCACTCTGGCTTTTTCCCTCTGTATTTCTGTTTTTTGAATAGGAAGAAGGACTTTTCCGCTTACTGCAAGGCCCGTAAGATAGACATCCCTGGTTTCCAGCGGATGATGATCAATGATCCGTTCCCTGCAATCAAAGGAATTGTCTATATAGAATATAAGGGAAATCCCCACCTTATATTCATCCAAAAGGCCGGCGTAAGTTTCCCGCTCCGTATGGCGCTGGATGGAACAGGCTACTTTTGATGTCATATCATTGCTTTTCAAATATGGATAATAATAGCTTCTTTGAAATTTTCCTTCCCGGTCCATTTCTCCAAAGATAGCAATCCCCATACCTGGAGCCACTTCCCTGCGAAGCTCACAGAGATTGGATTCCTCATCAATCTGAATCCGTTTCAAGCCGGTCAAATCTTCACAGAGATCATCTAATAACTTTTCTATTTCCCTGTCTTTTTGATAGTGGCTGAAACCAATGGTTCTTAAGAATTTATGCATAGGATCATCACCTGCTTTCTGTCTTTCTAAATTAACTTTCTGGAAAACAATAAGGCGAAGAACACTCCGCCTCAAGCCTTACCGATTATTATATACTATAAATGATGATAATGCCAGCATAATTTTCTTATTTTAAAAATTGGGGCCAGTTCCCTCTTTTGGAGGTACAGGCCCCTTATGATCTTATACAACGCCCTGTGCTGTCATGGCTTCAACAACCTTTTCAAAACCTGCGATGTTTGCACCGGCAACATAATTTCCCTTTACTCCGTAACGCTCTGCTGCAGAAGCTGTCTTTGCATAAATATTGACCATAATGTCATGAAGCTTTTCATCCACCTCATCAAAGGTCCAGGAAAGCCTCTGGCTGTTCTGGCTCATCTCCAGAGCAGAAGTCGCAACTCCGCCTGCATTGGCTGCCTTGCCTGGCATGAAGAGTATTCCTTTTTCTAAGAACAAATCCGTTGCTTCTCTGGTGGAGGGCATGTTAGCGCCTTCGGCAACCGCAAAGCATCCGTTTGCTTTCAGCATTTTTGCATCATCTAAGTTTAATTCATTCTGTGTTGCACATGGAAGGGCAATGTCACATGGGATGCTCCAGATGCCGTTTCCTTCGGTATAAACAGCCGCTTCATGTGCCTCCACATATTCTTTGATCCGTCCGCGGCGTACTTCCTTGATTTCCTTAACCAGGTTAAGATCAATTCCGTCCTTGTCGTAAATATAACCGTTGGAATCGCTTAATGCAATGACCCTGCCGCCCAGCTGCTGTACTTTTTCCGTAGCATAGATCGCTACGTTACCAGAACCGGAAATAACTACATTTTTGCCGGCCAGCTCCTTGCCGTTATGCTTTAACATCTCATCAAGGATATATACCAAACCATATCCCGTAGCCTGGGTACGTGCAAGAGAACCGCCATAGGTCAGCCCCTTACCGGTAAGAACTCCCTCATATAAGCCGGTCAGCCTCTTATACTGGCCATATAAAAATCCGATTTCCCTTGCTCCCACTCCAATGTCACCGGCAGGAACATCCTGATCCGCCCCAATGTATTTGGACAGCTCGGTCATAAAGCTCTGGCAGAATGCCATAACCTCTCTGTCTGATTTTCCTTTGGGATCAAAGTTGGAACCTCCCTTGCCGCCGCCAATAGGAAGGCCTGTCAGGGAATTTTTGAATACCTGCTCAAAGCCCAGGAATTTTAAGATTCCCTGGTTGACGGAAGGATGAAGACGCAGACCTCCTTTGTACGGTCCGATGGCGCTGTTAAACTGGACGCGGTATCCTTTATTCACCTGTACCTGACCATTGTCATCCACCCAGGGCACACGGAAGGAAATAATTCGCTCCGGTTCCACAAGACGCTCCAAAAGACCCATCTTCCGGTATTTTTCTTCATTGGCATTGATGACAAGCTTTAAGGAATCAAGCACCTCTTTAACAGCCTGATGAAACTCAGCTTCACCTGGGTTCTGGTTCACTACTCTGTCATAGACTTCATCCACATATGACATATTTTTTTCCTCCTTGGATTGGTTTATAAACTGCTTAAATTGGCAAAAAGAGGCCAGAACTCTTTTAAGTTCCGGCCCCTTTGCCTCGTCATAACTTCTAAAAAATTATAACAAGTTCATTTAATAAAGTCAATAATCAGATTTCCTTTATTTTATTAATTTTCTTTTTTCTTTTTGCTAAGTGCTGCATAAAGAGCTAACATGAAGCCGGACAGGGCTACCATCATCTTACCTGCGGCATTTTGCCTGTCACCTGTCTTAGGCAGATTGGCAAGGGGTACGTTTCCGTCATCAACAGTTAACAGATCCACGGATCCGTCGCCCGGCAGGTTTGCAAGCGGCACTGGGTCTGGCACGATTGTTACCGTAGTGCCAGGGCCTCCGGGATTATCCCTTCCGGAAGGTCCTCCCGATGAGCCTCCGCCGCCACTGATTTTCTCATCCTGAACGGTAATCGTAAAGCTGTTGACTCCATCTAATGTCACAGGCGGTATATTGTTGTTGATACGATACCCGGCCGGAGCTTTTGTTTCAAGGAATGTGTAGATGTCCTTTGGCAGTCTCTTTATTACAAACTGTCCGTCACTGTCAGTTACAAACCTACCTGCTGCCGCCTTGTCATCCGTATATCCGGCAAAGGATCCATGATCCAGCTTTACAAATCTTCCATCAGAGGCTTTCAGGATAAACCCGGCGCCTTTTAACTTCACATCCGCAAAAACTGCATTAGTTTTTACTACAGTGATCTTTGACGGCATATTGGCAATCGCTCCATTGGTTTTTTCAAACAGCCCTGGTGTGGTATACTTAATCTCCTTATTGGCGTCATTGATGGTAAACTCTGCTGTCCATGGAGTTGCTCCAAGCAGGTATCCATCCGGTGCTTTTTTCTCAGTCAGGCGGTAAGTGCCGTATGGCAGGTTTGTAATAACCCCTTTTTCGTTCAGCACAAAGGTAATGGTATTTCCCACCACCTGATCAGATGTCCAGGAAGCGCCTTCTGACGCCGCCTGATGGCGGTAGCTGTCCCAGGCTCCCGGAACCAGGGTAGAAAGGTTCGACAGCACAAATTCTGCTCCTTCAAGCCTCTTTCCGGTGTTTTCACCGTCTACCTTTTCCATTTCCAGATTTCCGGTGCTGATCTTATTGGTTACAGCAATGGCCACAAGAGCGTCATTTGAAACAGACACTGCGCTGCTGTTATCCTTTAAGATACTTACTTTGCCTTCCTCGTCGATCCTGATATAGAACGGTTCAATGGAATCATACCGGTCAGAAGAAATTTCCCTGATCTGGTAATCACCATGTTTAAGTCCCAGGTGAATGCTCCCGTCCTCAGCCGTCGTAAACAATTCGGCATCAGAGTCTGCGTCAGTCTTAAACCGGTTCGCTCCAAAAATTGATAAGACTCCATTTTCTTCATACCGCCCCGGGCCTAAAATCTCAAACTGGATTTTGCTTATGGTGTTTCCAAGATTATCCGCTTTCTTAAGCTGAAGCTCAAACTGAGCCCGCTCATTAACTACCGCATTGCCGTTTCCAAGGTCAGCTTCCCTTTGGTCCTCTGCAATGGCAAAATCAAACTCAGCCTTTCCATTGAGGCTCAAATACCCCTTTGGCGCTTTTTCTTCTTTAAGAGTATACGTTCCATATGGGACTCCCTTCATATCAACATGGCCGTTTACCGCCGTAAAGCGGATCTTGCCGTCTTCTGTCTCAACGCCGCTGATTCCCATTGTCTCCAGCTCATTCTGGCTCTTATTTCTTAAGTCTTCTGCAAAATGTTCAAATGCTCCGTCTACCTTTGATTCCTTCCTGGTCAGGGAGAACCGGGCAGATGCAAGAGATTCTCCTGTTAAGCTGTCAACCTTATTAAATACCAGAGATCCGGTTCCGTAATCATTGGTAACGAAGTCATTTTTGTCTGACTGAACCGTATAAGCCTCTCTTTCACTGGTCAATGTCACTTCATATACTCTGTCACTTAATTCGTAACCGGCTGGTGCTTTCTGCTCCTTCACATAATAGGTTCCCAAAGGAAGCATTTCTGATTCCCCAATGCCTCCGTTTCCAGTTGTCATGGTGCCTGCAAGGGCTGTTAAGTCCTTGTCGGAGTAAATCTCAAATACTGCTCCGTCAAGCCTCATCTCATGGTTGTGGGATGCAGCCTTGTTAATACGTATTTTGGCCTTATTCCTCACATCATATACCATTAAGGTCTCCGTATTGCCGGATTGGAGCACAGTAATCTCCTGATCGGCAGATATGCCGTAGTTGGCAGGCGCTTCAATTTCCTTTAAAACATAGTTTCCTGCCGGGAGACGTTTTACAGTGACTCTTCCATTGCTTCCGGTCGTAAACCCGGAACCTTCCTCCTGGCTTTCCATTAATCCGGTATAGGAGTTGTTTTCATCAAGGGCCACATATTTTCCGTCTGCGGTCATCAGCACAAACACTGCACCCTGCAGTATCTCTTCTGTCATTTGATCCCGTTTTTCAATGTTCAGCTCATGAGGCGTATTGATAATACCATTGTTTCCTGTAAAGCTCACGCCTTCGGCGCTTTCAATGGTGAAATCCTTAGTCCATTCACTTCCGCTGCTGAATAAATATCCTTCCGGCGCCTTGATCTCCTTTAAGGTGTAACTGCCGTATGGGATCTCCGTCAGAAGACCGGCCTTTGAATCTCGTGTTCCATCTACCTGGAACCTGATCCACAGCCTTCCGTCTTCATTTCCTGTTGATACATGGGATACTCCCAGACCTAGTACCTGATTTTGGTAGGCGGCAAACGCCCCGTCAATCACTGAGGTTCCGCTTAACTCAAACTGGACTCCACCGATGGCCTTTCTGGTTTCCCCGTCGATCTTTTCTAAGCTAAGGGAACCGGTTTTAATCACGTTCTTAACAACCAGGTTGATCTGGTTCTGTTCTGAGCTGTTTAAAGTAACCTCGCCCCGCTCTTCCCCATCTAACAGAGAAACAGTTCCAGCCACATCAATTCTTACATAAAATGGCTTCATAGATTTATAGCCCTCTGCATTAAATTCCTCTATTTTGTAATCTCCATATGGCAGATTCCAGGTGATGAGGCCGTCTTCATTGGTCTGTTTTACTTCATATCCTTTTTCAGACGGATCATTTAACTTAAATCTGGCTTTGCTGAACGGAATCCATGAACTGCTTTCATATTTCCCAGGACCAGTTATGGCGAACTGTATTCCGGCTACCTTGTCGTTGCCTGCATTATCCGCCTTTTTCATGCTTAAGCTGTATTCGGTTCTGGTATTCTTAATAAGGTTGCCCTCAAGGCCCGCAAGCACTGCCTGCTGCCCGTTGGTTTCGATGCGGAATTCCACATCAGCCTGCTTCTTAGTGATATCGTATCCATCAGGCACCCGGATTTCTGACAGAGTATAGGTTCCATATGGGATTCCGGTCAATATTGCCTTACCAGATGCCACCTCAAATTCTACTGTACTGTCTGTTGCCGTTACCTTTGTCACTCCCATGGAGGCCGGATCCGCCTTCATGGCATCTGTAAATGCCTTCCAGGCATCCTCTACCACAGTACCCTTTTTCTCAATCCTGAATGCTGCTCCGCCAAGCTCCTTTTCCGTCAATCCATCTAGCTTTGTAAATTCCAGAGTCCCGGATACATAGTGGTTCTTAACCGTTAGGGTGCTTGGTATTGGGGTTCCAGCCGTCTTAAACTCCTTGCTGAGAAGCTCCCAGGCCTTCTGACCCTCTACCTGATAGGAATCCATTGAAACCATATCATCAGATTGTGCACCGCCAATCTCATATCCCACAGGCGCCTCATCCTCTACAACGATATAATTCCGGTAATAGAGTAGTTCTCCTGCATTCCAGACTGCCTCGCCGCCGGCCAGAGCCGTACTGCCTTGGGCAGCCGGACTTCCAAGAACTGCTGCATCCCTTATTCCATTTTTCCGGAATGCTTCCATCTCTTCGTTGGTATACGGCCCGTATACGCTGAAATGAGCGCCCGCCACAGGATTTCCGGCTTCATTTGTCTTATTAACCGTTACATTCCGATATGGCACAAAACCGATATCCTTTGTCTTGTCATAGTCAGTTCCTGTAGACCATAAGAAGAAGTCTTCTGATGCATAAGAGCCTTTTGCCTCCTTAAAGTTGCTGTCGCGGCTCTCTTCGTAATTGCTTCCTCCTTCTGCCAAGGTACCCGGCAGCCTTGATCTTCCGGCCTCCGGATTTTCCCCGGCGGAAAGCATGGTCGGTTTTGCCAGCTTAAGCACCAGATCTTCATATTCCTCCGGCATGGTACCTGTTGTCACATAAATCCTGTAATGGGCCGGATCCTCGCCCTTTAGCTTTGATAAGATCAGGGATTGGTTGCTGTACCAGCTGTTTTCCTGATCCCTGGTGAATTCTGACCCAGTGATTCCAAAGGGCTTTGCAGGTATCAGATTTTCAAACAGGAATCTGGCATCCCTGACTCCTACTGCTCCTGTTACATCTTCGTCGCCGCTCTTACTGCTGTACTTCAACAGACTGACCTTAAAATACTCTGACTGAAGCACCGGAAACAGATCCGTAAGGAGATGATCGTTCTCAATGCTCTCATCCTGTATACCGTTATTGTTGTCATCCATCCATATCCGTCCTGATACCTTCACTTTTCCCGGAACCAGGACTACCTGAACCGCGTTGCTGGTCTGTACCTGCTTGAACTTTATATCAGAAACATCAGACAGGCTCTTCTTATAGCTGTAGGAAGTAGCAAAGTCGTTGACCGCATATCCGTAAGCTACGCCATCCAGATCCTCCATTTTGTCATAAGGTACAACCGTCTTATAGATTACCACCAGGTTTTCCCCTGGAGCCAGGTAAAATCCCGGATCAGTGATCTTAATGCGGATAGCCGTGGGATCACTGGAACTTTCGGACCAGAACCCGTCTTTGTTGTCATTTAACAAAGAGTCTTTTCCTTGCTGGGCCGTTTCCTTATTGATAATTGCCTTTTCAGAATAAGTCACCTCTTTGCTGAAATCATTAACCTTTCTTCCTTCCTTGTTATCTGCCCTGTTCTCAATGGAAACGGACACAATATCCTCAAACTTCAGGCGGTAATCGCTAAGCCGGTCAAAATTGCCGGTACTATAGTCGCCCTTAACCGGAAGGATATCCATAAGCTGCAGCTGAGTGATATAATCAGTGGCTGAAACATTATTGACTGTGAGCCGGTATAATACGGTACCATCCTTATCAGCGAGATCCGTATCATCCCCACTCTTTTCCACCTTTCCTACCGTTGTTCCTGATACGAATCTGGTGTCTAAATTTCCTTTTACCTCCTTATGGAGGACAATCCCGGTACCGGTGCTCATGGTGTTCTCCGCAGAATCCGAAGCATAACCATAGCCGCGGTACTTTTCATCCGGCAGCTGCACATCCTTTGGCAAGTCTGCACTGGGCCATTTGCTGCCTGAATCTGTTTTGAGCATAAAGGAAGCACCTGTCTGGTTTAATGAAAACGCAGGCTGAAGAACATCACTTGTAACATAAAGTTCATTGAGAATGTTCTTTCCATAATTGATAATGCTTCCCGCAATCTGTGCTTTTACTTCAACCGTAACGGACTCACCCTTATCCAGAGCTCCGCTTAACTGAATAAATAAGGTTTCCCTTCCTGTCTCTGGATCAATCTTTTTAACAGTCTTTTCAATGGCAACGCCCTGTGGCGCATCCTTTAGGCTGACAGCCTTTAACAGGCGGTTTTCACCGGCTGACTCCCCTGATACAGTAACTCCAAGAGGCACATAATCAATGAGAATGGGCTTTTGCATTGGAACAATATCAGGATCATTGCTTGTGGTATCATTTTTTACATAAAGCGTATAAGTCAGGATATCACTTGGCTGTATGCCCTTAATTGGATCAACGCTCTTTTTTACCGAAATCGCCGGGGCCTGGCTTTGTACGACCGGAATATCCCATTCCTTTTCTGACTGACTCTTTTCCTGGCCCTGAACCAGCGTTCCGTTAATATCCCATTTTCTGAATTCCATAGCCATATTGGCCTCGTTGCGGATATATTTGATTTCTTTCTTAAAGCTTCCGTTAGACAGCTTTGGATCCTGGCGGTTCAGCTTTACCGTAACCTCTATGCTTCCCGGTACAAAATCATTTCCGAGGACATATTGGTTTTCCGTAGAGCCTTTTAACGTGTCATCCCGGTAGCTGATCTGGAAGGATTTTACCGGTTTGCCGCTTACCGGTTTTACCAGACCAATCTCTCCGTCACCTGATACCGCAACGCTCTGCACCTCTCCCACCTGGTTTCCGTTAAAATCATAGAAGGTCACATCAGCCATGATGGTTCCGGTCTTTGCACCTTTCATGCGGTTTTGTTCTGTGGCTTTTCCCGGCTTAATTCCGGTGATCGTATATTTTTCGTAGGTGTAATCAGCCTCTGAAAGCACTGTTTTTCCTTCATCCAGCATCTTTAAGCCTGTATCTGTTACTACAAACCGGTCCAATGGTATGCTGTTGACCACATGAGGCGTTAAGGTATAGGTTACTGTCTGGCCGTCATTCCACCATAAATCCTTTAGTGAGGCCGTTAGAGATGTCTTATCCAGTGTCACTCCTGTCTTCTGCTTTACGTTAGTAAATTCGCATGGCTCTGGAACTGCCCCCTTCTTAACTTCCACTTCTTTCCTGTAAATAGTTCTGACATCATCCTTATTAATGACATATCCCTGGTTATTCTGGGTCACTGCCATCTCTTCGATGATATAGGTTCCCGGTAACAGAGGCACCGTAATTCCGGTTTCCCCGTATGGTACGGCAACCAGATCACCAACCTGCCTTCCAGATTCTTTTTCCATGATCTTCATGGAAGCGGTAATGGATCCGCCAGGATTATCTGATTTATTCACATCGTTCTTAATGAGTTTTAAAGGCAGCGCTTCCTGGTTATGAGCTTTAAAGTCATATACTCCCGGAGTAACAGTATTGTCTCCTGTCAGAACATAAAGATCCAGACCTGTTTTGGTTTCTCCGTTTTTTACCACCTCCGCTGTTATAGGAAGGATGGTTCCTGCCTCTCCTTCAAAGGAAGCCATACGGAATGTTTCAAAGCCCTTTTCCTTCTTCGTCACCTCATAAACTCCGTAAGAGTCACCTGCCGTCAGCTCAAGTCCCCGGAAGGAAAGCTTTCCTCCGGAATCGGTGGTTCCTTCTGCAACATAATTCCAGGCACCTCCGGACTTTTTGTAAAGCTCAAAGCTGATTCCTGATTTAAGGGATTCTGAACCTCCATTTCCGCTGTATTTGGTAATCTGCAAATCAATACCACCCTGATTTTCCACGGTGATTTCTGTTGTTTTTCCTGTCTCTGCTGTCAGGCCTTCCGCCGGTATGGCTGTTGTGATTGCAATATAACCTGCAGGAGCATTCACTTCTTTTATATAATAGGTTCCAGGACTGTAAAGCTTGGTGGAAAATACCATTTCATATACTCCGCTCTGCCCTATCTCTGTGAAATCTCCTACCGCTTTTGTCAGCTCCGGATCAGAATACAGCTTAAAGGCTGCTCCCGTTAATTTCTTTAAAGGATTCGTCCCATCCACCTTGGTCAGACGCACCCTTGCTTTTGCATATTGGTTGTTCACCGTAATGGATACCGGGTTTTGGGAAGTAAAATCTGCTTCTCCGCCTACCTTAATATATCCGTCTTCCTGAAGGGTACCGTTATCTTCCACACCTGAGGCTGAAAGCATCCAGTCAGGGTTTTCCTGCTCCTTCAGATAATAAGCGCCGCCTTCCGGCTTCTGAGGAAGCAACGCAGTTCCCTTTGCCGTATAATATCCATCCTGAGCTTCAAAGCTCTGGAGCTTTACCTGCACCGGCCTGCTGCTTTCGTCTAACACCTGCTTATAGGCATTATTGGAATAGGTGTAAATATCAAATACGATCTCAGCCGGAAGCTTTTTAGCAATGTTCTCATCATTTATGAATCCATCGCCAAAGAAAAGCTTCTTTGTTACGGACAGTTCTGCTTTCTTCCTGTTTTCAAAGGTCACAGGAACAATCCCCTCATATCTGCCTGCCATATCTCCCACTACAGCCACAATCATCGGCTGGGCGTCAATGGTATAGCCTGCCGGGGCTTTCTGTTCTGTGATCCGGTACCAGCCCGGTGCACAGTCCTCCAATGTATAGGAACCATCCTTGTTATCAGTCAGAGTCCCTGAAATTTCATCAAAGTTCTGATCTGGTTTACTATATCCTTCATCCATTACATTCTGCAGAACTCCTCCGACCAAATCCGTATCGGACCGGAACTTCAAGTATTCCACTTTAAAGGCCGCGCCTGCCATACCAGAACCGCTTTCCTTTGTTTCTGCATCTATCTTATTAATGACAAGATCAGCCAGACGCGGATTCTTAACTACAGCTGTTGCCATCTTTCCTGTTACGCTTTTTCCAACGGGAACCAGAGATACCTTTTCTCCGGCAGCTGCTGCTTTGTATCCCACATTCACTAATGCCGTTTCAAAATATCCGCTGGTCACAGATTTTGCCGCTCCGTCTCCTAAATCCTCCGCCTGAATGGTGTAAACGCCGCTGTCTAAATCTTTAAAGCTGGCAGCATATTTTCCATTCTCAAGTTTTACAGTATCAGCCTTGATCTTGCTGCTGCCTGATTTTTGAATGGTAAAGGTGATCCCCTGAAGGTCTATGGAAGAATCTCCTGCCCAGGTGGTCTTTTCAATTACAAGATCCGGTTTCTCCGGGTTATAAACGTTCACAGTGGAAGGAGTGCTTCCTACCGTAAAGTATCTCCAAAGATCGCCCTTGCCGGTATACATGGTAACATACTTACTCTTCTGGGCTGTTGTCAGGGTTTCCTTTAACCGGTACCGCCCTGCTTTTAAGCCCTTAGGTATCTTGATCTGGCCATTGCTTTCCGTAGTATAAGTTCCAATGCTTACATAACTATAACTTCCGTTTGCCCACTGGTACTGAAAGATTTCAAACTTTACACGGCTTAAAGGTGTTTTTATGATGTTTAAGGCATCCAGCTCCTCATCCGTTTTACCAAAAGTACTGGAATCCGGTACGTATCCGTATTTAGCCAGAGTTACCGGGTATTCCTCCAATACTGTGTTCATCAGACGGTATTTCTCTGATTTTCCCTGCTTCCAGAAATACTGGGAATCAATGGCATCCTGGTTTTTGGGAATTGTCACTTCCAGGTAGTGAAGGGTTGGATCCATCTGGACTTTAGAAGGCGCATATACCTCTTCCAGTCCAAAGAGGGCTTTTACATTATCATTCTCAAGCTTAAGGATCCTTTCAATACTTTCTTTATCAAATCCTTTGCTTTCAAGCTCTGCCTTAAGCTTACCCATGTTGATCATCCTGGAAAGGGCATAGCCTGTTTTGTTCTCACTGTCGGATTCCAGACCGGTTTCAACCACCTGGACAGGAAGCAGTTTTGCTTTACTATCAGGATCCAGCAGCCATATCTGGAATTTAGCTCCGCCTAAAAGGGTTGGTTCTGCATTTTGCTTCGAACCATCCTTCAGCCATTTGTTTAATGCAATCTGGAAATAGTATGCATCAAGACCTCCCAGGCCATCTCCATGCTGATTTTTCACAACAGCGATTTGTTCATTGCGGCCGTTTTCATACAGATGAAGCATTTCATTATATCCTGTGTAACCGGAATCTTTTGGTGCGAATACTGCTACGATCTGGCGTCCGCCAGGAAGCTGATATCCCGGTGCAGCCTCTTCTTCTACCAGCCAGTATACCTTGCCGGTTTCCAAAATAGCGGTATCAAATTCCCCATTTTCCCTGATTCCTGTCTTCGGATTGATGCGGGTGCCGCTCTCATAGCTGTCTACCTTCTCAAACCTGTCTCCATTCGCCAAATTCTCTAAATGAATTTCTGAAAGATCTTTCACATTACCCTTCATCTTATAAAGGGTAAATTTCGCTCCGTTGACACGTTCCTCTGTATGGGGAGTTCCATCAAATGCCTTTCCATCACAGGTTTTTAATATATTAAACTGAACCCATGGCTTATAGTTAAAAAGCGGATCAGTATTCTGGGTTAAAGAGTCCGCTGTTTTTGCAAGATCCTTACCCGTATATTTCACTGCATTGTATTTACCTGCTTCCAGGTCTGAAACAGAAAGTGTTTTCGGAGGTTCACCATTTCCCTCCGCCAAAGGTGTCTTATCCTTCATATTCAGGTCAAAATCAAAACCAGTTTCTTCCTTTGTGGGTACCCGGACCTCAACCACATAGTAGGTGTCATTCCGGTTAATATCATAGAAGGTTGCGATCCCGTCATAGGTATTAGTGGTTTCTGTTTTTACATAGTCTGCCGTGACGCCGTCTGCGTTTATCTTATAGAGGGCCAGCTTCACGTTTCCAAGAACATGATTCGCCGGATAGATCTGGTAATTCCATTCATCCCTCCAATACTTCTGGGTACGGATGGTCAGCTTGGGTTCGTTCTTAATAACAAGCGCACTTCCATTATCATCTCCATTGACCTTAGTAATTACCTTGCCTTCCTTTAAGGTCGTAGTTAAAATCTCATAGGATGGCAGATAACCGGCTGGAGGTGTTATTTCAGCAATGACATAGGAAATCCTGTCTCCATTGCTGTCAAAGATCTTAAGGTCTGGACTGCCAAAGGTTGCCTGGCCGCTTCCGCTTGTGGTTACTTTTTCAATTGGATTTTTGATGCTGTTTGCCCAATCATTTATATTAAATTTATCTGCTCTGAAAATACCAAAAGTGGCTCCGTTCACAGTGATATCCCTTAACGCATCCATTTTAGTAACCGTTACTTTTCCATTATCCTTATAATTCTCTAATGGCTTATTCTTTCCTGCCAGGAAGACTTCCAGACTCTTTTCACTGCCTGTAGACGCTGCGGTTATGGTTACCGGTCCGTAGTATACATCGGTTCCGTAAATCTCATAACCAGGATTACCCGGATGGGGACCTTTCTCTTTATCAGCATCAGAAAACAGGTAATAAGGATTAATATTACCGCCAGGAACAACTTCCTTAAAGTAATACGTTCCAGGAGCAAGCTGGGTCGGTACACTGGATTTCAGACTAGTTGCTTTTGTAAAGCTGCTGTCATTCTTTACATAAGCGTCAAACTGTATTTGTACGCTGGGATTTGCCGTGCCGTCTGCATCATATTGGGTCTTCTTAATGGAAACAGATTTATATGGTTTATTTTCAATGGTCCGGCGGGTCTCTTCATTGCCCTGGATATACCACCGTTCCAAATCCGCTTTTTGAACAGGCCCTTTAGGAGTTGTGATCTTAATGTCTTTTCCTTTTTCAAAATTAGCAGGAGGCGTTGTTTCTTCCATGGTATATTCTGTTCCGGGATCAAGAATCACATATGTTCCCTTATTGGTCACCGAACCGCCGAAAACCACTGTCTTATCAGCATCTCTTGTTATTTTAAATTGTGCTGATATGGAATTGTTCTTATTTGTGATATCAACCTTATAAAGCCAGTAAGGTACCTTTTGAGGAATGTTATAAGCTTTTACGGCGGTATCACTTTCTCTGAATACCTTATAAGGCCCGATAAAAACCTTATCTCCGGAAATTACCATCTTCTCGGAATCATCTGCTTCCAGCCTTCCGCTGCTGTTGATTTCAGACCAGTAGTAGTCCTTTGTTACATCAAGGCCCTTTACCAGAATTTCTCCGTTATCGTCTGTTGTATAGACCCTATTTGGCAATACCTCGGTGAAGTCATTTCCTTCTTTATAATAAAGCTTAAACTGAAATCCACTTTTGGAAGCATACTTATTCAGGCTTCCGCTGCTGATGGACCAGGCCTCCTTTTGAAGCTTTAAGGTTCCCCCTTTATTATTCTTCAAGTCAACCTGAGCAGTCTTTAAAGGTTCCAGGGAAAAGGTCTTATAAATGTAAGTCTTATTCTCTTTTATTTCCTGTGAAAAACCAGCTTCGTCGCCATTGCCGTCGGAATATCCGTCAGGAACTTCCTCAACTACGCGGTATTTAATCATCTGGCCGCTTCCATCATAGACTGGAAGAGCCGCCGTAAACTGGCTTGAATCATCGAGAGAGTAGTTGGCTTTGGAGCCAATGCTCACTTTTGTCCATGTTCCCTCTACATTTTTTTCAAACCAGAATTTATCATCAAAGTCTCCTCTGTAAGCTTCAGGTACCTTAATATAACCAGCTTTGTCATTCTGCATCCACTTTGTCACATTTACCCTTGCTTCATTTAAAGTGTTGACAAGAAGGTTATTCCCGCCTTTTACCGGCGATGTCTTACCGGCCTCTACGGTCACTTCATAATCATGATTGTCAAGGATATAACCGCTGGCGCTTTTTTCTCTTACAATGTATTTACCCGGTGTAAGAGGCTTAAACAACACATATCCTTTGCTGTCTGATTTAACGGTTTTAACTTCTGAAAGGTCTCCATCTTCATTTTTCTGGAAAAGAATGAATTCTGCGCCTTCCAAAACATTTAATTCTGTTTCACTAAGGATTATGCTGTTCCAGGTACGGGCCTTCTTATTAAATTCAATGGCTCCCTTTCCGATGACTTCGTTCACCACTGTGACCTCAGCGTTTTCTCCTGCCTTTAAGGTGACCTTAATATCGTCCCCTTTGGCAACCGCTTTTGTTCTCACCTTTGCGGAGCTGAATTGAGTTCCAACTGGATTTGCTGTCTCATTGATCACATAGGTTCCCGGATCTACCTGAATCTGGATGTAACCATCATCCCCTGTTGCATAGAATCCGCTTTCCGTTTCATCCCTTGAAGGATTGACTGCAATGTTTTTATTGTTAATTTTTTGACCATGTCCGTCTATAACCGTATAATTGTCATAGGGTGTCTGCTTGTTGTCAGCATCCAGGGAATAAATCTCAAAGCCAGCCATCCCGGGATATTCCTTTTCCATGGTCAATCCATACTTCTGGGTAAAGCCCAGACCCTCGTCAATTTCCTTCTTTATTTTAATAACTGCCGGCTTGTTGAACTCATGAATCGCAATATTTACATCCGAGTCTTCCGTCACCAGCTGATCTGTTCCCAGCTTTACATATTCCAGACGGGCCTTATTGTTGACTGTAAATACGGTCTCGTTCCCAATACGTTCATCATTGTACTTCAGCAAAAATGGCTCATAGGGATAGCGGGCGGTTACCAGATAAGAGCTGTAGGTTGGCGCTAAATCTGACACGTAAATATGATCCGCATCATTCTGTCCCTGGGTCTTGAACTCATTAATGGTAATCGACCCATCCCCATTGTTAATCACCCTGACATTGGATCCGCCTTCCCATTTGGCCGTTACGGAAACCGGCTTCATGGCCTCAGGAGCATGTTCCGTGAGGATCTTAAGAGAATCCGTAATTTTATAAGAATCCTCCTTAAAACCAGTACGGCCATAAGTCTGGTAAATGGTTCCGTTTGACTGCCTGGATATATCGCCTGAGCTTCCGTACATGCCCATTTCAATCAGATAGGTAATGTCCACAAATTCAGGATTTCCTGCACTGTCTCTTACCACCGTGTAAGAATGATCCGTTGGATAGACTCTCTTTTTAATATGCCATGCATCATCGGAAACAAGATTCAGTGTGGTGTCCTCTGGCTGCTCCCCATAAGTGACTGTTTCAACATTACCGGGATAAGTTACATTCTCCTTATCTGTCTTATCAGCCACCTTAACGTCAGCATAGAAAACAATGCTGTCCTGAGACAGTTTGAATTCCTCACCAACCCCTCTTTTTCCATTCCCGTCAATATAGGCGTTCACGGTTATGCTGTCTGACTTGCCCGGACGAATTACATTCTGTTCATCCCCCACGCTGATTTCATAAACCTTACCACCATCATCAGAAGATACCAGCTTTACTTTTCCGGGCCGCTCTTCTATGACAATGCCGTCAGGTACAGTGAAGAGAATTTTTGCATTCTCATACGTATCAAAGAGGGGCAGCTTTCCTCCTGCAGCATATTCGTAAAGAGGTGCTGCCTGCATGGTATAGGTGATGGTATAGGTATATAAAATTCCTGCCTTTATGGAGCCGGTCTTGCTTTGAGACAGATTCACTTCAACCGTATCCTTCTTATCTTCAGCATCTGGCCCATAATAAGTCAGAGCCGTTTCATAAGGACTGAGCCTGCCTTCACTGTTCACCTCTGTATTCAGCAGGGTCATTCCATAGCTGTGGACCACCATGCCAAAGGATGGCTGGCTGAGAAATGAGAATAAACTTATTTTCTTTTCTTCCCCATTCAGGGTGGCAACATCGGTTCCCATCAGTTCGGCCCGTTCCTCTTCTGACAAGGCCTTCGTATTCCCTACAGAAACAAGATCAGCATCTTCCCCGCCGTTGAAATAATTGTCTGCTTCGGAAGCTGTTGCCAGCGTATTTTCAGCGTTTAAAAGAACCGGAACCTCATGCCTTATTATTGAAACCCTATTTATTCCGACGCTGCTTACAGAAAGAGTTTCCCCGGATTTATCAGAATTGGAATCTTCCCCCTGTTCTTTTCCGCTCTGTTCTTTTCCGCTCTGTTCTTTTTTGCCTTCTTCTTTAACTCCATTTTCTGATTTTTCCTCGGTTTCCCTGGATTTCTCATCTCTCTGTGTCTCTTTCACTTCCCTGGTCTGGCTTTTTGTTTCTTCATCAGGCTCGGAAAGGTTCTTATGAGCCTCACTGGTTTCCTGAGCCACAGTTTGGTTAGTCCCGGTTTCCCGAATCTCAGATTCGTTAGTCTCGGTTTCCAGAGCATTCGTTTCCTGATCCTTGGACTCTTCCTCTGTTGCGGCAGCCGTTTCCCCGGTTCCTGAACTTCCTGAACTTCCAGAACTTACCGAGCTTCCGGATTGGTTCCCGGTTGAGGAAGGTTTTGCAGCCATTTCTTCTTGTGAATTTTCCCCGATGACCGCAAATTCTTCCATCTGGGCATCTGTGATCATTAAATCTTCACCAACGATCCGCAACCGGAATTCGCAGTCCCGGTCCTTATAGCCATTGACGCCTATGATCTGAATATTCTTAAGGATTGATTCCTGCCTGATCCGTTCGGATTTATCAGCCTCAAAAAAAGGGTCTCCATCCAGAGTATCTGATACCACTACCAGATACATGGCTTTTCCCACCTTCTTCTGGAGCACCAGAGTCTTTCCCTCCAGTTCTTCATACAATTTTCCTATGACCAGATCCCTTTGATCTCCTTCAAAGGGAACCAAATCTTCCTTTAATTCCGGTCTGCTGTCAAAATCCTTTTTAAGAACCTTTTCAATGGCAGACTGAGTGACCTGGACGTCAATAACTCTCGCCGCCTCTGACGGGGTCGCCTCCGACGGAGATGCTTTCCCTGCATTGGAAGAAGATTCACTTCTGCGCTCAGCAGTCTCCGAAGCATATGCGGTAGTTACTGAAAGCTGTGATATATTTCCGGTAACAATCGCAACAGTCAGCAACCAGGCTATCACTCTTTTTAAGCGATGCACTTTCTTCCCTATACTTTTCATACTTATATCCTCCTTATTTATTGCAATCGCAAGGTTAAAATCTATTAATAAGCTAAAAGCTGTATTTTCTATCTATTCAGTATATATCTCAACGGTTACAGGCTGGTTATTTTTTTAAGTTTATATCAAAATTTCCTTGTAACCACTTTTTTAATTGTTAACCTATTATTTTTTTTAGTTGACAATCACTTTATCATGTGTTACCATTCCAATAGAATCTTATACTACATAAGGGAGCCTGATCTCATGAATACAACAAAAACAGTTCAAACAAAGACTTCATCCCCTGCCAAACGCCGGATTACAACAAAGGAATTAGTTTTGGCCGGGATGTTTGCGGCAGTTCTTGCCGTGATTTCCCAGATATCTATCCCCTTGCCAACCGGTGTTCCCATAACCATCCAGATCTTTGGAGTAGCACTTATAGGAACCGTGTTAGGATGGAGGCTGGGATTTTTAGCAACACTTATTTACATCCTTCTTGGAGCTGTAGGCCTGCCGGTCTTCTCAAACTTTCGCGGAGGCCTCCAACACTTGATGGGGCTAACCGGCGGTTACATATGGGGTTGGATTATTATGGTACCTCTCTGCGGCATCAGACCAAAAACAGGAAGCAAGCTTCTTAACACGATTCTTATATTCCTGCTCCCGGTTCTTGGCACCCTAATAGATGAAACCATAGGAGGTCTTCAATGGGCCGCATTATCCGGTGATATGTCGGTCTTAGGGGTATTTTCTTATTCCATAGTGGCATTTGTTCCTAAGGACATTGTCCTTACAGTGATTGCTGTTATCATCGGAATTCCTATCCGAAAAGCCGTTTTACGGCAATGACAAATAGATATAATCGGCCGGCGCCAATAAAAGCGCCGGCCTTTCTATTTTTAACTATCTTCTAATGGCTTGACAGGAAACATTTTGAAATTTAAAATAGATTACAATACTTTAATGTAAATAATTTAGAAAGGAAGTTCAGTTTGCCTTTGGCTCACTGGATGGCTGATTTTTTAAATACAGGCGCGCTTTGCTTGCCTTCATTAAGTAAATTATGCCAAAGAAGGTTCTTTACAGATGATTCAGGATATTTTTCCCCATGTATTCCATAACGAATTTCAGATAAAAACGCCCCACATGGACAGCTATTTTCTATACTTCCAGGATGGCTGCCTCCTCCTTGACCACAAGAGTTCCACAAAAATCCCCCAATTCGGAGACTTAAAAAACTTAAGCAAAGAAGCCATGTCCTGCTCTGACTATCTTTTCTCCATTGACCAGATGGATTTCTTTCTTATAGATGAAACCAATATCAGCCTGACAGGAACCGATTCCCTTTTCTTTTATAAAACAGGAGCATTAAGGGAGCTGAAGCCCATGTGGGTATCCTTTGCAGCTGTTTCTGCCGGGCAGCTTCACCGGTTTTACAGCTCCAACCGGTTCTGCGGCGGCTGCGGCTCTCCCATGATGAAAAGTAAAAAAGAAAGATCCATGGTCTGCTCCTCCTGCGGCAATACCGTTTACCCAAAGATTGCTCCGGCCGTCATTGTGGCTGTTACTTACAACGGAAAGCTTCTACTGACCAAGTATGCGGGAAGAGAATACACCCGGTATGCCCTGATCGCAGGCTATACGGAATTCGGTGAGACCCTGGAAGATACGGTGAACCGGGAGGTAATGGAAGAAACAGGTCTTCGGGTCAAAAACATACGTTATTACAAAAACCAGCCATGGGGGTTCAGTGATTCCATTTTAGTCGGATACTGGGCTGAGCTGGATGGTTCTCCACAGGTCCGTCTGGATGAAACAGAGTTATCCACAGCAGACTGGATGGCTCCGGAGGATATCCCTGAAGATTTCACCAATTTAAGCCTGACCCATGAGATGATCCTTCTATTCAAAAATGGGAAGGTAGAATAAAAAAGAAAATGCAAAAGGCCGCCCCGCGATTCGGGTACGGCCTTTTTGCCACCTATTTAAACTTATTTACCATAGTAAGCTTTTAAATACATTTCCTTAATTTCACTCATAAGAGGATATCTTGGATTTGCACCTGTACACTGGTCATCAAATGCATTTTCAACCATTTCATCCAGAGTAGCCAGGAAGTTCTTCTCATCAATGCCATAATCCTTAATGGTTGCCTTGATTCCTACTGCCTTCTTTAATTCCTCGATCTTTGCAATGAATTTCTTAAGCAGTTCTGCATCATCCTTGCCTTCCAGGCCGCAGAAACGAGCGCATTCTGCATATCTTGCCAGGGTATGAGGATACTCATACTGTGGGAAGGTTCCCATTTTAGCCGGAACTTCACAAGCATTGAACTCCATGACCAGGGTGATCAGCAGCGCATTTGCAACACCATGAGGAAGGTGATGATAAGCGCCTAATTTATGGGCCATGGAATGGCATACACCTAAAAATGCGTTATTAAATGCCATACCAGCCATGCAGGAAGCATCTGCCATCTTACATCTGGCCTCTACATTAGTTCCGTCATTGTATGCTATAGGCAGATAGTTAAATACATTTTTCATGGACTTAAGTGCAAGACCGTCCGTATAATCAGAAGCCATTATAGAAGCATAAGCCTCCAATGCATGAGTCATAACGTCAATACCGGAAGCGCTTGTAAGGCCCTTAGGCTGACTCATCATGTTGTCCGCATCAATGATAGCCATATTCGGCATTAATTCATAGTCTGCAAGAGGATATTTTACCCCTGTTTCCTGATCAGTAATAACCGCAAAGGAGGTTACCTCAGAACCAGTACCAGAAGAAGTTGGGATGGCCACAAAGTAAGCCTTTTCACCCATTTTAGGGAATGTGTAGACTCTCTTACGGATATCCATAAAGCGCATGGCCATATCCTGGAAGTCCACCTCTGGATGCTCATACATTACCCACATGATCTTACCTGCGTCCATGGCTGAACCGCCGCCTAAGGCGATAATGGTATCCGGCTGGAATGCCCTCATAGCAGCCGCACCTGCCTGAGCATTTGCCAGGGTCGGGTCGGGCTGAACATCAGAAAATACGGTATAAACGATGCCCATTTCATCTAATTTATCTGTAATCGGTTTTGTATAACCGTTCATGTAAAGGAAGGAGTCTGTTACTACAAATGCTCTCTTTTTGTTATATACATCCTTTAATTCACTAAGTGCTACAGGCATACAACCTTTTTTAAAGTAAACCTTTTCAGGATTTCTGAACCACAGCATGTTCTCTCTCCTCTCAGCAACGGTCTTAATATTCAGCAAATGCTTTACCCCAACGTTTTCAGAAACAGAGTTTCCGCCCCAGGAACCGCAGCCCAGAGTCAGGGATGGCTGAAGCTTGAAGTTGTAGATATCACCGATACCGCCGTGAGAAGATGGGGTATTCACCAGGATACGGCAGGTCTTCATAGCCGCTGCATGCTTTGCCATTTTTTCTTTTTCATTTACATTTATATAAAGAGAAGAGGTATGTCCGTAACCGCCGTCAGCAACCAGCTGCTCTGCCTTTTCAATCGCCTCATCAAAGGTTTTTGCTTTATACATAGCCAGAACCGGTGACAGCTTTTCATGTGCAAATTCTTCTTCCAGATTAACGCTCTCAACCTCACCGATCAGGATCTTTGCGGATTCAGGAACTTCCACGCCTGCAAGCTTTGCAATGGTGTGGGCTTTCTGACCTACGATCTTGGCATTTAACGCGCCATTGATAATAATGGTCTTACGTACCTTATTCAGTTCATCTTCCTTTAAGAAATAGCAACCTCTGGCTGCAAACTCTTTTTTAACTGCATCATAAACAGGTTCAAGAACCGTTACAGACTGCTCGGAAGCGCAGATCATACCATTGTCAAAGGTCTTGGAATGGATAATGGAGCTGACTGCCATCTTAATATCAGCCGTATCATCAATGATAACAGGGGTATTGCCTGCACCAACGCCAAGGGCTGGTTTTCCTGAAGAATAAGCTGCTTTCACCATACCAGGGCCGCCGGTTGCCAGAATAATATCCGCACTTCTCATGACCTCATTGGTCAGCTCCAGAGAAGGAACATCGATCCAGCCGATGATTCCTTCCGGTGCGCCGGCCTTAACAGCGGCATCGAGAACCACCTTTGCAGCCGCAATGGTAGAATTCTTTGCACGTGGGTGAGGGGAAATTATAATGGCATTTCTGGTCTTTAAGCTGATCAGGGTTTTGAAAATAGCAGTTGAAGTCGGGTTTGTAGTCGGAATAACCGCCGCAATCAGACCAATAGGCTCTGCAATTTTCTTAATGCCATATGCCTTATCTTCTTCGATCACACCACAGGTTTTGGTATCTTTATATGAGTTATAAATATATTCTGCAGCATAGTTGTTCTTAATGACCTTGTCTTCCACAACACCCATACCGGTTTCTTCTACAGCCATTTTTGCCAGAGGGATTCTTAATTTATTGGCAGCACTTGCTGCTTCATAAAAGATCTTATCCACCTGTTCCTGGGTGAAGGAAGCAAATACTCTCTGAGCCTCTTTCATGACTTCCATCTTCGCGATCAGGGCATCTACATTATCAATGATCTCAGGAACTCTTACCTGCTCTTCTTTCTTAGCCATCATGATTTTCCTCCAATTTTTAAAATATGTTAAATAGGTATTTTTGTATCGATATATTTTTAACGATCTATCGTGATTTCATTATATGTCATTGTTATTTTTTTGTCAATGTTATATTTTACAAAAATATACATGGTTCAAGCTATTTTTTATTCAAATCTCATACTTTTAAATTTAATATATGGTTATTTCTGAGCGCTCTTCTCTTTTTTCTAATTAAACATACAATCGGAAGCCCAAAACACTGCCTTTTATCCATAATCTGAAAAGCGATTTCAGATAAGTTATATTTTGAGCATCTATTTCCCGGTTTATTCTTTGAAAAAGGACGATAAACGGCTTTTGGACGGATTTAAAAACTTGGCAATGCGCATCATGTATGATATAGTAAGCCTTAACAACGCAGGTATATCTGCGCAGACATATAATTATGTTACCTTAAACATCGTTTTCACAGGTAAGATTATATTTTTTTATATACAAGATTAAGGGGATTTTAAAATTATGAAAATTACAATTGGAATTGATCTTGGAGGAAGCACAACTAAAATTGTAGGATTTCAAAATGGTAAATTAAAAATTCCTACTTTTGTTAAAGCTGATAACCCAATCGCTTCTCTGTTTGGAGCTCTTGGAAAATTCATCTATGAAAACAACATCCAGTTGAATGAAATTGAAAAAATTATGATCACAGGGGTTGGCAGCGCTTACGTAGAACAGCCCTTATACGGAATTCCTACCTTTAAGGTAGACGAATTCACCTGCAATGGTCTTGGAGGACAATATTTTACTGGACTGAATGACTTAATCGTGGTGAGCATGGGAACAGGAACCTCTCTTGTCCAGGTAAACGGAGAAAAAATTACTCATACCGGAGGAATCGGCATAGGTGGAGGAACCATCCTGGGCCTTTCAAGCCTACTCCTTAAAACCCAGGATATCTCCCAGATCATGGAGCTGGCAAGCCGGGGGAATATAAGCAACGTTGACTTACAGATACAGGATATCTCAAGAACTCCCCTGCCCGGCCTTCCTCTTTCTGCCACAGCCTCTAATTTCGGTAAGGTGAGAAACCTTGTATCCGACGAGGATATTGCCGTGGGAATCATTAATATGGTACTTCAGGTTATAGCAAAATCAGCTATTTTGTCTTCACTGAACAGCAATATTACCAATTTTGTCATGACCGGAAATCTGGCAAAATTCCCTCAGTGCAAAGACGTCTTCCAAACCCTTGAACCCATGTTTCATGTTCATTTCATCATACCTGACCAGGCGGAATACGGTACTGCCATCGGAGCAGCGCTTACAGAGGAACGCCATATGGAAATGAAGCAGATCATATACCCCTCAGATAAGATACCTTCGTAGAATTATTGTAAACTAAAATTCAATCTATTCTTTCAAAGGTTTCGATCAAAAATTATATTGCTTTTACTATTATAAAAAACCAGGTGCAGCTTCTGCCGCACCTGATTTTTTATGAATGATATCCCAAAGCCTGCTCCAAAGCATCCTTTTCCTCGCTTCCAAGCAAAACATCTGTTTCTCCTCTTTCCACTTCCTTAATGTAAACATAGCATCCTTCCCGGCTATGAACAGAATTTAAGACAAAACCGGAATTTGTATAATCAAGGATTGCCATTGCAAAGCTTAAGTTACCGCCCATCCCTTTAAATGCATTGTATTTTATAAGTCCGAATTTCTGGAAAGCACTTCTGTAATTCTTGTTGGTATTACGAAGAGAGTCCTTATTGGCGCGGTCTTCCGCTTTAAGCTCCGCAATATCCTCCATCTGTTCCATAATAATCTCTTCCAGGGTTTCCGCATCCTTGCCCCTCATAAAATAGTCGTATCTGCGATACAGCTTTCTCATCTGAATCAGACATATGATTACAACGATCAGTAATATCATGGTAATTACAGCTAATCCAATAATTAAAAAAGCAGGATCAACCGGTAACTGATTCAATAAACTGTTGTCCATTCTTTCGTCCTCGCTTCTATGATGTTATCTTATGGATTCTATCAACTCTACTATTCTTTCCAATTCTGCCTCAGAATAGTACTCAATTTCCACTCTTCCTTTGTTGCTGTCTTTCCGGTTAATACTAACTTTAGTTCCCATGGCAGTTTTCATTCGGTCTTCCAATTCCCTGAATATCAGAAAAATGCTCTCATCCTCTTCCTTTTTTTCCTTTGGTTCTTTTTTCTTCGATAAGGATTTAACAAGCTTTTCCACCTCACGGACGCTTAGATTTTCAGCAACGATCCTTCCTGCAATCTGAAATTGCATTTCCGGATCATCAACAGCCAGAAGTGCTCTGGCATGTCCTCCCGTGATCTGGTTTTGTATGAGCATATCCTGAACTCGTTTTTCCAGCTTTAATAAACGCATGCTGTTGGTTATGGTTACCCTGTTTTTTGCCACCCGTGCTGCGATTTCTTCCTGCTTTAATCCAAATTCCTGCATCAGCCTTTGATAAGCCTTGGCTTCTTCAATGGGATTTAAATCTTCTCTCTGTACATTTTCAATCAATGCAATTTCCATTGACTGCTGCTTCGTATACTCCCGGATCACCACAGGCACTTCTTTCAAACCTGCCAGCTTTGCCGCTCTCCATCTTCGTTCACCGGCAATGATTTCGTAGAAATCCCCTTTTTTCTGTACCAAAAGTGGCTGCAAAACACCATATTCTTTCATGGATTCTGCCAATTCTATAAGGGATTCCTCCCTAAATTCCATTCTTGGCTGATTATGATTCGGTTCAATGGAGGATATTTTGAGGAACAATCCTTTTCCGGCTTGCGATTCCACTTGTCCTGTTTCTTTTTTTATTATTGTCTGCTCCGGCTTTGGATGGTTTTTCATTTCCTGTTCCTCTGCTGCAGACTCCATTACTTCATCTCCAAAAATTGCTCCAAGGCCTTTTCCTAAACCCGTTCTCTTTGCCATAATTATATTTCTTCTCCTCTGCTTATTACTTCTGCCGCCAGTAACCGGTAGCTTTCCGCTCCTGCTGATCTGGAATCATATAAATTAATCGGCATTCCATGGCTGGGAGCCTCTGCCAGTCTGACATTTCTGGGTATAATGGTTTTATAGATATTCTGGTTTAAATTATTTTTAACACTTTCCACAACTTCCAGGGAAAGGTTTGTCCTGGCATCATACATGGTAAAAACCACACCTTCCATCTCAAGGGCGGGATTTAGCTTCTTTTTTACCAGATTTACCGTTTTCAGTACCTGGCTCAATCCTTCTAACGCATAATATTCACATTGAATTGGTACTAATACGGTGTTTGCAGCTGTTAAGGCATTAATTGTCAATAGATTCAATGACGGAGGACAATCTATGATAATAAAATCATAGTGTTTCTTGATCTTTTCAAGATATGTTTTGAGGAGTGTTTCCTTGTTCTCGATTTCCAATAATTCAATTTCTGCTCCTGCTAAATCCACATTGGAAGGAAGCAAATCCAGGTTTTCCTGAACATTGGTAATCAGGCATTCTTCAATTTCACACTCTCCTACCAGCAGATCGTATACCGTTCGCTCAATGGAACTTTTTTCGACCCCCAATCCGCTGGTCTCGTTTCCCTGTGGATCAAAATCCACAGCCAATACCCGCTGTCTTGATTCCGCAAGACAAGCAGATAAATTGATCGCAGTAGTCGTTTTACCGACTCCGCCTTTCTGGTTTGCTATCGCAATGATTCTTCCCATTTTTAATTTTGCCTCCTAATGAATCAAGGGGATATACTTGTTTATCCAGTTGATCCACAAATTCAAGGTTAAAAGACATTTTCCTTTCAACCTTTTCCTGTTATAACATCCGGAAATTGCATTTCAAAGTAGAGTATAGCATACTTTATTTTTTTTTCCTATGGTTTCCTGTAAAAAAAATCTATAAAATATAAAAAATGTTTCACGTGAAACATTTTGCCAGTTTTTTTCTATACTTAGCCGTCATAAGGCTGTATTCAAAGAATTTTAATAATTTTATCACCAAGTTCTTCCACTAAAAAAGGATATCTGTAAGGTTTTTCCAAGTTTTAAGAATAAATTAATATGTTAGGCGTTGTAAGTCCATATTGATTATATTATAATAAGAAAAGATAAACTCACTTCAGGAGGGAAAATATGAAAACAAAGAACAAATTATTGACCTTGCTTATCTTATCAGCCAGCACTGCCACTGCCACTGCTGTCATTAATAAATGTATTAAATATTCCGCAACCTCCAAAAACATATTGTCTGATTCAAAATCCCTTTGCTATAAATGGCGTTTTGGTAATATTCATTATACAAAAACGGGAAACGGCAAGCCGCTTTTACTCATTCATGATTTAACGGCTTGTTCCAGCGGATATGAATGGAATCAAATGATAGATCATTTAAAAGAACAGTATACTGTATATGCTGTGGACCTCCTAGGATGCGGACGCTCTGAAAAACCAGATCTGACTTATACCAACTACCTTTATGTTCAGATGATTTCTGATTTTATCAAATCAGAAATTGGACATCGTACCAATGTCATTGCATCCGGTTCCTCATCGCCACTTGCTGTTATGGCATGCAATCAGTCACCAGAATTATTTGATCAGATCATGCTGATTAATCCGGACACCTTACTGTCATGCAGCCAGATACCGAACAAGCACGGTAAAGTTTATAAATTTATTTTGGACTTGCCTATTTTAGGAACACTGCTCTACCACTTTGCTACCAGCAAACAGGCAATTATGGAAGAATTTTCTAACAACTTCTATAATCCCTATTCCGTAAAGACCTCACTGGTTGATGCATACTATGAATCAGCTCATCTGGGAGAATCACCCAAATCCTTGTATGCCAGTGTCAGATGTAATTATACCAAGTGCAACATTGCAAATGCTTTAAAGAAAATCAATAACAGCATTTATATAATTGGGGGATGTGAAATGGAAAACATTAGCGAGATGATCCGGGAATATCAGATATATAATCCGGCCATTGAAAGTTCCCTGATCGGTAACTCCAAATACTTTCCTCAGCTGGAAAACCCTTCTGAATTGTATCATGTTATTCAAATGTTCTTTGTTTAATAAAATAGGGAAAAAAAGTTTCACGTGAAACATCCACTGCTCATTTTGTCAATCGGATATTCTCAATCCGCTTTGCTACTTGATGAGATTAAACTAACAGCTTAAGGATGTTTCACGTGAAACATTTTATTTTAACGGCTCCTTTGATGGCAAGCCAGCTTTTCTTGGATACTTTTTAGAAATACCATTATTCTTAATTATCTTAACCAATGATCGTTCTGCATCTGTTCCCGGCAATAAAAAGGTTTTCACTTCCTCCACACTTCCACCTAATAAAAATATGGCGTGTTTTGCCGCTGCCAGCTCCTCTTCAATCTTCCCTGATTTATACGGAATAAAATGACCTCCCACTTTTACAAAAGGCATACAGTATTCGGATAAAGTGCTTAAGTTAGCAACTGCTCTGGAAACGCAAAAATCATACTGTTCCCGATGAAGAGCATCTCTTCCCAGGTCTTCTGCCCTCCCGTGGATGGCCTCTATTTTTTCAAGTCCCAAACCATTGATTACTTCATTTAAAAAATTCACCCTTTTATTCAAGGAATCCATTAATGTGATTTTTAAATCAGGAAATGCAATCTTTAAAGGAATTCCAGGAAATCCTGCCCCGGTTCCTACATCAATGATTCTGTAATCCTTTGTACCAATCTCCTCTACTGCTTTAATCAGGGATAAGCTGTCAACAAAATGCTTTGTGATTACTTCATCCATTTCTGTAATTGCAGTTAAATTCATGAATTTATTCCGCTCTACTAATAATTCAAAATAATTATAAAATTGATTTATTTTATTTTCTTCTAATTCTATAGACAATAAATTCACTTCTTTTCGAAGATTTACTTCAAATGCTCCTGTCATATATAATTCCTCATTCTTTCTTTTCCAGGCTCTTCTGATATCGAAGCTGCTCTAAATAAACGAGCAAAACAGATATATCTGCCGGTGATACACCGGATATTCTGGATGCCTGTCCAATGGACATGGGCTTATACAGATTCAGTTTCTGGATGGCCTCTCTCCTAAGTCCCTTTACCGAGGAATAATCAAATTCCACATCCAGCTTTTTATTCTCCAGCTTTTTATACTGGCTTACCTGCTGTCTCTGCCTGCGGATATATCCATCGTATTTAATATTAATATTGACCTGTTCCATAACATCATCGGAAAGTACAGGTCTGTCCTTATCTATTTTAGTTAACATAACATAATCCAGCTCTGGTCTTCTAACCAGCTCAGCCAGGGTTGTTCCCGTTTTTAAAGGAGTGCTCCCGTTTTCTTCCAGGAATTCCTGCACTTCTCTGGATGCTCCTATATTTGCCGCTTCCAAACGCCTGATTTCTTCCTCAATCATCCGTTCCTTTAAAAGCAGGTTTTCATACTGCTCATCGCTGATCAATCCAATGTCATGGCCGGTCTTCATAAGACGGATATCTGCATTGTCCTGACGCAGCAACAGCCTGTATTCAGCCCGTGAGGTCATCATGCGGTACGGCTCGTGATTTTCTTTTGTAACAAGATCATCGATCAGAACACCGATATAGGCCTGGGAACGGTCCAGTACGATCTGTTCTCTCCCCAGTATCTTCATCGCCGCATTTACACCGGCCATAAAGCCCTGGACTGCCGCCTCCTCATAGCCGGAGCTTCCGTTAAACTGACCGCCGCAAAATAACCCGCTGATCGGCAGGGTTTCCAGGGTAGACTTAAGCTGGATGGAATTGATGCAGTCATATTCAATTGCATAAGCATTCCTGACGATTTTCACCTTTTCAAGGCCTGGGACCGTCCGGTACATGGCATACTGCACATCCTCCGGCAGAGAGCTTGACATACCAGCTAAGTACATTTCATTGGTATAAAGGCCCTCCGGCTCAACAAAGACCTGATGACGGTCCTTATCTGGAAATTTAACCACCTTATCCTCAATGGATGGGCAGTATCTTGGCCCGGTTCCTTCGATGGCCCCTGAATATAAGGGAGAACGGTCCAAGTTTTCCCGAATGATCTCATGGGTCTTTTCATTGGTGTAAGTGAGCCAGCAGGAAATCTGCTCCTTTTCCAAAGCTTCCCTATCCGTGGAAAAGGAAAAGGGCACCACTTTCTCATCTCCAAACTGCTCTTCCATCCTGGAAAAATCAATGCTTCTCTTATCCACTCTGGCAGGAGTCCCCGTCTTAAAGCGCAGCATTTCGATCCCATGCTCCTTTAGGGAATCAGTCAGATGGTTGGCTGCCTTAAGGCCGTTAGGGCCTGTATATTCGCTTACATCGCCGTAGATGCACCTTGCCTTTAAATAGGTTCCCGTAGCCAATACTGCCGCCTTGCAGCGGTAAACAGCCCCGGAAAGAGTCTTAACACCTGTAAGTATTCCACCCTCTACAATGATTTCCGTAACCTCTGCCTGCCTTATGGTCAAATGATCCGTATTTTCCAGGGTCATTCTCATGGCTCTGGAATACTCCTGCTTGTCCGCCTGAGCCCTTAAGGAATGGACTGCCGGTCCTTTTGACTGATTTAACATCTTGGACTGGATAAAGGTTTTATCTATAATTTTGCCCATTACACCGCCTAAAGCATCCAGCTCCCTTACCAGATGGCCTTTGGAGCTGCCGCCGATATTGGGATTACAGGGCATCAGTGCAATGCTGTCCACACTGACTGTAAACATAATTGTCTCAAGGCCCAGCCTTGCTGAGGCCAGGGCCGCCTCACAGCCGGCATGGCCTGCACCGACTATGACAACATCATAAGATTCTTCTAAATGCTGCATTTCATTCTCCTTTCCTATCACTCCCCATCAAAATCCTTACTTACCCATACAAAACTTGCGGAATATCTCATGAACCAGATCATCCCCCACAGATTCTCCCAGGATGGTTCCCAGCTGCTCATAAGCATCCATTAAATCAATGGAATAAAAATCCTCCGGCATTCCTTTTTTCACGCTGCCTTCCACCATAGAAAGGCTCTTAAGAGCCTCCAAAAGAGCATTCTTATGCCTTACATTTGTGATGTAAACCTGATCATTAAAATCAATTTCACCCTGATAGAACATGGCCTTTATCTCAGCCTCCAGGTTCCCGATCCCAATACCTTCCTTTGCGGAAATGGGAATCACCTGGTGTCCGGTTTTCTTTTTAAGCATATCCTCTGTAACAACAGGAATAAGATCCGTCTTATTTAAGAGTACTACTGCCTTCCTGTTCTCAATGAATTCTAAAATCTCCTCATCATTTTCATCAAGGGGACAGGACCCATCCACCACATAGATAATCAGGTCTGCTTCCTGGGCCGCATTTCTTGCCTTCTCAACACCAATCCTTTCGACCACATCCTCTGTATGCCGGATTCCTGCCGTATCAATGATATTAAGGCTTAAGTCCTCCAGCCTGATCTGCTCCTTTAAGGTATCCCTGGTGGTTCCTGCAATATCCGTGACAATAGCCCGTTCCTCTCCCACCAGAACATTTAAAAGGGAAGACTTTCCTGCATTGGGCTTTCCTAATATAACAGTCTCAATGCCTTCTGAAAGAACTCTTCCATTATCCGCAGACCTAATAAGAAGATTCAGATCCTCTTTTAAAGGCTTAATTGCCTGCAAAAGAAGCTCCTGGTACCCATCCAGAGAAATGTGTTCCGGATCATCAAGAGCTGATTCAATAAAAGCGATATGATAAATAATTTTATCCCTCATATCCTTTATTTTCCTGGAAACAGCTCCCTCTAGCTGGCTGACAGAAGACTTTAAGGCATAATTATTTTTCGCATTAATCACATCAATAACAGCCTCAGCCTGGGATAGGTCCACCCTGCCGTTTAAAAATGCCCTTTTCGTAAATTCTCCAGGCTCCGCAGGACTGGCACCGTACTTTAACACAGTCTCCAGGATTCTTTTCGTTACAAGAACTCCTCCATGGCAGTCAATCTCAACCGTATCCTCTGCCGTATAGCTTCTTGGCCCCCTCATGATCAGAACCAGAACCTCATCAATGACCTCAGCCCCGTCACAAATATAGCCGTAATGGATGGTATGGGATGGCTCATTAGAAAGCTTTTTCTCCCCTTTTCCCTTACCCTTAAATATCTTATCTATAATCTGAAATGACTCCTCGCCGCTGACCCTTACAATTCCGATACCGGAACTTGACATGGCTGTGGCGATGGCCGCTATTGTATTCATCTTCATATTCAATCACCTGAAAAAACACCTATTTAAGAAAAGGGGTGAGGGTGCCTTCCGACAGCCCCAACCCCTCATAGTTATTTGTCTATTTATCTCTTTCCTGATTCCGATCTTTTTTTGAATAATCCTTCTTTAAGGAAATAACAACGTGTCTGAATGGTTCCTCTCCCTCACTTCTTGTAACAACAAACTTGTCATTTTGAAGCGCGGAATGGATTATCCTTCTTTCATAAGGATTCATTGGTTCCAGAGAAACAGAACGTCTTGTCCGCTTCACTTTGTAAGCAATGTTCTTTGCAAGAGTTTCCAGAGTTTCCTTTCTCCGCTCCCTGTAATTTTCCGTATCAAGCTTTACCCTGATGTAATCTTCATTTTCCTTATTTATAACAAGGCTTACCAGATATTGCAGGGAATCCAGGGTTTGTCCTCTTTTTCCTATTAAAATTCCCATGTCATCTCCTGACATGTTAATGGAAAGCTCTTTATCTTTTTCATGGTAAGAAGCTTCCATATGGACTCCTAAATCCATAGCGCCGAACATATCGGAAAGAAAGGCCATAGCCTTGTCTTCCATGGTTTCTTTCTTTTTTGCACGGATGACAGCCGGCTTTGAACCGATAAATCCCAGAATACCATTACTGCCTTTATCAACAATTTCGTACTCCAGCTTATCACTGGTTGTCCCTAATTCGATTAATGCCTTTGTAATCGCTTCATCAACGGTTTTTGCAGAAACTGTAATCATATCCATAGGTCACCCTCCTATTTATTGTGCTTTTCGTTGTACTTCTCAACCATCCTCGCCTTTGACGCAATACTGCCCGGATTTGAGGATCCGCTGTTATAATAATCGCTGGAGGCCTTAACCTGCTCTTTTGTTTTCTCAGCCTTGGCATTAATCTCAGCTTCCTCTTTTTCATTGGCAGCCTGAAGATTTTTCAAGCTGGCTGTAGCATTCTGGGCAACGCGCTGAGGAGGAAGTCCCTTCTTTGCACGTTTCTTATTAGCCTTTTCAACATTCTTCTTAATCATATCATCCATATCAATCCGGTTTAAATAACGATTTACCGCAACCTGCTGGATGATCTGGAACACGCTGGAGGCAATCCAGTAAATACCGATACCGGATGCAAAGGTGAAGCAGAAAAATACTGACATAAGCGGCATGACTGTATTCATGCTCTTCATGGACTGAGCCATGGCATTGTTTTCATCATTCCCATTTTGAGGCTGGTTTACTGTCATGAGCCTTGCACTGAACCACTGGCTTAAACCTGCCAGAATCGGAATGAGAATGGCAAGACTGAAATGAAAGCCCCCTCCTGGCGGAAACAGTACGCTGGATGGCGTAGAAGCCAGGTTGATTCCAAAGAAGGAATTCATATGGGAAATCTGTGCTGCATTGGTTGCAATGGTATCCTTAATGGAAGGGAATAATCCCTGTAAAGAATTCCACTGGCTTGGATTTAACTGATATAAGAAATCTACCATTCCATTGCTGGTTGTAAGACTTCCGATTCTTGATATATTAACTTTATTATCTGTAGCAAACTGTGTCAGCATTCCAACATGATCCACTCCAAGGGAATTGATGGATGTCACCACATTTTCAAATACCGCTTTCACGCTCTGTACATAAGCAGGAATATGATAAATAACCTGATACAGGGCAAAAAGAATGGGCATCTGGATGACAAGCTGTACACAGCCTCCTGTCATGGAAGTTCCATATTTCTCATAAACCGCCTGAACCTCCACGTTCTGCTTTCTCATGGATTCCTGGTCGGTCTTTCCTTTATACTTTGCCTGAATCGCCGAAATTTCCGGCTGCATAACACTCATAAGCTTTGAAGATTTCTGCTGTTTTAAGGTCAGCGGAAACATAAGAAGCTTTGTTACAAGAGTAAATAAAATAATACACAAACCAATATTCTGGATACCAAATGTACTGGTCAGCTTAAAAAGCCAATCCATTATTACACCCAGAACGGTCGCAAACGGCCCCAAGATGCCTCCTACCTTAGTCAATACTAAGAATTCCAATGAACTACCTCCTCATCTGTTACGGAACTGGATCATAACCGCCTTTTGCAAATGGATTACACCGAAGTATCCTCTTGCAAGCCAAAAATGTACCTTTTAACACGCCGTACTTTTTAAGTGCTTCAATGGCGTATTGAGAGCACGTAGGCGTGTAAATGCAGTGAGTTCTTATTTTCAGAGGAGATAAATACTTCTGGTATCCTCTGATCAACAAAATCATGATTTTTTTAACCATAAGATCACTTCGATTCTTTTTTTAAAATGTTATGAAGTCCGCACAAGTGCAGATATGCACTTTCGATTGTTTTGTAATTTTCTTCCTTTGCCGCTAATCTTACAACGACTACGATGTCTAATCCTGCCTCTACCATTTCCTCATGAAGCCTGAAGCTCTCTCTGATTAATCTGGTTATGTGATGTCTTACAACGCTGTTTCCTACCTTCTTGCTGACGGATATGCCGATTCTGGTCTCAGGCCTGTCCGTTTTTCTGACATACATTACAAGAAGTCTGTTGGCAAGGGACTTTCCGTTTTGATAAACCTCTTGAAAATCCCGGCTTTTCTTAATTGAATTAAAATGTTTCATGAAACTTTTTCCTATCTCCTGTCCACGTTTTTGGACATAAAGGTAAACCTGAAAGGTATTTTTCCTGTTTCCCAGGAATTTGAGAAAAGAAAAGGCCACAATTACTTGCGGCCTGGTCCATTAAGCTGATAATTTTGCTCTTCCCTTTGCTCTTCTGGCAGCTAAAACTTTTCTACCGCCTGGAGTGCTCATTCTGGCTCTAAAACCATGAACTTTAGATCTCTGTCTCTTTTTTGGCTGAAACGTCATCTTCATAATCTACGGACACCTCCTCTTGTTACAATAGCTTATCATAGGCAATATGATGAAACATATTGAGACTATTTTAATTAAACATCGTTTCAATTATATAGAACAAAAGGTGGTTAGTCAAGGGAAAAATGTATTTTTTCTTTTGAAACCAACCCTCTCCTGGCTGTTTTGCAGAGCTTTTCAAATACTGGATCAAATAGATAACAGACATTCATTTCCATATACAGGAAATATCCCATAAAGTCGGCTCACAATCTACCAATCAAACCATTTATACAGTATAATTAAAATGGAAAATATTTCTATCTGTTGATATGGACAGATATGGAAAAAAGGCTGTTATGAAAGGATGGTTTGCAAATGAATCTTGAAAGAATCAACATCAGGGATCCCTTTATATTGGTAAATGAGGGAAAATACTATATGTATGGAACAAGGGCCGAAACCTGCTGGACATCTGCCACCGGATTTGACTGCTACATCAGTGAAGATTTGGAAAACTGGAATGGTCCTTGCGAAGTATTTCATAAGCCGGAAGACTTTTGGGCCGATTTGAATTGCTGGGCTCCGGAAGTCCATAAATACAACAATTCTTATTATATGTTTGCAACCTTTAAAGACAGTCATTCCCATGGAGGAACTACAATTTTAAAGGCAGATCACCCCTTAGGACCATTTATACCGCACAGCGAAAAGCAAATTACACCACATGACTGGGAATGCATTGACGGAACGTTTTATGTAAGTCCGGAAGGAAAACCCTATATGGTTTTCGTTCATGAATGGGTTCAGATTTCGGATGGTTCCATCTGTGCCGTAGAACTGAGCCTGGATCTAAAACAGGCGGTATCTGAACCCAGGCTTCTCTTTTACGCTTCAGAAGCAAAAGCCTGGATCGTCCCCGTAAAAAACAAAAGGCCTGGTACAAATTATGTAACGGATGGTCCTTTCCTGTACCGAACCAAAAGCGGCCGCCTGATTCTTCTCTGGTCCAGCTTTGGAAAGGAAGGGTACACGCAGGCCCTTGCTTATTCCAGTAACGGTGATATAACAGGAAAATGGACTCAGGATGACAGGCTTCTATTTGAAAAAGACGGAGGCCATGGCATGATATTTAAAAACTTATCCGGTGAACTTTATCTTACCCTCCATACCCCAAATGAACATTTAAAAGAGCATCCTGTTTTTTACAAACTGGAAGAAACAGATGACACCCTTTGGGTCAGCGGAACTTAATCCCCTTCAGGTATACCTTTATGCCCATAAGGCATGGCAGGAAAGAGGAAATATGAAAGAAGTGATTTTTACAGGAAAATGCAATGGAATCGGAATCAGCCATGTGGCCAGGGACTGTGACCTGGCTGAAACCATCGGATTTTATAAAAATGAATATCAGATTTATTATATCCTGGATGGAGAACGTTTTTTCTATTCAAACAATAAAAGCTACAGGATGTCAAAAGGCACCCTGTCTTTTATTGATAAAAAAAAGATTCCTTTTACAAACGTAATCGGCGGAAAATACCACGAACGGATATTAATAGAAATCGAAGAATCATGGCTGATCTCTGCAGGAGCTGCTATGGAACTGGACTTAACGGGATTTTTCTGCAATTTACACGGTGTTCTTCAGATGAATTCTAAGCATCAGGAAATCATTGAAAAGAAACTAAGGAAAATGGAAGCGGTTTTGAAGACAGAAAAACCTTATGCCGCCGCGGAAGTGAAAGAACTGCTTCTTTCCATCATCATAATGATTTTAAACGGAGCTGGTACCAGACCGGAGGAATACCCCGCTGCAGGCGGTAAAATGATGCGCTATGTAAAAGTGAAGGAAATTATGTACTACATTATGGAGCATTATTCTGAGATTTATGGTCTGGAGGATCTGGCAGGCATATTTTACCTTGATAAAAGTTATTTAAGCCGCATCTTTAAAGAAGTAACTAATTTTACCGTAAATGAATTCATTAACCTTCAGAAAATCGACCGTGCCAGAAATCTGCTTATCGATGATTCCCTTTCCATAGAGGATATTTCAAAAAAATTAGGGTATGAAAGACTTTCTTATTTTGACCGGGTTTTCAAAAAATACGTAGGGATGTCTCCCCTTCAATATAGAAAATCCAGGAAAACCACATAAGTCCAGTCAATTTAGTGAAAATAATGAAGATTTTTTGATGTATTGGCGCTTTACCCAACATATGTTGTTATTTTCATTCAAAAACAGTAAAATATATACATATAAAAGCAAATCCGGATTTCATTATTGTATATTTTAAACATCTTTTCAAAACGCAAAGGAGGTTAGACAGATTGAAAAGGATGAAAAAATTCTGTCGTGACAATTTTATCCCCTATATGTTTCTGCTTCCCTGGCTGATAGGAATTCTTGGCCTTACGGTTTATCCCATGCTCATGTCGCTCCGCATGAGTTTTACGGATTATGATTTCACAAAACCCGATTCGGTCCAGTGGATCGGTTTCGGCAACTACATAAGGATGTTTGGTTCATTATTCGGCATCACTGATTTTACGGCGGTATCAGGCAAAATAATGAGGATCGACCCCTACTATTTAAAATCATTATCAGTCACATTCACCTATGTGTTTACATCGGTGCCCTTAAAGCTGGTTTTTGCATTGCTGGTAGCTGTACTGATGAATCAGAAACTGCGGTTCGTGTCTTTTTACCGCGCAGTATACTACATTCCCACGCTGCTGGGAGGTTCTGTGGCAATAGCAGTTTTATGGAGAAAGCTATTTGAAAAAGAAGGCTTGATAAACGGCCTCCTCTCGTCATTCGGATTTACGGATCTGCCAGGATGGATAACCAATCCCAAGTATGCTCTGGGCACTCTGGTACTTCTCACTGTGTGGCAGTTCGGCTCATCCATGATCATCTTTCTGGCCGGCTTAAAACAGATTCCCACAGACTACTATGAGGCTGCCAGTGTGGACGGTGCCAGTAAAGTCCAGCAGTTTTTTTCAATAACCATTCCATCGCTTACACCGGTTATACTTTTTAACCTGGTCATGCAAATGATTTCGGCATTCCAAACATTTACCCAGGCATACATCATTGGCGGCGGCAAAGGAGGAGTCTTAAACTCAACTCTTTTCTATACCCTGCATTTATATCTTCAGGGATGGACTTACCATGAAATGGGTTATGCTTCTGCAATGGCATGGGTACTTTTGATTATCATCGGAGCATTTACGGCAGTCATATTTGGATCATCAAAACTATGGGTCTCCTACGGAAACGGGGAATAATCTATGAAAACGAAAAAACAATTTCATATCATCATGACACATATTTTTATTGTAACACTGGGAATTACCATGCTTTATCCGGTTATCTGGATGGTTGTCAGTTCCTTTAAGCCCAACAATATGATATTCAGCGACACAGGCCTGATTCCCAAAGCAATCACCATTGATAATTATATCAGCGGCTGGAAGGGCTATGCTGGGGTTTCATTTGGTAAATTTTTCTCAAACTCCATGCTTCTGTGCATAGCTGCAGTGGCCGCAAACCTCATTTCATGTACTATGGCGGCTTATGCTTTCGGAAGGCTTAAATTCTTCGGAAAAAATTTCTGGTTCGGTATCATGATGATAACCCTTATGCTTCCGGCACATGTTACATTGGTGCCCCGTTATATCCTTTTTAACACCTTCGGCTGGGTCGGTACTTACTTACCGATCCTGATTCCCAAATTATTAGCTACGGATGCGTTTTTTGTTTTTTTGCTGATACAGTTTATAAGAGGACTGCCAAAAGATCTGGATGAAGCCGCCATCATAGACGGATGCGGAAAAATCGGAATATTTTTCAGAATCGTGATCCCTCTTGCAGGACCGGCAATGGTTACGACCGCACTCTTTACTTTCCTCTGGACATGGGACGACTTTTTTAATCACCTTCTCTACCTTACGTCTCCGGAAAGCTATACCGTATCCCGTGCCTTAAGAACCTTTGTAGGGGATGCCGGTGCCGTATCAAACTGGGGAGGTGCACTTGCCATGTCCACTCTCGCCATGCTGCCAAGCTTTATTTTATTCTTTTCACTTCAAAAATATTTTGTTCAGGGAATCGCTACATCCGGAATTAAGGGATGACCCCCTCTCAATCAAATAACATGAAAAGGAGAATACTATGAAAAAATCAATCCAACTGCTGTTAGCCGCCTGCACATTCCTTTCCTTATGGGGATGCAGCTCCAAAAACATTTCAGAAACAACAAGTGCACCAACTGCGGTTCCTGCTGAATCACAAAAAGCAGAAAATGAACCAGTTGACACAAAAGGTCTTCCCCCATATACCGGCGAAGCAGCTGAGCTGCGGTTCGGCTGGTGGGGCAATGACGAACGCGCAGCCCTCACCAATCAGGTGATAGACAGGTTTATGAAGGCCTATCCAAATATCAAAATTACAGGCGAACCTAACGGCGGCACTGCCGATCATTTCCAGATCATCGATACCCAGCTGCAAGGGAATAATGCTCCGGATCTGATTCAATTCGGAGGCAATTATCCGGACTATATACAGTATCTCACACCTCTTAACGATTATCTCGGTAAGCAGCTTTTGATCGGTACTGCCGGACAGTTTGACCAGGTAGCCCTTGAAGCTGCAACCCTGGATGGAAACCTCTATGCCGTAAGCCTTGGAACCAATACTCTTGTTCTTGCCTATAACAAATCATTGATAGAATCCGCCGGTGCCGCTTTCCCTGATTACAATCTGACATGGGATGAATTAATTGCTTATGGCAGAGAGTTAAAAACCAAGCTGCCGGATGGCGTATTCCCCTTCGTTGATAACAGTACAAATCAGGCCAACTACTTAAGCTACTATTGCCAGCAGGAGGGTACTCCATTATGGACCGCTGATCAGGGCGGCAAAGGTTATCTGACATTGGAAACTTCTAATAAATGGATAAAGTTATGGGCAGATTTACGGACCCAAGGACTGATACCCGATGCTGACACTACGGCAACCTACGCAGAAACAGGCGCTGACAGTTCTGCCCTTGTGGCAGGCAAAGCTGCAATCGGAATGATATGGAGCAACCAGTTAGCCGGTTATCAGGCGGCAATGACCGATCAGCTTGGAGCGACCACACTTCCGGCAGGCGGGGAAAAAGCATACGCGATCCAAATGAGCCAGTATCTCGGAATTAACAAAAACAGCCAGTATCAGGAGGCAGCGGCCCTGTTCATTAATTTCTTTGTGACCAGCCCCGAAGCCGGTGAAATTCTTGGCACCAACCGCGGCATTCCCTGTTCTCCGATTGTACGTGAAGCAATCTCCGGGAAATCCACTCCAGTTGATGCAGCCGTCTATTCTATTTATGATGCCATCAGCGACCGTTCCATTCCCCAGGGGCCAAATTTGCCAAATGACCAGGAATTCATAAATGAATTACATCTCATTGGCCAAAATGTAGCCTATGGCAGTATTACCGAAGACCAGGGTGCTGTTGATCTTTTTGATCTTGTTCAAAGGCTTATTGTTAAATAATAAAACTAAATCAGCAGGAGAACCCCTGACCCTTGGAGGCAGAATGTGAATATTCAAACAAGTGTATCATTTCAGACTTCTTATGAACTTTTGCAAAAGCTTATGGACTCAGCCGAAATAAAAACAGGGAATAACTTAAAATATTTTAATTCCAGGCTTGTACTGATCGAAGGCGGCGGCTACGAAAAATTATGGCTGGAGACTCAACCTATGGGCGGGGAAATGTACGCAAAAAGAAACATGGAAGCCGGACTGAATAACCATCTTTTGTTCATGGAAACTCAAAGGAAGGATGGAAGATTTCCCGGGAGCATTGCTTATATTGATGGAAAAATCACTCCCCAGTTCAATAA
Organism: Hungatella sp.; assembly: GCA_031270005.1. GTDB lineage: Bacteria > Bacillota > Clostridia > Lachnospirales > Lachnospiraceae > Lacrimispora. The sequence continues at coordinate 21,850 of JAISYJ010000056.1, read as the reverse complement.
ATTTCAGGGATTCTGCTTCCCCTCTTCTGCCCTTAACATGTATTATTTAATGGGAAAAGACCCGGAATATTTAAATCTTCTTTATACCACTTTGGAAAAATTTGACACTTATTTATGGAATGTAAGAGATTCAGACGGAGATGGCTGTCTGGAAAGCTGGTGCAAATACGATACCGGAGAAGACCATGCCCTCCGGTACGGGGATGCACCGGATTCCTGGAGTGGAGAACTTCCCCCAGAAAATTGCCAGATCGTGCCCATGGCATCCATGGACATTATGAGTTTTTCTTATTCCTCAAGAGAAATCCTTTCAAAGATCTGCAGAATACAGGGAAATGAAAAAATGTCTGAATTCTGGATAAAAAAGGCATTATCCGTTCAGAACAAAATTAAAAATTATCTTTGGGATGAAACAAAAGGCGCCTGCTTTGACCGGGACCGGAATCACAATGTCATGAATATCATGACCCATAACAATTTAAGAGCCATGTACTGGAACAGCCTGACCCATACCATGGCCTGCCATTTTGTCACAAAGCACCTGTTGAATCAGGAAGAATTCTGGACAAATATGCCCCTTCCATCCATTGCGGTGAATGAGCCTCTGTTCCGTAACATTACCACCAATAACTGGAGCGGACAATCCGAGGCTCTCACCTATCAGCGGGCAATCCGCGCTCTTGAGAATTATGGCTACGATCATCTGATCCCCTATCTGGGAGAAAAACTATTCCAGGCAATTGGAGAAACATGCATCTTTGTTCAGCAGTATGATCCTTTCACCGGGAAGCCATCCCTGGAATCCTTAGAAGGAATCCAGGACTCCTATGGTCCTGCCATGCTTTCCGTTATGGAATATGCAGCCCGTATGTTTGGGATCCATATAGAACATGAAAGAATTTACTGGGGAACCACAGGCGGACACGAAAGCCTTTACGAACAGGTATGGGGAAAGCATACATTTAAAATCAGAAACTCAGGATCCCAGGCAGAAGCCTTTGTTGATGGAAAAAAAGTTTTTGAAGCTGGAAAAGACTTAAAGATCATTACAGACATAAAAGGCAATCTATTGGATTTAAGACAATTCAATACACATACAGATATCAAAAATATAAAAACTTTTTTATAATTCAAATTAAAATAGTAAGAGCCATTTCTCCACCAAATGATTTGTCCATGGAGAAATGGCTCTGTTATTATCAGTAATTACCCTTTCATTGCTTTAAATAAAGCCTGTGTAACCGCTATCGTAAGTATTCCCGCCACAATGGCTTCCGGAATTCCATTGATGCATATAATTCCTATAATAACGGAATAAATTCCTTCCGTCAGTCCTTTTGCTGCCTGTCCATATTCTTTTCCGAAAAATAAGTAAATCAGATTCATTACCAAAAGAGTATTGGTTAATGATCCGGCAACCCCTGCGGCTCCTAAAGCAATGGTCCTCTTTCCGCTTTTTTCGCCCAGAGCTTTTAACACTCCACGGAATACATAATAGGCTACGATTCCCACAAGAATTCTGGGAACCATACAAATAATCAGGCTTCCAATATTTCCGCCGTACTCTCCCACTTTAATAAAGGGAGAAAAAACAAAGGACGTAGGATTGGGCATATTGGTATTTTTCCACAAACTTGTCAGTCCGAATACCATTCCCAAAAATCCGCCATATTTTGGTCCAAGAATAATGGCTCCAATTATGACCGGAACGTGAATGATGGTGGCGTTCATAAATCCCAGAGGGATATACCCAAAGGGCGTAAACGCCATGATGACGATAATGGCAACAAATACGGCTGCCAATACCAGGCTACGGGTTTTGTTTTCAATATTCATTTTTTTACCTCCTGTGCTACTGTTCTTTTAATAAGATACAATGCATCTGGTTACACGTGCATTATATTATAAAAAGTTACTATCCGTCAATCTGCGTCAGTAAATTCACTCCCATTTTGTTAATTTACATAAACTTATCAACATTATGGGGATAACTTGTGGAAAACTCTATGGATATTATCTTGATAATTGCCGTTTTATTCACAGGCCTGTCCTTTAAGCCCAGATAAATTCCATACTCCCGGGATGTGAATAACATAACTTTCCAAATCCTCCTTTTTTGTGGACAACTATCTCTCTGGATGATTATCAACATATGATTCACATGCAATACACATCCTCTGCACACACTTATCCACAATTTTTTTCTATTATCATTGAAAATTGTTTCGAAATAGTATAGAATGAACTGTAGATTGGGTAAATGCGCATATTTGCATTTTTATAAACGTAGGAGACTTAGAATGTTAGAAAAGTTAAAGGAAAAATGGGATGAAATCTTATTGAATTTAAAAGAAGAACACGAAATTACGGACGTGTCTTTTAAAACATGGCTTCTTCCGCTGAAGGTTTATTCTGTAAACGGCGAAAAAGTCATCGTCACGGTACCGGATGTGGAATTCTTGGGATACATCCGCAAAAAATACGGGTTTCTTCTAAAGATTACCATAGAAGAAGTGACTGGATTTGAGTGCAGCGTCGATTTTGTCGTTGAAAACCAGATCCAAAAAGAGGCCGCAGCCGCACCTGCAGGCAACACTCTTATTACCAATACCATGAATCAGGTCAGCCAGTCGGCCATCATAACCGCAAATTTAAATCCGAAATACACCTTCGATACCTTTGTGGTTGGTGCCAACAACAACCTGGCTCATGCTGCCTCATTGGCTGTTGCGGAATCTCCAGGCGAAATCTATAACCCTCTGTTCATATACGGAGGCGTTGGTCTTGGAAAGACCCACTTAATGCATTCCATCGGTCATTTTATCTTAAAAAATAATCCGGCTGCAAAGGTCCTCTACGTGACCAGCGAGAAATTTACCAACGAGCTGATTGACGCGATCCGTAACAAAAACAACTTCTCTTCTACGGAATTCCGTGAGAAGTACCGCAACAATGACGTTCTGCTGATCGACGATATCCAGTTCATCATCGGCAAGGAAAGTACCCAGGAAGAATTCTTCCATACCTTCAACACCTTGTACGAAGCCAAAAAGCAGATCATCATTTCCTCTGATAAACCGCCAAAAGAAATCGAAACATTGGAGGAACGGCTCCGTTCCCGGTTTGAATGGGGCTTAACAGTGGACATACAGTCCCCTGATTATGAGACAAGGATGGCCATCCTCCGGAAAAAAGAGGAAATGGAAGGTTATAACATTGACAATGAAGTCATTAAATACATAGCAACCAACATAAAGTCCAACATCCGGGAGCTGGAAGGCGCCCTGACTAAAATCGTAGCCCTCTCCCGCCTTGATAATAAGGAGATCACTGTAGAACTGGCTGAAGAAGCATTAAAGGATATCATCTCCCCCAACGATAAGCGGGAAATCACGCCGGAACTTGTCATACAGGTAGTTGCAGATCACTACGGCATTACTCCTCTTGATATTTCTTCCCAGAAACGGAACAAGGAAATCGTTTATCCGCGTCAGATTGTCATGTATCTCTGCCGCGAAATGGTTGGAACCCCCTTGCAGATGATCGGAAAATACTTAGGAGGAAGGGACCATACAACCATCATCCATGGCATAGAAAAAATTACCACGAACATGAACAAAAACGAATCTTTAAATAACACCATTGAAATTCTGAAAAAGAAAATCAATCCACAATAAGGTGTGTATTAGATGTTAATCTTCTGTGGATAATTAAGGGCCTAAAACTGTTTCTCATCTCCATGTGGATAACCTCATAGTTTTCCTTAGATTTTGTGGATGTTATTCACATCGTTATGAACATGGAAACATCTGCCTTTATATAGGTTATTAAGGCTTTTACACAAACCCACAGCCCCTACTACTACTACGACGGAATTTAACTATATCATCCATCTATTTATTGCAATTTCTAGAGCAAAGGAGTTATCAACAATTATGAAACTGACATTTAAACAGGATGAGATCCTAAACGGCATTAATATCGTACTGAAAGCAGTTCCCAGTAAAACAACTATGTCCATCCTGGAATGCATCTTCATCGATGCCAGCGGATCAGAAATCAAACTGACTGCCAATGACATGGAGCTGGGAATTGAAACTAAGGTAGAAGGAACCATCCTGGAGAGAGGAAAGATCGCTCTTGAGGCAAAACTGCTTTCAGAGATCGTAAGAAAACTCTCTTCTGCAGGAGATTCCCTTGTAACCATTGAAAGCGATGAGAAATTTACCACCACCATTTCCTGTGAAAACTCTGTATTCCATATCCAGGGACGGGATGGGGAGGAATTTGCTTATCTTCCGTATATTGAACGGGATCATTATATCTGCCTTTCCCAGTTCTCTTTAAAGGAAGTGATCCGCCAGACCATTTTTTCCATTGCCCCCAATGACAGCAATAAGATGATGACCGGAGAGCTTTTCCAGGTATCCGGGAACCAGTTAAAGGTGGTTTCTCTGGATGGTCACAGGATTTCTATCCGAAATATTGAATTAAAAGATACTTATCATGATATAAAAGTCATTGTTCCTGGCAAGACTCTAAATGAAGTCAGCAAGATCCTGGGCGGGGACAATGAAAAAGAAGTGCTTATTTTCTTCAGCACCAATCACATTTTATTCGAATTTGATGATACCATCGTTGTGTCCCGTTTAATAGAAGGAGAATATTTCCGGATTGACCAGATGCTTTCCAGCGATTATGAGACAAAGACCTCAGTCAATAAAAGAGAACTTTTAGACTGTCTTGACCGTGCCACCATCCTGGTAAGGGAAAATGATAAGAAGCCCCTGATCATGAATATTGAAGATCAGGAAATGCAGCTTAAGATGAATTCCAGCTTTGGTTCCATGAATGCTCAGGTTCCGATTCATAAAACAGGAAGCGACATCATGATCGGTTTTAATCCAAAGTTTCTTATTGATGCCTTAAGGATCATTGATGACGAAGAAGTAACCCTTTATATGCTGAATCCCAAATCCCCCTGCTTTATCCGGGATGAAGAGGGAAAATATATTTACCTGATCCTTCCTGTCAACTTTAATGCGGCAGCGGTTTAAACTGTCCATGTCTGGTAAGGGAAATATGGGATTTGGAAAATAGAGAGGAAAATATGGAGACAATCAAGTTAAGGGATGAATACATCAAGCTGGGACAGGCTTTAAAGGCTTCCGGTATGGTGGGATCAGGAGTTGATGCCAAATTTGTCATTGAGGATGGACTTGTACGCGTCAACGGCCAGGTAGAATACCAGAGAGGAAAGAAATTAAGAGCCGGAGACGTAGTTACATTTGAAGGTAATACCATCAAAATCGAGGAACGCCCTGACGGGCATACCTTGATGCCCAAAAAGAATGGGCAGGAAAGAGGAAATAACACCATCCATGATAATTGAATCGATAGAGCTTAAGAATTACCGCAACTATGATGAATTACATATGGATTTTAGTCAGGGAACCAATATACTCTATGGGGACAATGCCCAGGGGAAAACAAATGTCTTAGAAGCAATCTATGTCTGTGCTACGACAAAATCCCACAGAGGGAGCAAGGATAAGGAAATCATACAGTTTGACAGGGATGAGTCGCATATCAAGCTAAACATCAGAAAGAAAGATATTCCATACCGGATTGACATGCATTTGAAGAAGAATAAAGCCAAAGGCGTGGCAGTAAACGGCGTTCCCATAAGGAAAGCCAGTGAATTGTTTGGAATAGTCAACGTTGTATTTTTTTCTCCGGAAGACTTAAATCTCATAAAAAACGGACCGGCCGAAAGGCGCCGGTTCGTTGATTTGGAATTATGTCAACTAAATAAGCTTTACGTCCATTCCCTTGTGCAGTATAATCGGATTGTGACGCAGCGCAATAAACTGTTAAAAGATATGGCTTTCCGGTCTGATTATGAGGAAACCCTGGACATATGGGATATGCAGCTGGTCCAATATGGAAAAGAAATGATAAGTTACCGGAAGGCATTTATAGAGCAGCTGGATGGTATCATCGGACCCATCCATGGGAATCTTTCCGGGGAAAAGGAAACTCTGCGCATCCTTTATGAGCCAAATGTAGAGGCGGATGCGTTTGAAGATGTCATAAGGCGAAGCAGGCAGCAGGATATCAAGCAGAAAACAACGCTTACCGGTCCCCACCGGGATGATTTAAGTTTCATCATCAACGGAATCGACATTCGCCGGTTCGGTTCCCAGGGGCAGCAAAGGACAGCGGCGTTGTCCTTAAAGCTTGCAGAAATAGAACTGGTAGAAAAAACAGTATATGATTATCCCATCCTTTTATTGGATGACGTATTATCAGAGCTGGACAGCAGCAGACAAAATCAATTACTTGCAGGAATCAATCATATACAGACCGTGATCACCTGTACGGGACTGGAGGAATTTGTAAGAAACCGGTTTCCAGTTGATAAGATATTCCGGGTGGTAAGCGGTACCGTAGGCAGTGAAAATTAATTCAGGAGGAAGCGTGCAAATATGAGTCAAGAATATGGTGCAGATCAAATCCAGATATTAGAGGGTCTTGAGGCAGTAAGAAAAAGACCTGGTATGTATATCGGCAGTACATCCACAAGGGGACTTCATCATCTGGTTTACGAGATCGTGGACAATGCGGTGGATGAGGCTCTGGCAGGATATTGCGACAGCATAGAGGTGATTGTCCATCCTGACAATTCCGTTACAGTCGTGGATGACGGGCGAGGGATCCCCGTAGGAATTCAGAAAAAAGCCGGGATACCGGCAGTAGAGGTGGCATTTACCATCCTTCATGCCGGCGGAAAGTTCGGCGGCGGGGGATATAAGGTTTCCGGCGGCCTCCACGGCGTGGGCGCTTCTGTTGTAAATGCTCTTTCCCAGTGGCTTGAGGTGGAAATCCGCCAGGATGGAAAGATCTATAAACAGCGTTATGAAAAGGGAAAGACCATGTACCCCTTAAAGGTCATGGGAGACTGCGGTCCGGATGAGCATGGGACAAAGGTTACCTTCCTTCCCGATAAAGATATTTTTGAAGAAACGATCTTTGATTATGATACCTTAAAGATCCGTCTCCGTGAAACTGCATTTTTAACCAAAAACTTAAAGATTGTCCTGAAAGATGAGAGAGAAGAAAGCCACGAGCACGTGTTCCATTATGAAGGAGGCATCAAGGAGTTTGTCACCTATTTAAACAAGGGAAAAACCTCTCTTTATGATCAGGTATTTTACTGTGAAGGAACAAAGGATGGCGTTTATGTTGAAGTAGCCATGCAGCACAATGATTCCTATACAGAAAATATTTACAGCTTTGTCAATAACATCAATACTCCGGAAGGCGGAACCCATCTGGCTGGCTTTAAGAGTGCCCTGACAACCACCTTAAATGATTATGCCAGAAAGAACAAGCTGTTAAAGGAAAATGAAACGAACCTATCCGGTGAGGACATCAGAGAAGGTCTGACAGCCATTATAAGCGTCAAGATCGAGGAGCCTCAGTTTGAGGGCCAGACAAAGCAGAAATTAGGAAACAGCGAGGCAAGAGGAGCGGTGGACAACCTCTTAAGGGAACAGTTCACCTATTATTTAGAGCAGAATCCAAGCCTTTCAAAAACCATATGTGACAAATCCATCCTGGCCCAGCGGGCAAGAGCCGCAGCCAGAAAAGCCAGGGATTTAACCAGGAGAAAGACCGCCCTTGAGGGGATGGCCCTTCCTGGAAAGCTTGCGGACTGCTCCGACAAAAATCCGGAAAACTGCGAAATCTACATCGTAGAGGGAGACAGTGCCGGCGGCTCTGCCAAGACGGCCCGTTCCAGGAATACCCAGGCCATTCTTCCACTGCGCGGAAAGATCCTTAACGTGGAGAAGGCAAGGCTTGACAAGATCTATGCCAATGCGGAGATCAAGGCAATGATTACTGCCTTTGGAACAGGAATCCATGAAGACTTTGACTTAAGCAAATTAAGATATCATAAAATCATCATCATGACCGATGCCGATGTGGATGGTGCTCATATCAGCACCCTGCTTCTCACCTTTTTATACCGCTTTATGCCGGAGCTTATCCGGGAGGGCCATGTATATCTGGCACAGCCCCCTTTATTCAAGGTGGAAAAAAATAAAAAGGTATGGTATGCCTACGACGGTGAGGAACTTAATTCCATCCTGAAGGAAATCGGCCGTGACAACAACAATAAGATCCAGCGTTATAAAGGTCTGGGAGAGATGGACGCAGAACAGCTTTGGGAAACCACCATGGACCCGGAGCGAAGAGTCCTTCTGCGTGTCGTCATGAATGAGGATACCACATCCGAAATGGATTTAACCTTTACCACCTTAATGGGCGATCAGGTAGAGCCAAGACGTGAATTTATCGAAGCCAACGCCAAATACGTACAGAATCTTGATGTTTAATTGGAGGAAATAAAATGGAACCAAATATCTTTGATAAAGTTCATGATGTGGACCTAAAAAAGACCATGGAAAAATCGTATATCGATTATGCCATGAGCGTCATTGTTTCCAGAGCCCTGCCTGATGTAAGAGACGGTTTGAAGCCGGTTCAGCGTAGAGTCCTGTATTCCATGATCGAGCTCAACAACGGTCCGGATAAGCCACACCGTAAATGTGCCCGTATCGTCGGTGATACCATGGGTAAATACCATCCTCATGGCGACAGCTCCATTTACGGAGCCCTGGTGAATCTGGCACAGGAGTGGTCTACCAGATATCCGTTGGTGGATGGCCATGGAAACTTCGGTTCCGTGGATGGAGACGGCGCGGCTGCCATGCGATATACGGAAGCCCGCTTAAGTAAGATTTCCATGGAAATGCTTGCTGATATCAACAAAGATACCGTTGATTTCAGCCCTAACTTTGACGAGACTGAGAGGGAGCCGGATGTTCTTCCGTCCCGCTATCCCAATCTTCTGGTAAATGGTACCTCCGGTATTGCCGTTGGTATGGCTACCAACATCCCTCCCCACAACTTAAGGGAGGTCATTAACGCAGTCGTTCATATTATTGACAACCAGGTGGAAGAAAACAGGGAAACCACCATGGAGGAAATTCTTGAAATCATCAAAGGACCTGACTTCCCAACCGGAGCGACCATCCTCGGAAAGCGGGGAATTGAAGAAGCTTACCGCACAGGACGGGGAAAAATCCGTGTCAGAGCTGTCAGCGATATTGAGGCCATGGCAAACGGAAAAAGCCGGATCATTGTAACTGAGCTTCCATACATGGTCAATAAGGCCCGTCTCATTGAAAAAATCGCGGAGTTGGTAAAGGATAAGAAGGTAGACGGCATTACCGACTTACGGGATGAGTCCGACCGTTCCGGTATGAGAATCTGCATTGAACTCCGCAGGGACGCCAATGCCAATGTAATCCTTAATCAGCTGATCAAGCATACCCAGCTTCAGGATACCTTTGGCGTGATCATGATTGCTCTCGTTAAAAACAGTGCCGGCGTTCTGGAGCCAAAGGTCTTAAACATCCTTCAGATGTTAAATTATTATCTGGATCACCAGAAGGAAGTGGTGACCAGAAGAATCCGTTACGATTTAAATAAGGCGGAAGAGAGAGCCCATATTTTGGAAGGCTTGCTCATTGCCTTGGATAATATTGACGAAGTCATCAGGATCATCCGGGGTTCAGCAAATGTCCAGGCAGCCAAGGCAGAACTCATGAGCCGTTTCGGCTTAAGCGATGTCCAGTCTCAGGCAATCGTGGATATGCGTTTGAGAGCTCTTACCGGTCTGGAAAGAGAAAAGCTTGAGAACGAATACAGGGAACTGGAAGCCAGGATTGCGGAATTAAAGGCCATCCTTGCTGATGAGAAAAAGCTTTTAGCAGTGATCAAGGAGGAAATATCCATCATTTCTGCAAAATACGGAGATGACAGAAGGACCTCCATCGGCTTTGACGAGTACGATATGTCCATGGAAGATTTGATTCCCGATGAAAGCACCATCGTCGCCATGACAAAACTGGGATACATTAAGAGGATGTCTATAGACAACTTCAAGAACCAGAACCGGGGCGGCAGGGGAATCAAGGGAATGCAGACCATTGACCAGGATTACATCGAGGACCTGATGATGACAACAACCCATCATTACCTGATGTTCTTTACCAATACAGGCCGTGTTTACCGGTTAAAGACCTATATGATTCCGGAAGGAAGCAGAACCTCCAGAGGAACCGCCATTGTGAACCTTTTGCAGATGCTTCCAGGAGAGAGCATTACGGCTATCATCCCCATGAAAGAATATGACGATGACAAGTTCTTATTCATGGCAACCAAAAACGGAATGGTAAAGAAAACACCTATGATGGAATATGCCAATGTCCGTAAGAACGGCCTCCAGGCTATTGTCCTCCGGGAAAATGATGAACTGATTGAGGTTAAGGCAACCGACGATACAATGGATATTTTCCTTGTAACGAAAAAGGGCCAGTGCATCCGGTTCCATGAAAAGGATGTCCGTATAACAGGACGTGTATCCATGGGTGTTATCGGTATGAAGCTCAATGATGATGACCAGGTTATCGGCATGCAGATGGAGTCCCAGGGACCAAAGCTTTTGATCGTATCTGCCAACGGTATGGGCAAACGTACCCCAATTGAAGAATTTACTCCTCAGAGGAGAGGCGGAAAGGGTGTTCTGTGCTATAAGATCACAGAAAAGACAGGAGATATTGTGGGAGCCAAGTTAGTTGAGGATGACCATGACCTCCTTCTGATCACAACGGAAGGCATCGTGATCCGTATTTCTGTCAATGATATCTCTGTTATAGGCAGGAACACTTCCGGAGTGAAGCTGATGAACATTGACCAGGATTCTGATATCAGCGTTGCCAGCATTGCCAAGGTACGGGATGACGGCAGCAAGTCCGACGGTGAAGGCATGGAAGAGCTGGATATGGAGGATGAAGAGATTCCCGAAGAAATCGTTGAAATTGATGAAGCCCCTGAAGAGGAATTAAAAATTTTAACACCAATGATATGGTAATATATAATTTTTTATATTATAATATGTACCATCAATAATCAGCAGTAAAAGACTTTGAATGTAGCTATTTTAACTTTACTGCATCCAAAGTCTTTTCTTTATTGAAATTTAGCAGGAAAATCCTGCATGGACGAACATGTCCTAAAAAAAGGAGGAATACCAGCTTGGACAGTGACCCAGGCGCGGCGCAGATAGCCGCACAGATATTATTATTAATTGCTTTGACCTTAATGAACGCGTTCTTCGCAGGAGCGGAAATGGCTGTAGTATCAGTCAACAAAAACAGGATCCGGATGCTGGCTGACAGCGGAAATAAGAAGGCAGCCCTGATTCAAAGGCTTTCTGAGGATTCAACCGGTTTTCTTTCAACCATCCAGGTAGCCATAACCTTTGCCGGTTTCTTTTCCAGTGCATCGGCTGCAACAGGAATTTCACAGATACTGGGAGCAAAGATGCTGGCTTTGGGAATCCCATACAGCCGGAGCATTGCCATGGTGACAGTAACCATTATCCTGTCTTATTTTAACCTGGTCTTTGGAGAACTGGTGCCTAAACGGGTTGCACTACAAAAGGCTGAATGGTTCAGCTTATTCGCTGTACGCCCTATTTACGCCGTATCAAGAGTCATGGCTCCGTTCATAAAGCTTCTTTCTATGTCAACCAATGGAATATTAAAGCTTCTTGGCATGAAGACAGATAATCTGGAGGAAGAAATTTCTGAGGAAGAAATCCGTTCCATGCTTCAGATGGGTCGGGAAAGCGGTGTGTTCAATAAAATCGAAGAGGATATGATCACTTCTATTTTTCTCTTTGATGATAAAAGAGCCAGAGAAATCATGATCCCCAGACAGGATATGGTGGCAGTGGATATTAAAAAGCCCATGGAGCTGGTTCTTAATGAGATATTAGACAGCAGACATTCCAGAATTCCGGTTTATGAAGAAGAAATTGATAATATTATCGGTATTTTGTCCATGAAGGACTTTATCATTGAAATGAATAAGTATGATCAGGCGGGGATCGATATCCGTACCATCATGCAGAAGCCTTATTTTATACCGGAAAATAAAAAGACAGATGATTTATTTCTGGAAATGAAAAAAAGTAAGACGAAAATGGCCATCCTGGTAGATGAATACGGAGGTGTTTCCGGTCTTATCACCATGGAGGATCTGATAGAAGAAATTGTAGGAGATATTCCGGATGAATATGATGATTGGGAGCCGGAGCTGATAGAAGTAGAACCTAATGTTTTTAAAGCGGCAGGAAGCATTTCCCTGTATGATCTGGATGAGGTGCTTCATGAGGAAATAGAAAGCTCCTGCGATACATTGTCAGGATATCTGATCGAAATACTTGGTTATATTCCAATGAAATCCCAGCTTCCATTGGAGCTGGAGGATGAAAAAAATAATTATTCCATTTTAGAAATGGATGATAAAGTAATAAAGAGTGCGATTGTCCGGATAAAGGATAAATAATTTAAAAATACCCATAAAAAAGTTGTCCAGCTTAAAAAGCCAGGACAACTTTTTTTATGAGCGGCTATGAAATCTGAACTAGAAGGTCACTTCCAGGTTATCGGTCAGCATTTGAATAAAGGTTTCATGGTCTTTGACCTGGATCAGTTTTTTAATCAATTCCCTGTCAGTGAGCATCATGGTAAGAGGCTCAAAAATTTCATTAAAAATGTACCGGTCATTCTTGTTAAAGCACATCATGATTATTAAGGAAACGGGCTTTCCGTTCCATGAGACAGGTGAATCAGAAATCAATATGTTAAGCCCGGTTTTTTCTGCATGCATTTTCATTGCATGGGGGATTGCAAAATCATAAAAGGCAGTGGAAGAAAGTTTTTCACGCATGTAGATATCTTCCCGGAATGTTTCGTTTACATAACCCATCCGGTGCATTTTACCTGCCATATATTCGATTGCATCCCTCTCTGTTTTTAAATCATTTCTTCTTTCAAAAAATTCAGGAATAATCAGAAGTTCCAGATAATTCTTAAAGGTCGCTTTTCTTTTATTGATTCTTACGGATGTAATTTTATTTCTGATCACAGAAATATCCTTATCCGTAAAAAACATTCCGATATGGACGATATCCATTCCATAATAGCCATGAAGCGGTACCGTAGACATAATAAAATCGCATTTAGGAACCTGTTCCAGTAAAGTATCATCCGTTATGATGTTGGTTATCAGCATCTCACAGGAGAAGTGCTGATTGATGGTATCTGTCAGACGTATATTTAAATCATAATAGTTCGGGCAGTATAAAATAGCAGTCACTTTTTTATTAAGGCTTTTTTGAGCTTCCAGAGTGCTCCCCAGGTGAAAGGTGATATATGCAATTTCATCGTCATTAATGATGATCCCTGTACGGTCTTTGATGATTCCGGATAAATATACGGAGACATCATAAATTAATGGGCAGGAAGTTTTAATTTCTTCGGTTAAAGGATTTTTTGAAAATTGCTGGTTCTTTGATCTTTGAAGTAAATTTCTAATATGAATGGCAAACCGGATCAGGAATTCAGGTTCCGATAGATCAATATAGTAATAGGCATTGACTGACTGGATCATCTCCTCCACCAGGTCAAAGCATTCCTTGCCGATAAAGTCCTCTAAATTAGCAGTGGTTATGCTTTTATAATCAATGGTGGTAGCTCTGGAAATCAGCAGAAGGGCAAGTTCATATATTTCCGCGTCACTATATGTGATATGAAAATGATCTTCCAATTCTTTTGTTACCTGGCTTGCCAGTTCATATTCGTGATGCCGTATCTGCGCCAGCTCTTTCACATCCTGGGTATTGATATTGTGATTTTTGATTCTGTCAATGGCTATGGTTATGTGCAGAACAATATTGATCAGAGAATAGTCATTAACAAAATATTGGTATTTATCAAAAATATTCAGCAATGTATTTTTAATATATTCAATTTCAATATCAGGAAAAACATGCTGTATGGTTTTCAGGCTTACAAAGTTAATGTTGGATTCATCGTATAAAATAGAGCTTAGCAGACGGCGTTTGTTTTTTTCCAGTCCCTCAATGGATAAATTGTCTTTTTGGTTCACAAGCTTTAAATCAAACTGGTTCAGCTTCTTTTTTACAGCTCCCAGTTCATTTTTTAAAGTGGAGTAGCTGATGTATATGGTATCGCATAAATCGTATGCGTCAATGCCGGCTTCCTGTTTGATCAAAAGATTAATAATATAAACCATTCTTTCCTGAGAGGACTGGGGGATGTGAGTTCCGGAATCATTTAATATTTTTCTTCCGGCATCCGCCTGGATCGAATACCCCCTCCTGGAAGAGCGGATGGTCTGAGGATGGTTGTCATTGATTTCTGAAATATAATTTTTAATGCTGCGTTCCGATACCCCCATCTCAGCAGCTAAAGCAGAAGCAGTCATTTCGTTTGTATGCATCAGCATAATACGAATTAATTTTAATAGTTTTGGCCCCATAGTAAAATCCTCCTTCTGTCTATTATAAGAGTATAGAAAGGATAATTCCACCAGACATTTGCACCCTCCATGTGCAAATGTCTGGTGGAATTATAAATAAAAAAAAGTCATAATGAATACATCAAATAAATCATGAAAACTAAAATATGTTTTCAGCATCTTTTTATGAGGGGATACAGACTGCTTCTCATAAAACATAGTATACAGATAAAGGAGGATTTTATTTATGTTAAATGTTTTACTTGTCTGCGGATCCGGTGCAAGCTCCGGGTTTATGGCAGCTAATATTAGAAAGGCAGTGGCCGCAAGAAAAATGGAGATCAATATAAAGGCCAGAGGGGAAAGTGAAATTGAGAATTATATTGATGAAATTGATGCTCTTATGGTAGGACCTCACCTGGCTTATATTCTGGATGAAATTGAAGAATATACAGGCGGAAAGGATGTGAAGGTCATCTTAATGAAGCCGGAATATTATTCAACATTAAATGGAGAAATGGCCCTGGATCATTTGCTCGGCGAAATGAGCTGAGGGGATAAGGAGGAGGAGAAAAATGAAACAGCTAATTTATTGGTTAGAGCACAGTTTTGCACCGAAAATGAATAAAATTAATAACAATGTCTGGGTTACCACCTTAAAAGATTCCATCATGCAGGTGCTTCCGTTTATTTTATTAGGATCAATATTTTGCTTTTTAACTGTTCCGGGAGAAGTGTTCGGCTGGCAGTGGTGGCCTAATTTCTGGACTCCCTTTGGCTGGACAATGGGATTGTTGTCATTGTTCATTGCATTTTTAATACCTTTTAATTTAATGGAAAAAAAGCGTTTGCGCAAGCAAAGGATCATTGCGGCGCTTACCGGTGTAGTAGCATTTTTAATTATTATTTCTCCCCAGGTGATCAAAGATGGTGTGCCAGGGTTTTCCCATGCATCTTTAGGAGCAGGAGGCATGTTTGTAGCGATTACCGCAGGTGTCTTCACAGGTTTTATAATGGGGATTTTCGGGAAGTTCTCATTTTTTAAAGAGGATTCTGTGATCCCGGACTTTGTCAGGGCATGGTTTGATTCCATGCTGCCGATTGGTATTGTTGCTTGTTCCCTCTGGGTTTTGGTAGATCTGCTTGGCATTGATATTTATAATATTCTGCTGGCGTTATTTATGCCGATTTCCAATGTAATGCAGACCCCATGGGGATTTGCCCTCTCCCTTTTTCTTGTTTGCTTTTTATATTCTATGGGAATTTCAAGCTGGGTTCTTACACCGGTCTATAAACCGGCAATGCTTATGGCTATTACTGCTAACGTAAGTATGGCAGCGGCCGGAACGGCTACCCATGTGACTTTGAATCTGGTCACTGATCCTACGGTATACTCTGCTTATCTATGGATCGGCGGAATTGGCTGTACATTGCCGTTGGTTATTATGCTCATATTTGCAAAAAGCAATAAATTAAGGGCACTGGGACGTGCCTGTTTAGCCCCTGCAATTTTTAATATTAATGAGCCGGTAGTATTCGGATGTATTGCATGGAATCCCATCATGATGATCCCTATGTGGCTGATTGGAATCGTACTTCCTGCAGTCGTTTGGTTTTTTACAAAGGTAATTCCATTTGCACCTATTCCCACAATGGTTTTTGATATGTGGTATTGTCCATTCCCTATTTCCACATGGCTGACAACGGGAAGTATCAAAGGTATTATTTTAATGGCTGTCTGTGCATTGCTTTCAACCGTAATATGGTATCCATTTTTCCGTATATATGACAGCCAGGAAGTAGAAGTTGAGAAAAAAGCAGCGGAAAAGAAATAGAATAATAAGAAGGGTGATAAAAATGGATGAAAAAACACTAGAATCTGCAATGAGCATTATTATGAATGCAGGAGATGCACGCTTACTGTGCAAGGAAGCATTGACAGCCATTGCTGACCAGGATTTTATTTTGGCAAATGAAAAGATGAAGGAAGCACAGAAAAAGATTACAGAAGCACATCGGATCCAGACAGATGCCATCCAGGGAGAAACCAGAGGAGAAAAAGCAGAGTATTCACTGATTTTCGCCCATGCACAGGATACGTTAATGACTATATACAGTGAAATAAATATTGCAAAACAAATGATCAAAATCTTTGAAAATTGGGAAAAGCGTTTGATACGCTTGGAAAATCAGGAATAAACCGTTAAAATCAGAAAGGAAAGGAGAATATCATGAAGAAAGTACCAAAAGGCTTCCCATCAGATTTCATGTGGGGAGGTGCTGTGGCGGCAAATCAGCTGGAGGGAGCTTATGACCTGGATGACAAGGGTCTTTGCCTGGCAGATATTAATGAGTTTCAAAAGGATCTTCCCATTGAAAAGCGTTCCAATGGGGAAATAACCAGAGCATATATAAAAGAAGCCTTAGAAAGCAGTGATAAAAATTTCCCTAAAAGGAGAGGCATTGATTTTTACCATACCTATCCTGAGGATTTAAAAATGCTGGCTGATCTGGGACTAAAAACATTCAGAACTTCCATTAACTGGTCCAGAATCTTTCCAAAGGGAGATGATGGACAGCCAAATGAAAAAGGTCTTGAATTTTATGATAAGTTATTTGATGAGATCATTAAAAACGGCATGGAGCCAATGATAACCATTTCCCATTATGAAATGCCCCTTCATTTAACCACTGCATACCAGGGCTGGTATTCCAGAGAAACCATTGATTTTTTTGTGAAGTATTGCAAAACAGTATTTGACCGGTATTCTGGTAAGGTGAAGTACTGGATAATTGTCAATCAGATTAACTTAATCGGCCATGAGTCATTTAATCACCTTGGAATTGCAGAAGATACGGTTGATGACCTTCTTTCTGCAAAATATCAGGCAGTTCATCATGAGATGGTTGCATGTGCCAGGGCAACAAAATATGCCCATGAAAAATATCCTGAGATGCAGATCGGCATGATGCTGTGCGGCGGGCCGGAATATGCTGCCACATGTAAGTCCGAGGATGTGTTGGCTGCATTGAAGCATAATCAAATGGAGTATTTTTTTGCCGACGTATTGCTTCGGGGATATTATCCTGGTTATGCATTCCGTTTTTTTGAAGACTGGAATATTAAGCTTACATTTGAAGACGGAGATGAAGAGGATTTAAAAAATACGGCTGACTTTTTCTCATTTTCTTATTATTATACTCAGATATGTTCAAAGGAAAGCTATGAGAAGGGGAATGAGGTATACAGGAATAAACAGCTGCCGGCAAATCCGTGGGGCTGGACCATTGATCCCATTGGACTCAGGATTTTATTAAATGAATTTTATGACAGATATCAAAAGCCTATTTATATAACTGAAAATGGAGTGGGATACTATGATCAAGTAGAAAATGGAGAAATCCATGATTCCTACAGAGTGGATTATCTCCGGGCGCATATTGAGCAGATGAAGGAAGCCATCCGGGACGGGGTAGATCTAAGAGGTTATTATGCATGGGGTCCTATTGATATTGTTTCCTGCTCTTCCAGCGAAATGAGCAAACGTTATGGTTTTATTTATGTAGATTATGACGATTACGGAAAGGGAACAGGGAAAAGAATCAAAAAGGACAGTTATGCATGGATGAAAAAAGTGATTGCATCGGGTGGTGAAGATCTGGCTTAACAGGAGGTGCTTTGTGAAGCAGTTTGAATTTGTAGTTCAGGATGCAATGGGGATTCATGCCAGGCCGGCAGGAGATCTGGCTGCAGCAGCCAGGAGATTTACCTCTCATCTCTTATTAAAAAAAGAAAAAATGGAAGCTGATCTGAAAAATCCTCTGGCTATTATGAGATTAGCAGTCAAACAGGAAGAGGAGGTAACAATAACAGCCGCCGGGGATGATGAAAGCCGGGCGATTGAGGAACTGAAAGACCTGATAGTAAAAATTGGATTATCCAAAAGCCGCTGAATTCCATGAAGTAAAGGAAGTCCCCTTGACATTGATCCGCCAAATTGATAAAATATAAACTGAAACTATATCAATTACAGATAAATGAGGTTCGATTTGCTTAACGGCTCATCGAACGGCTGATTTTCAAAGTCAGGTCGGAATTTCGTTTGACTTCACTTAGAAAATCATGCCTATGAAATAGGGGATTCGTATGACAAGTGAGTTTGCAGTAGCGGTTCATGGAGTAGTTTATTTAAACCAGAGGAAGACAACCATTTCCAGTGAAGAGCTGGCTTCCAATGTATGCACCAATCCTGCCCGGGTAAGAAAAGTGATGGCAAAATTAAAAAAGGCCGGAATCATCACAACAAAGGAAGGGCTGGAGGGCGGCTATCATTTTGCAAAAGATTCCTCTGAAGTAAATTTAAGAAGCATTTGTGATGCTCTAGATGTTACCTTTGTATCCTCTTCCTGGAAATCCGGAAATGTAGATACCCCCTGTATGATTGCTTCCGGAATGTCAGGGGTCATGGATGAGATTTATGGGGATTTAAATGAGCTTTGCAGAAGAAGAATGGAAGAAATCACGATAAAAGATATTCAGGAAAAGCTGATTCGGAATCGCCTCGATTCTAAGGCATGATTTTCTTAATGAAAGCAAACCAGCCGTTGGATGGATTTTAAGTGAACCGATTTTCCTTTAAATAAGGCCGGGAATGATAAATAAAGCATTCCCAGCCTTATTTTGTGTTTGAACTTGATTTCACAATAAGAATCATTTATGATGAAATAAAACAAAGGGACCTGCATATCTGGAGGAATATATGATCAGAACGGTTAGAATTGAAGAAATAATAAAGAACGTGAAAGAAATGTGCATAGAGGCCAACCATGCGCTGTCAAATGATATGGAACGGGTATTTCTTAAGGCAGTGGATGAAGAAACATCTCCCCTTGGCAGACAGGTGCTCTGTCAGTTGAAGGAAAACTTGAAAATTGCGGGGGAAGATATGATTCCTATCTGCCAGGATACAGGGATGGCAGTGATTTTTGTAAAGATAGGGCAGGACGTACATATAGAAGGCGGCAATCTTACCGATGCAATTAATCAGGGAGTAAGAGAAGGATATGGGGAAGGATACTTAAGAAAATCTGTGGTGGAGCCGGTGGAACGAGTGAATACAAAGGATAATACCCCTGCGGTCATCCATTATGAAGTTGTAAGCGGAGATCAGATTGATATTACAGTGGCTCCCAAAGGATTTGGAAGTGAAAACATGAGCCGTATATTCATGCTAAAGCCTGCGGATGGACTGGAAGGAATCAAGGATTCCATATTAACTGCCGTTAAGGAAGCCGGGCCAAATGCATGTCCTCCCATGGTCGTTGGAGTGGGGATCGGCGGAACCTTTGAAAAATGTGCTCAGTTAGCCAAGCAGGCTTTGACCAGGGATATTGAGAAACCATCCAGGGTTCCGTATGTAAAGGAACTGGAATCAGAGATGCTTGAAAAAATCAATAAGCTTGGAATCGGACCCGGGGGTCTGGGAGGAAGGATTACTGCCCTGGCCGTAAACATTGAAACTTATCCGACCCACATAGCCGGACTGCCTGTAGCAGTCAATATCTGCTGTCATGTAAACAGGCATGCACACAGAGTCATATAATGAGTGGAGCAAAGAATGGAGGAAACCATGGATCATCACATAAAAGTACCGATCAGCAGGGAAGATGCAAAAAGCTTGAGTGCAGGGGATTATGTATATCTGACTGGGACTATTTATACTGCCCGGGATGCTGCTCATAAAAGAATGAAAGAAGCTTTGGACCAAAATGGAAGTCTTCCATTTGATATAAAAGGAAACATGATTTATTATATGGGGCCATCCCCGGCCAGAGAAGGACGCCCCATCGGTTCCGCAGGGCCGACTACGGCCAGCCGCATGGATAAGTACACACCCCTTCTGCTTGATATGGGAATGGGGGGAATGATAGGAAAAGGAAAAAGAAGCAAAGAAGTTATCGAAGCCATCGTAAGAAACGAGTCCGTTTACTTTGCTGCGGTGGGAGGGGCCGGGGCCCTTCTTTCAAAATGCATCCTTGCCTCTGAAGTAATTGCTTATGAGGATTTAGGAACAGAGGCCATAAGGCGTTTGGAAATCAAAGACTTTCCAGTGGTGGTTGTCATAGACAGCAAAGGAAACAATTTATATGAAACAGCCATAGAAAGATACAGGGAGGATTAAAAAAAATGAATCGTATCTTTTATATGGTAATAAGAAATCTTTTTCGTGTCCCCGTATGGTTTTACCGCATATGGAGGATGGGACTTCCGAAAGATACCCACACCGAGGAGCAGCGCTATGATTACCTCCGCCATGTAGTGAAAACAGTAAACAGAACAGGACGTATTAAGGTAGAAGTTCAGGGAGTCGAGAATCTTCCTACTGAAAATGGCTTTATTCTGTTTCCGAACCATCAGGGATTGTTTGACGTACTGGCTCTTATGGAAGCCTGCCCCAGTCCTTTTAGCGTGGTAGTGAAGAAAGAAGCCGCCAAGCTTATATTAGTAAAACAGGTAATCAAGGCCCTTGATGGTTTTTCCATTGACCGTCAGGACATCAGGGCTTCTATGGAAATCATAACTAAGATGGCGGAAAAGGTAAAAATGGGAAAGAACTTTGTAATCTTCCCAGAGGGGACCCGCAGCCGTGAGGGAAATAAACTCCTGGCATTTAAGGGAGGAACCTTTAAAAGTGCTGTAAATGCCAAATGTCCCATTGTGCCGGTTGCACTGATCGACTGTTTTAAGCCCTTTGATGAGAATTCTTCCAGAAAACAGACCGTGCAGGTTTGTTTCTTAAAGCCGGTTTATGCAGAGGATTATCAGAAGCTGAAAACCATCCAGATTGCGGAAATGGTACACGACAAAATACAGGAAGAAATAAATCTAAAAATAGGTTGACAAGTCGAAATATATCTTGTATAATTGTCAATGCGTCTGGAAAAGAATTTCTTTGATAGACACATCATATGGAAGCTATGAACTACGGAGAAATACTCAAGAGGCCGAAGAGGCGCCCCTGCTAAGGGTGTAGGTCGGGCAACCGGCGCGAGGGTTCAAATCCCTCTTTCTCCGCTCATTTCCAAATGATTATTTTTTCCTTCTAGGCAGTGAAAAAAAGTAGTTGACATGGTAATGAAGATGTGATACTATATACCAGCTGTCGAAAAACAGTGAAAAAAAGAAAATAAAAAAAGTGTTGACAGAACAGAAACGCTGTGATAGAATAAACGAGTTGCTGTTGAGACAAAACAACACAAAGTACCTTGAAAACAGAAGATTGAACAGTATGTAAAACCCTGAAAATTCTAATAAAACAAGTCATGTTTGATGGCTTTGAATGAGAAAATTTCAGAACGAATACAAGTAATTGTATACGAACCAAAC
>JAISYJ010000014.1:0-31267 GCA_031270005.1 Hungatella sp. | reverse complement strand
AAGGTCTTATCTCCCAGTTTGGCCTTACCAAGATCAGCAACACCTGACTCATAGGCTTCGAACAGAGCAACAACATCTGCGCCGGATAATTCTGTCTTTCCTTTTAAGGTCTTTCCGGCACGCATCAGCCCTGCCGCCATCAATGTCCCCATGGTAGAAGGTACCTTATTTCCCATGGTCTTTCCTGCCTTGTACAAAAGCTTACCCAGGTCCGGCTCCGATCCATCCATGACCGCTTCGTAGGCCGCCTGGAATCCATCCGTCATCGTCAGCCCCAGATCACTGTCTCCCACAACACTATCCAGTTCAATTAAGTGGTTTCGGTTTTCCACCATGATCTTACTTATTCTGCCAAGCATGGCTATCAGTTCCTGCTGGTTCATATAAACCTCCATTCTGCCGCTGATGACGGCGGCTTAAATAATCGTAACAAAGGGTATGTGTCCCTGCCATTTTCTTCTATTATAATATCTTTAGACAATCCCCTGCTTAAAGAATGGGGTATCAGCCGGAGCCTCCAGATAGCCCTTTAATTCCTCATCCATTTTCAAAAGGGAAATGGACAGGCCGGCCATCTCAATGGAAGTCACATATTCACCTACATAATAACGGTGCACCCTGATTCCCTTCTCTTCCAGAATCTGATTGACCTTTCTCGTCACAATATACTGTTCGTCAAGAGGAGTGGCTCCAAGCCCGTTGACCAGAACCGCAACCTCGTCTCCAGCGCAGTAAGGAATATCTTCAAGGATCTTTTCCATCATTTCCGATGTGACCTCATCTGCTGTTTCCATTTTCCCCCGGCGGATTCCAGGCTCTCCATGGATTCCCATGCCGATTTCCATCTCATCCTCTCCGATCTCAAACCCCGGCTGACCGACTCTCGGCACTGTACAAGGGGTAAGTGCCACTCCCATGGTCCTTACATTGGCAGCCGCTTTCTCTGCAATCCGTTTTACCTCTTCCAAATTCTTCCCGGCCGCGGCCGCCGCTCCAGCGCATTTATATACAAAAAAGATACCGGCCACTCCTCTTCTGGTATTCTTTTCTCCGGGAGCCGCCTTAGGAGATGCCACATCTTCCCCTGCAACAACGCTTTCTACACGGATTCCCTCTTCCATGTCGGCCATCTCTGCAGCCATGTCAAAATTAAAGATATCCCCGTTATAATTTCCGTAAATATAAAGAACACCTGCTCCGGAATCAATGCTTTTCGTCACGCTGAGCATCTGCTCCGCGCTGGGGGACTGGAAAACATCTCCAACTGAGCAGCCATCTAACATTCCTTTTCCTACATAACCCAAAAACAGAGGAAGGTGTCCCGAACCCCCTCCGGTCGCGATCCCCACTTTTCCCTCCGCCTTTTTGGAGGTGACCAGGCAGCGTAAGTCGCCTTCCGCATAAGTAACATAGTCTGGATGAGCAAGATAGATTCCCTCCAGCATCTCATTTACATAGTTTTCCGGTACATTAATCAGTTTTTTCATCGATTCCTTCTCCTTCCCACACTTTATTGCAGTTCAACCATATGCGTTCCGATATACTTCTATGACCTCTTGTACAGTCGGTTTAAAAGGATTGTCCTCCATACAGGAATCCCTCAGCGCAGTCTCTGCCAGAGCCTTAAAATCCTCAGGATTTACTTTAAGCTCCTGAAGGCTCTGTGTAATCCCAACCTTCCTTGACAGCCGCCTGATACAGGCCACCGATTCCTTCACTGCCTGTTCCCCAGTCATGGAAGCCGCCCCGGGAAGTTTAAGTCCCTCTGCCACTTTCTTATACCGTTCTGCAGCTTCCGGTCTGCTTCCATTAAATTCCATGACAAAAGGCAGCAAAACCGCATTGCAGATGCCGTGAGGCAGGTTCATAAGCCCTCCAAGGGAATGAGCCATGGCATGAACCATGCCAAGGCCTGCATTGGAAAAGGCCATGCCCGCGCTGTATTCCCCATAAGCCATCATTTCCCTGGCTTTCTCATTGCTTCCGTCGGCCACCGCTTCCGGAAGATAGGTATGAATCACGCCCATTGCCCATAGAGCGTCCTTATCTGTATAGGGGGTGGCCCGTTTCGCTACAGCCGCCTCAATGGCATGGGTCATGGCATCCAATCCTGTGGAAGCCGTAAGGGCCTTTGGCATGCTCATCATGAAATCCACATCATTGACGGCAATGGTGACCATGCAGTTAGGGTCCACCATACACATTTTGGAATGTCTTACCGGGTCGGTCACGATATAGAACGAGGTGACCTCAGAACCGGTTCCTGCGGTAGTATTCACTGCAACAATAGGCATTCCCGGATTAAGAGAGCTGCCCACCCCTTCATAATCCTCTACCTTACCCCCGTTTGCCATCACAATGCTGACTGCCTTTGCCGTGTCTATGGCAGAGCCTCCGCCCACAGCCACCAAAAGATCCACTTCCAAAGCCTTGGCAGCCTCCAGGCAGTCATTCACGACCATGGTGGTGGGATTTGGCTCCACCAGGTAATATATGGCATATTCCACCCCGGCTTTTAAAAGACAGGCTCCCACTTTGTCTCCGGTGCCATTTTTATACAGGAAGGGGTCTGTAACAATGAGTCCCCGTTTAAACCCCCGTTTCTTAAGCTCATCCGGCAGCAGTCCGATGGATCCGCGGCCAAAAAAGCTGGTTCCTACTGCATTGATCCTCTCAAGTGCCATAAATGGCCTCCTTAGAATTCTATATTTCTGAAATCTCCCGGATCGATCCGTTTCAGCGCGCTCAGCTCTTCCTTTGTGGGAAGGGGCGTATAGGCGATATGGGAGTATTTTATGGGAAACCCGGTATTTTCCTGGACTTCTTCTAAACTGGAAGCTGGGTGGATGGTTTCCAGGACCATTTCCCCGTTTTCCATTTTAAAGATGCACAAAGGGGTGATGATCCGTTCCACATTTCCCCTGGTAGTTACAAAATCCACCTGGCTCACAAAGGTGCGCTTGTCATGCTTTGTCCTCCAAAGAATCGCCCTTTTTGCCGTTGGAATGAGAACGGCACTGCCCGCTCCTCCCGGCATCCTCACCTTTGGTTTTTTATAATCTCCAATGACCGACGCGTTGACATTGCCGTGGAAATCAAACTGGATTCCACTTAAAAATGCAAGATCCAGCTCTCCTCTCATGGCCAGGTCAAATACTTCCATTAAAGGAAAATAGGCTGTGGCACGTTCCAAAAGCTCCGGGCCTGCGCTGGTATACTTTTTAAGCCGCACCGGATCCGGGTCTGTTCCGCCAGGAATATTAAGATGCACAGCCCCCGGCGCATGAAGCGCTTTTGCCAGCAGCAGCGCAATCATGGGCATATGGGAGGACACTCCGTGAAACACCTTGCTGCCATCAGGTATGAGGCGTGCCATAGCGCAGACCATAATATCGCAGACTCTGTATTTTTCTTCCATCATGCCATGCCCCCTTATCCTTTGTAGTCGGACTTTTCAAATGCCTTTAAATAGGCATTCAGGCCGTCCAAATCCTTCAGCTTTTTAAATTCCTTTAAATTCTTTCCGTCAATATCATAAGATCCCGGACAGGAACAGGGAGCCGCCCCTTTCGGTACCCTGACAACTGCTTCTATTAGAAAATGGGGAATATCCGCCTTTTTTGAGCTGCCAGTAAACGCAGATCCATGGACGATATTCTCTGCCGTCAGGATGACCCTTTTCGCTGCCCTGGAAAACAGAACATCCTCAAATAAGGGTCCTGTAATCCTGGCATTCCCCTCTTCATCTGCCTCCTGCACATGGATGACAGCGACATCCGGCCTTATGGCCTTTACCACTGTCACCGGTTCCTTTGTAAAGGGATCCTCGACCCGTATAAAATAATCATTGGCATCGATCAGGTCGCTGATCACAAGCCCTTTTACAGGCATGAAGCCGACTCCGTAGCTGGCGGCCCGGAGCGCGGAGATCACCGTATAACAGGCATGTTCATTTCCTTTCACAGCTCCACTTTCAACAGCCCTGCGGTAATGCCCGGCAAGGGAATATTCACTTTCATAGCTGATAAAGCCGGCATCCACGCTGGAAACGCAGCCTCCGAAGCAAAGCATGTCCACATCCATGGCTCCTGCAGTCTTTACCAGCTTTAAGTCCCTTTTTTTCTTACGCACCAGTTCCCGCACCATTGCCATGGGCGCCCGATGGAGCACATTGCCCCCAAGACCAAGGATATCCCCGTCATGAATCCGGGCTGCCACCTCCTGCAAAGTCATTATTTTGCTCATGGTCTGACCTCACTTTCTATCCTGCACTGCCTTATTTCGCTGCATTGCAGGCAATCTGGATGGCATCCCATACGCCGGAAAAGGGAGGTGCATAAATGAGATCCGTCATTCCAAGCTCTGCCGTTGTCATCCTGCAATGAATTGCCACAGCAAACACATCTGCCCGCAAAACAGCCCCCTTTTGTCCGCAGGTCTGTGCGCCAAGCAGCCTTTTTGTTCCTTTTTCATAAATCAGCTTAATGGTAATGGGTGTTGGATCCGGATAGTATGCCGGATGGTCATTTGCCTGGATAACCAAAGTCTTATAATCCTTTGAAAGACGTATGGCATCTCCTTCTCCCATACCCGTACGTCCAAGCTCCAGCCCGCACACCTTGATGGCTGCAGACCCAAGAGCACCTATAAACTGTTCATGGCCTCCTGCCATATTGGCACCTGCGATCCTTCCGCATTTGTTTGCAACCGTTCCCAGTGCCAAAAAGCTGTCTTCCTCTAAAACTTCATGATAGACAAGAATACAGTCTCCCGCTGCATACACATCCGGAACAGAAGTTCTCATTTCCTGGTCCACCATGAGAGCACCGTTCTTCCCCATGGCAATTCCCGTGTTTTTCAAAAATTCCGTACAGGGACGGACACCCACAGCAACGATCACTAAATCTGCCTCATAGGTTTCCTTATCTGTTTTTACACTCTTTACATAAAGACCGTCTCCATAAAACCCTTCCGCCTTTTCTCCGGTGTGAAGCAGGACCCCTGACTTTACCAGCTCTTCATGGGCCAGGGCAGCGATCTCCTCATCAAAGGGCATAAGAATTCTGGGAGCCGCCTCAAGCATGCGGACATTCTTTCCAAGGCTCAAAAATGCTTCCGCACATTCCACCCCGATATATCCGCCTCCAACGATGACGATGTTTCGGATTTCCGGCATTTTTGCGAATTCTTTTAAAAAGATCCCGTCTTCCATGGACTTCAGTACATGGACTCCCATAAGCTCCTTGCCCGGAAAGGGAGGAACCACAGCCGATGCCCCCACAGCTATCATTAATTTATCGTAAGAATCCGTAAATTCCCGGCCGTTTTCAAGATTCTTTACAAGAACCTCTTTCCTTTCCACGTCAACGGATCGTACCTCATGGCGGAGGAAGGTTTCTATGCCCATCTTTGTAAAGGCCTCCCGTGTACGGGCGATCATTTTGCGGTAATCATCGTTATAGTCTCCCACATAGTAGGGAAGTCCGCAGGCTCCATAAGAGAGAAACCCTCCCTTTTCATAGACCGTTACTTCAGCGTCCGGATCGGTCCTGCGGATCTTGGAAGCGGCGCTCATTCCTGCCGCTACTCCTCCAATTATAATAATCTTCATGTTTTCTCCCTGATCATATCGTTACAGCTGGGTCATGCCATTTATCATTTTACCGGCTTCCTTCATGGCTTCTTCTGCTGTCTTTTTTCCTGAAAATGCCTCAAAGATTTTCTCATAAAGGACTCCGTTTTTCTCCCCAGCCTTTGACAGATCGGGAAGAGGCCTTGCAAGTTCCATCATTTTTTGCTGTACTGGAAACCAGGGGCAGTCACTTCCCCCTTCCAGATAGCTTCCTCTTCTTACAGGAGCACCACTCTTTTTTCCCACCTTCTGATCTATCCCAGGCGAACGAAGGTATTTAAGGAATTCCTCTGCAGCTTCCTTTTTCTTACAGCTTGAACAGATCCCAAAGGACCAAGTCACGTTCCAGGCCGTGGAAAACGTGGAAAATCCCAGGTCTTCTGGTTCCAGACAGCCTTCCTTAAAGACTTCTCCCATCTGGCCGCTCCAGGTAACCGCCATTGCTGCTCTTTTTTGCCGGACAGCCTCTGCAATTTCCCCGTTGCCGAAGCGTTCCGTACCATCAACTGCACAGGATCTCAGTTCTATATAGGACTGAATCCCTTTTACTGCCTCTTCCTTTCCGCAGACCGCAGATCCATCGGAGTCATAAGCGTCTCCCCCGTACATGCGGAGAAAAGGAAGGGCATCGGTAAATATCTCGGACTTATCAGCCTTCATGGCCACTGCCTGTTCCCCGCAGGCTGCCTTGTAAGCTTTTGCCGTTTCTATGTATTCCTGGGGAGAGATGACGCTTCCAGGTTCCTTACCCAGCACCTGATAAAGCAGGCTTTTACGGTAAAGGATCATATGTCCGTCACAGAAGGAGGGAGACAAATATGCTTTTCCCTTGTACTTCATTTCTTCTGCAATTACCGGAAGGATGTCTTCCTCCTCAAGCTCAATTTCCAAAAGGTATCCTTTTTCTATAAAGTCACGAAGCCATAAATGGCCTGCAACCATAACAATGTCATAATCCGCTTCCCCGGCAAATGCTTTCATCATCATCGGATAGTAATCCGCCCAGGGCACGATATGAAAATCCACCTTTCCTTCATATCCGTCTAAAATCCCCAGTTCTTTATCCAGATACCCTTCCACCGCCGGATCTGCCACTGCCAAAACCTTAAGCGTTTCCTGTTCCATAAGCTCTACCTCTTCTATTACTTTTAACCTTACTTTCCGGGCTGCGGCGGCCCATCTACGATGCCCACGATGTAGGCATCAACCGGTGCCGAACGGTCCAGGGCATACTGAGTGGTATTGTCAGTGGTTACAAGTACCAGTTCCCCAATTCCTGCACCAATGGTATCGGCAGCCACAAAAATATTGTTCTTATCCCCATAATAAGGCTCTACCAAAAGAAGCTTGAACCCAACTAAGTTCCTGCATTTTCTCGTGGAAACCACAGTTCCCATTATTGTTCCTAATATCACCTGGTCTCTTCCTTTCTAATGGTTACCCACTGTCCCTGCTTTAACTGGAATGCATTGGCATCGTCCGTATCCACATGGAAATCCAGCCTGCTGTCACGGGTAACACGAATCAGTACATGGCCGAGCACACCGCCCTTTGGCCCATCGACCGCAACGCTTACCCGGTCCTGATCCGATACCCCGAACCATTTCGCATCTTCCGGCGTCATATGGATATGCCGGTCCGCAATGATAACTCCCTCTGTCAGCAGGACCTCTCCCTTTGGTCCTTTCAGCATTACCCCGGGAGTTCCCTTTAAATCTCCTGATGATCTTACCTGTGGCTGTATTCCCAGTATCCTTAAGTCACCGGAGGCCATTTCCACCTGGCTTTGTTTTCTCTCCGGTCCAAGAATCCGTACCCTGGCAAGGGTTCCTGCCGGGCCGGAGACAGCAACCTGTTCCTCACAGGCAAACTGCCCCGGCTGGCTTAAAGCCTTCATGGGAGTCAGCCGGTAGCCGGCTCCAAAAAGTACTTCCACATGTTCCTTTGACAGATGCACATGCCTTGCCGAGATTCCTACGGGAACCTGGTAAGGCTGTGTGCTCAGCCTCTTCCAGTTATCCAGGACCAGTGCGGTTACCTTCTGAATCAGTTCTTCCCTGTTTTCCATTGTAAGCCTCCGCCCTTAAGCACTTTCCTGTTCTTTTTATTTAAGGAATGGAAGGATTCCGCCTATGGAATTATGGGGTCTTGGAATTACATGAACTGCTACTACCTCTCCCACTCTGGAGGCTGCTTCCTCTCCTGCTTCCACTGCTGCCTTGACAGCTCCCACATCTCCCTGAACCATGACCGATACCAGACCGGAGCCGATTTTCTCGGTTCCCACCATTTCAACGTCTGCTGCCTTTAACATGGCATCTGCTGCCTCAATCGATGCGGTAAGGCCTCTTGTCTCAATCATCCCTAATGCCAACATTCCCCTTTTTACTGCTGTCTCTGCCATTTACTTTTCCTCCTTAATCTTGTGTTCTTCTTCCTCTGGCTTTACACAATCCTTTTCATGCCTGTCTATCATATTTAAAAGCTTTATTACCTCTGGATGAGGGTTTTCGATGGATACGGACACCTTAACGTTGTCGTCTCCCACGATCCGTCTGGCCTCTCTGGCCGCCTCCACGGCTGCACGAACCGCCGAGGTCTCGCCCGCTAATACGGTGTGGCACATCCTTCCTCCCAGCCTTTTATGGCAGCTTACGATTTCCACTTCAGCCGCCTTTAATGCCTGGTCCACCACCACTACGGTATTGGCATAATAATTAATTTCTAAAACCCCTATGGCGTTTCGGTTTGTTTTCATGACGCCCACCTTTGCTGCTGCCTATTTGATCCTTGGCAAAATTTTGTCAATATCCTGGTGCGGCCTGGGAATCACATGGACTGCTACCAGCTCTCCAATTCTGGAAGCCGCCGCCTCTCCTGCCTCGGTAGCTGCCTTTACCGCGCCTACCTCTCCGGTTACAATGACGGTTACCAGACCGGAACCGATTTTCTCGGTTCCCACAAGTTCAACGTCTGCCGCCTTTAACATTGCATCTGCTGCTTCGATGGATGCAGTCAGCCCCCTTGTTTCAACTAAACCAATTGATGTGGATGCCATATCTTGCTACCTCCTGAAATTTATAATGTTTTCTTCCCCGAAAGATACCTTTGTTATATGAGACAGCGCCTTTGTTCCCTCGTATGGGTTTTCAATGATCTCTGTCAGAACCTCATTCGGACTGTTAAATTTAAGGGCTGCCCGTTCTGCCGCCTCACAGGCCTCTTTCACGTCATCAATTCCGCCTTCAAATTTCACCTGGACCGTAAGGGGAATGAACGCGGCCGTATCTTTGGGATTGATGGTGTCGATACCGATAATCCTCACATCTGCCGCCTTACAGGCCTTATCCATGGCATAAAGAACTGCCCCGTATCCTGCACACTCCAAAAAGCCGATTGCCATATGTACCTTCCCCTCTCTAGATGATCCGCAGGCCTCCTTCTGCCAGCATGCATCTGCGTCTTCTGGTAAAGCTTCTCGCACAGGTAAGCCCCTCTCCGGTGGGGCCTGCAATGGTCATGGTCGTATGGCCCTCTCCGCCGATCCCCACCCCTTTTAGCGTCGAACCGTTCTTCGTAAAAATGGTGGTTTCAATCACTTTTCCGAATTTGGTCATGTTCTCAACATTTCTGGAAAACATGGATGCCGTATGCCTGTTGCCTGACTCTGCTGCCACTGCACACTCCACACATTCCTCAAAGGTCCTTAACCGCACGATGGGAAGTATGGGCATCAGCTGCTCTACCATGACAAAGGGATGGCTTCTGTCTGTCTCACAGATGAGCAGGCGGACATCCTTATGGCCGGAAACCCCGATCTCTTCCAAAAACCGGGCTGCATCCTTTCCAACCCACTTTTTATTCACTTCATAGCTTCCGTTTTTTTCAATCATGGCAAACTTTAAGATTTCATTTAACTCCATGGAACTAAGCAGGTAAGCGCCTTCCGTTACCAGCTTATTCACCAGTTCATCCGCAGCCCTTTCCATGACAAAGACTTCCTTTTCCGCCAGGCACAGAATGTTGTTATCAAAGGAAGCACCACGGTAAATCTCTTTTGCAGCAAGACTTATGTCCGCGGTATCGTCTACAATGACCGGCGGGTTTCCTGCACCTGCCCCGATGGTCTTCTTTCCGGAACGAAGCAGGGCATTTACCATTGGCATGCCTCCTGTACCGACCATAAGGCGGATTCTGGGATCAGCCGTCAATTTGCTCACCGCCTCCATGTCAGGCTCTTTCTGCATGGTGATTAAATTTGCCGGACCTCCATTTTCCACAATGGCCTGATGAAGAAGCTTCAGGCAGTGGGCACAGCATCTTTTCGCTCCCGGATGGACGTTAAACACAACGGAATTTCCTCCGGCTATCATGCTGATGGTATTGTTTATTATAGTTTCCGTTGGGTTGGTGGAGGGCGTGATGGCTCCGATCACTCCAAAAGGAGCATACTCTTCTATCATCAGCCCTTCGTCACCTGATATGGCGTCCGTGGTCAGGCATTCCACACCCGGAGTTTTTTCAATCACAGCCATATGCTTCTGGATCTTATCCTCAAAACGCCCCATTCCGGTTTCTTCCCAAACCATTTTTGCCAGGGTTTCTGCATGGCTTTTTGCCGTCAGCCGTATGGCCTCAATGATTCTCCGCCTGTCCCCGACCCTGTAATTCTCTGCCCATTGACGCTGGGCCGCGTGAGCCGCCGCAATGGCATCCTCCACCCGCTCAAATACCCCGTTTTCACTTTGAGCGGGAAAATAGGAAGGCTTTACGCCCCTGCTTTCTATGCCTGCAAGCACTTCCCTTACAATAAGTTCTATTTCTTTCGCCCCAATTTCCATGATCTGCCTCCTAGCATAGCTGCTCTGTCACTCTTCTCACTACTTCGGCTATGATTTCCTCCTTTGCCTTACCTAATGCTTCCGCCTGCACAGGCTTTTGTTTCTCTGAGGACGGCGCCTTCTGTGTCACACCGGTACAGCTGCAGCCGGAGTCCGGCAGCCCCTCTCCTGGCCTTACAATGGAAGTTACCCCTTTTAATGCAGGCCCTGGAACGTTCTGCCCTGCCGGCCGGACATCTGATGCCGAAACCACATCCTTCATGTTCGTTTCTTCTGCGGAGCATGGCGGAATCCCGCCTGCTGTGATGCCAAGCTTATGCCGGATATCCAGCAGCTTATTTACCTGATCGCAGGAAAGCACATTCTGGCGTCCGATAATATTGCCTGTATACATCAATATGGTGGCATAATACTCAATGGATTCCAGCCTGAAAAATGCCTGGTAAATGTCTTTTCCCCAAGTCAGGGCCCCATGGTTTGCAAGAAGCACGCCATTGTGGGTGTTTACAAAGGGGGCGATGGAATCAGGAACTTCATCCGTGCCCGGTGTTGCGTATTTTGCAACCGGGATGGATCCAAGCCCCAGCACCGCTTCCGTAAGGATCGCAGCATCCAGACTGATCCCGGCAATGGCAAAGCTGGTTGCAACCAGCGGGTGGGCATGGGTAACTGCCTGCACATCCGGATTTTCCTTATAAACCCTTAAATGCATTTTTACTTCTGAGGAGGGCTTATATCTTCCCATCAGCACCTTTCCGTTTAAATCCATTTTCACCAGCATATCCTGTGTCATAAATCCCTTTGATACCCCGGTCGGCGTCGTCCAGATGGTGTTCGGCCCTACCTTACAACTGATGTTTCCATCATTCGAGGCCACAAAGCCTTTGTTGTACATGCGCCTGCCGATGTCTAAGATCGCCTTTTTGGCTTCAAAATCAGACATGTACTTTACGCCTTGAACTGTCATCATATCTTTACCTCCAAAGTCCAAACAACTACATGTTCTTTCTGTCCGAACTCTAATCTTTTATACTGTATTTTTACCACTTTTATGTTTGATTGTAAATGTTTTGTGTTGTTTTATTTCTGATTTTACTCTTTTATTTCTATTTTGTCCATTTTTCCTTTACATTTAATCAAAATAATTATACAATATACTTATATGCCACCTGATTCTTATGGTTTTATATTGCATTTTATTTCAAACAAACATCTGTTGTCACAAAGAAAGGAACATGCCTATGTTAGCAGTAACGAGGAAAGCCAAGATCAAAGATATTATTTTAGAAAAGAAAAGCGTTACGGTGACCGAACTTTCCAAAATCTTCTCCGTGACCGAGGAAACCATCCGGAGGGACTTAAAGCAATTGGAGGATGACGGGTTCCTGACCAGAACATATGGCGGTGCATTCATACAAGACGGGGTTGAGAATAACGTAGATTTAACGATCCGGGAAACCGCATATATGGAAAGCAAGCAGGCCATCGCGAAAAAGTGCCTGTCAATCATTCACAACGGGGACTCTATTTTCCTGGAT
Source organism: Hungatella sp. (assembly GCA_031270005.1). Classification (GTDB taxonomy): domain Bacteria; phylum Bacillota; class Clostridia; order Lachnospirales; family Lachnospiraceae; genus Lacrimispora. The sequence continues at coordinate 19,256 of JAISYJ010000014.1, read as the reverse complement.
GCTTCTACCACGGCCCTTCAGCTGGCAAAGACCTTACAGGGAATGCGCCTTACCGTGGTAACAAATTCCCTGCTGATCATCAATGAACTGTATGACAAAGAGGATATCCGCCTCATTTCCATCGGAGGCTCCTATACTCCCAGGGACAAAGCTTTTGTAGGCAATACGGCCCTTAAGAATCTGGAATCCTTTTACCTGGATAAAACCTTTATGTCCTGCCGGAGCGTTTCCATGGAACACGGAATCACCGATTCCAATGAAGCCATTGCCGCCATACGCCAGATGCTGATGACCAGGAGCAATCACGTTTATCTCATTGCAGACCATTCCAAATTTGATAAGACCTCATTTATCCGGATATCCGGTTTTGAAACCATCACAGGACTGGTCACTGACAAACAGATGAACGGCCAGTGGAGAGAATACCTTTTCAAAAATAATGTAGAACTTTATGAAGCAGCGGAAAGCTGAGCCTGATTTCGGCAAGAGGATGTCCCAGTACCTTTGAGACATCCTCTTTTTCTTATGCCAAAAAACTTACATTTCTTTCGCTTTCAGGGCCTCTTCCTTTTTCCTGAATATTTCTTTTAATGATTCTGTATAAGGCGCTTTGGCAATCCCATACTCTGTCACGATTCCTGCGATCAGATCATTGTCCGTCACATCGAATGCGGGATTAAATACCTTTACGCCTTCCGGTGCCATCCGCTTTTTATACCACATTTCCACCACTTCCTCTGCCGGACGCTCCTCAATGTGGATTTCCTTGCCGGTAGGGGTGTTCATATCAATGGTGGATGTGGGCGCGCAGATATACATGGGCACACCATAGCGTTTGGCTGCCAGAGCAACCATGGATGTACCGATCTTGTTTGCGGTATCCCCATTGGCCGCCACCCGGTCACAGCCTACAAATACGGCATCCACCCAGCCATTTCTCATGACTGTGGCCGACATGTTGTCGCAGATCACAGTGACATCAAGACCTGATTCCTTTAATTCGAAGGAAGTCAGTCTGGCGCCCTGAAGAAGGGGTCTGGTCTCATCGGAAAAGATGCGGAAGCCATAGCCTTTTTCGTGTCCAAGGTACATGGGAGCCGTAGCGGTTCCGTATTTCACCGTTGCCAGCTGCCCGGCATTGCAGTGGGTTAAAAGACCGTCACCCGGCTTTACGAGAGAAAGGCCGTATTCTCCAATCATCTTGCAAACCCAGATATCCTCTTCCCGGATCTCTATTGCCTCTTTATGGAGTAGCTCTACGATTTCAGGAACGGTCTTCTCTTTGTTTTTCAAAACCACCTGTTCCATCCGCTTCAGCGCCCATGATAAATTTACAGCAGTGGGACGTGCGGAATCAAGATAGTCCTTTGCTTTTTGAAATTCTGCATAAAAATCATCATAACCATCTGCCTTGATCTCTCTTGCGGCCAGATAAATGCCGATGGCTGCCGCCACTCCGATTGCAGGCGCCCCTCTTACCTGGAGAAGATAGATCGCATTCCAGATATCCTCCTGTTTTGTCAGGGAAAGGATTTCCGTATGATACGGAAGCTGTGTCTGGTCTATGATCACCAGGGCATTGTTCTCCTCGTCAAGTGCCACTGTATCATAGTCCATGATGGATTTTTTTGTTTCTTCGCTCATTGTTATCCCTTTCTTTTTTACCGGCTTTCAATCCTGTTGCCGGCCTCAAAATTTGCTTACTGCTTCTTTTATCGCGCTTATGTAATCCGCTCCGAGGCGGAAGCTGCGGCGGTTCATGATATAATTCTTTGCCAGAGTAATGACGATCTTTTCGGCTCTCGCCCGTTTTTTCTCATCAGGAATGGTGGTAATATCAATAACATTGGCCATTCCCACGGTCCGGCGGATGGATTCAAGTCCTGCCACTCCGGCAGTGTCGGAAAGGATCCCTTCCAGATACCATTCTTTGAATCCCGGAACCTTTGCCATGGTTTCCGTCACATACTCGTCAAATACCTTATTATATTTTTCAACGAACAGATCCACGATATCAGAGATGGTGTTTAAGCACCAGCCGCAAAACTCTTCTTTTTCCTTTTCATCCTCTATGACAGCGTCACCGTTGCACCACGCAAAAAACATGTTTGCAATGACATTGCCGATATCATAGCCCATAGGCCCAAAGAAGGCGAATTCCGGGTCAAAGATATAGGTATGCTCCTTGTTGATAAACACAGAGCCAGTATGTAAATCCCCGTGAATTAAGGATTGGGCATTGTTCATAAACTCAAATTTCAGTTTGGCAGCCTCCAGATGCAGGGCCTGATCCTCATACAGCTCCTTTTTCACAAAATCCCCATTGGGAGGAAATACATTGTTCCTGTGGTTGTAATCAATAAAAGGCTCACTGTATACCAGATCCTCTGAAATCTCGCATAAGTCCGGATTGATAAAGCTTTTAACCAGCTCCTTCTTCTCCTTGTGTCCCATGACAACATCCGTTGTGCGCAGAAGGGAATTTACCATAAAAGTGGTCACATGGTCTGCAAATTCAGGATAGGTCTCATGCTTTAACAGACCGGTACGCATCATGGTATGGCCAGTCATATCCTCCATTGCCATGGCACACATGGTTCCGTCATACAGATAAACCTTTGGAACCAGCCCCGGTGCAAAGGAATCCTGAATTCCCAGGATCTTTGCTTCAATTCTTCCCCGGTCGGTGGAAACATGCATTTCTGCTGAAATGCGAAGCGCTTCTCCTGCCTGCTTTACGATAATGGATTTCCCGCTTGCAGGATCCTTTACACGGAACACGTAGTTTAAGTTTCCGTCTCCGATTTCCCTGCATTCCAGACTGGCATCCTTATCAAAATAAGAGAGCTTCTCCTGAACATAACCCGGTACCTCTTCCGCTTTCATCAAAAAATAACTGTCGTATTTAGACATTCCTGTCACCTTCCCCTGATCAATATAACGTTTCTGTTTTTAGTTTACATTTTTAGTCTTGCCGCTTGCATAGGTCATGGCAAGCGCAATGGCAAGGACTGCACCCTTTATGATGTTCATGGCATAATAAGGCACGGACATCATGATCAGACCGTTTTCCAGCATACCCACAAGCACCGCTCCCGCAAAGGTGCCGAATGCATTGGCTTTTCCTGCGCCCAATACAGAAAACCCGATATAAGCCGCACATACGGATGGCATAAGGTACGCATCACCTGCTGAAATCTGCGCCGTTCCCACACGGGCAGCCAGACAGATTCCGCCGATTGCCGCAAAGGTGGCTGACAGAAAGTATGCAAGGATCTTATACTTTGCCACCGGAATTCCGGAAAGCTGGGCCGCCTCAGGATTTCCGCCCACCGCATACATGTATCTGCCGTGTTTGGTATAATTTAAGAAAAAGTATGCGAACAGCACCACGCAGATCATGATGATGATCAGCCATGGTTCCTTTCCAAGGGCCCGGAAAGCTTCAGGAACAAGACCGGGAGCCTGGGTCCCATCGGCGCGGGTCATGCGCTCTGTGATGGCGCCGCCCTTTGAATAGGTCATGGAAACGCCCTGATACATAAACATTACGGAAAGTGCCGCAACCATATCGGGTATCTTGAATTTAACGATCAAAATGCTGTTGATCACCGCAACGCTTAAGCAAATGACCACTGTAAGAATGATGGAAACACCGATATTGATGTTGTGCCATACAAAACACGTCATAACAAAAACATTAGCAAACTGGGCCGTAGCTCCAATGGAAAGATCCATGCCGTTTACCGCCAGGGCAAACGTAAGACCAATTGCAATAATGGTAGTAATGGATACTGCACGAAGGATCGTGATCATATTAGACTGGGTCAGAAACATGCTCGATCCCGTATCCTTACTCCAGTTTCCAAATGTGAACAGGATGAACATGATGAGCATTGTTGCGATGGTACCCCATTTTGTCACAAAATCCCCAATGTTCCTTTTCTTTTTTACCTTCTCTGCCCCAGACATATCATTTACCTCCTGTCGAATAGTAAAGCAGTTCTTTTTCGTTGGTATCCGCTGCGTTTAATTCTTTAATGATCTCTCCGTCATACATCACATAAATGCGGTCGCAGATACTTAATATTTCCTGGAATTCGCAGGTGGCATAAATGATGCCTTTTCCCCTGGCTGCCAAGCCTTCGATTAACTCATACATATCCTGCTTGGCTCCCACGTCGATTCCCTTGGTCGGCTCGTCGAAAATATAAACCTCTGAATCCTTGTTCAGCCATTTTCCAACGACCACCTTCTGCTGGTTTCCGCCGGACAACAGGGCAACGATCTGGTTCTCGGATGGCGTCTTGATTCCAAGGCCGCTTATCATACTTTTGGCGTCCTCTTTTTCCCGCTTCTTGTTTACCACAGAAAGCCGGTTCGTATATTTTTCCATGGCTGCCACAGAGATATTGGAGACAACCGGGTCCGAAATCAGGACGCCTTCTTTTCTCCGTTCCTCCGGAACCAGTGCAAGCCCATTTTTAACAGCCTGGGTAGGACCTTTTGCCTTGATCACGTTTCCGTTCAGCTTCATGGTGCCGCCTGCCTGCTGGTAAGCGGAAAACAGGGTCTTGCAAAGCTCTGTCTTGCCTGCGCCCACCAATCCTGCCACGCCGATAATTTCCCCTTTGCAAACGGTCATGTTGATATTTTTTACTTTCCCTTCCCTTTCAGAAAGGTTTTCTATCTCAAGCAACGGCCCGCCGATCTCGCACTTTTTCTTGATGTAATTATCCTCATAGCTACGGCCTAACATATATTCGACAAGAGTATTTACTTCCAGTTCCCTAGAAAGCGGCAGTTCAGTTACCAGCTTGCCGTCTCTCATAATGGTAATCGTTTCACAAATCTCATAAAGCTCACTTAAGCGGTGGGAAATAAACACGACTCCCACATTCTCTTTTGCCAGTTCACGCACCACCCGGAACAATTCCAGTGTCTCAGAATTGGAAAGAGGGGCCGTTGGCTCATCTAAAATAAGGAACCGGCACTTTTCCGCCACGCATCTGGCTATGAGAACCATCTGCTTTTGTGCCAGCGTAAGTCCTGATACCTGTTTGTTAATATCCACATCCACATTTAATTTCTTTAATACCGTTTCTGCTGCCTGCCTGATCTCTTTCCAGTGCACGATTTGTTTTCGCCCCATTTTATTGACCAGCGTGTTGAACATTACATTCTCAGCCACGGACAGATAGGGGATCAACGCGGTGTCAACTTCCTGAAATACGATTTCTATCCCAAGATTTTTTGCGTCTTTGGGGCACCGGATTTCCACCGGTTCCCCTCCAACGTAAATTTGTCCTGTGTAATGCGTATTGACACCGGCAAGCACTTTCATCAAGGTGGACTTACCTGCGCCATTAGCACCCACAAGCGCATGAATCGTACCACTTTTCAGACCAAAATCAACTCCATCCAAAGCCTTTACTCCAGGAAATTCGATGGATATATCTTTCATTTCAAGTTTTACTTCGGTCATGGCATCTCTTCCTTAATTATGTAATGAATACAGAGCGTTTCCTTGCTCTTTCCCATGTTTTCCGGGCATAATGGTGTGCCCGAAGAACGTTTCTTAATTTACATATTTGTTCTTAATTGCATCAGTATATAAAGCGCCCTTAGGATCTTCGGCATCGCCCCATCCATCAATGATGGTTCCTAAATCATTCATGGTGGTCTGATCTGTGAGCTGGGTTGTTTCGATGTTGCATGCATTTAAGTTAAAGTAATCCGGTGTCTCTTCTCCCATAAATTTCAGGGCCAGAAGACGGGCATCTACAATCCCGATCAGTTTGGGATCAACGGCTGCAGTGGATTTCCAAACATCAGGATTCTTTACCATCAACTGAATGTCATCATTGGACACGTCAATGGTGTACATCGGGATATCGGTACGTCCTGCATCGTTTAATGCCTGTAATACACCCTTAGCCAGCTCATCGTAGCAGCCCCAGATGGCATCTACGGAACCTTCCGGATACTTTGGAAGAATAGCCGCTGTCTTGTTGGTCATATCGCCGCGGGCATTGGCTGAATCAGATGGTGCAATCACTTCCAGAGTCTGGATCTTGCCTTCTGCTTCCAGCTTGGTATAGATTTCGTTACGTCTGTCAAGCGGCGGGATTCCAGGGCCCATGAAGGTCTTTAAAACTTTCATCGGGTATTTTCCGCCTTTCGCTTCAAATTCTTTCATCATGTAGCCAAGAGAAAGCTCAGCCAGGGCCTGATCATTCTGAGCGGTAGAAGTTACTCCTTCTAAAAGCTCGCCGCTTGCATCGCCGCCCTTAAATGGCATGGTATCAAAGGTGACAACCTCCATGCCTTTGTCTCTGGCAGGTTTTAACATATCGTAAGAATAAGAAAGCTGTCCATGAGATACGATAATCCCCTGATAATCCTTTGCAATGACCTGAGCTACAGTCTCCTGAGCCTTTGCATCATCGCCGTCCGTTACAAAGGTGTCTACGGTCCAGCCAAACTTTTTCCCCTCGGATACACAGCCGTCTAAAAACTGCTGGGTATGATCTCCTGCTGCCAGGTTCCGCACAACAGCAATCTTCTTTCCTTCCAAAGAGCCTGTTGCCTGGGCGTTTTCTACCTTCTCCGCTGCAGTCGTCTGATCAGTCCCCGCAGTTTCCGTCTTTGCTTCTGTGGTTGCCGGAGCAGCTGTTGTTGCGGCTGTGCCGCTGCTGCCGCATGCGGTCATTGACATTACCATTGCCGCTGCAAGCACCATTGCTAACTTCTTTTTCATAAAGTAAACCTCCTTAAAAAATATAAAATATAGTTTTCTATTCCGGACACACCCAACCTGTCCTTCCTGTAGAAATTGTAGCATATTGTATCCGGTTTTGCAATATTTTTATTTGTTTTTATTTATTTATTTTGTTTTATATTGTATTTGATTGTTATTTGTGTTGTTTTATGTCCTGTTTCAGTCGTTATTTTCACTATTATATATATCCTTCCATCTTTTTCCATCAAAAATAGCATTAACTTAATAAAAATCATTTGCAATCAAATAAATCCATGTTTTACTTATGTTTAAAGTGATGTATTCGTTGTTTTTTTACCACACATGATTCTTTCACAGCTAATTGCAAGGAAAAGGGAAACGGCAGCCTGCAAGCCGGATCCAGTAAAAAACTGTTCCTAACCAGCAGGGTACCGTTTCCCCTTTCATCATTCTTTATGAAAACCTTCAGAAAAATACCAGCAGCCACACCGGCTGTCTTATTGCATTGATAAATATTCCGCCACATCTTCTACAATCATTGCGGCCGCCTCCCGGACTTTAAGATCCCCGCTCCGCATCACTGCACCTCCATAGTCCTTTATCATTTCCAGGTCATTGAAGCTGTCGCCAATTACCCTGATTTCATCAAATCCGCCCCAATACTTGGAGATCCAATCCACAGCAGCCGACTTATTTACGCCCTTTGCCACAATATCCCCATTCCACACATTTGCATAAGCGGATATTAAGGGAAAGCGGTCATTCAGCCGGGCACACAATTTTCGGATCCACTGCACATCCTGCCTGCGCCTGTGAATCTGGACGATTTCCTTAAGGCAATGGATCTGATCTATGGAAAGCTGCCCGTCACATGGCTTTTGGGTAGTGGCGCCGGAACCTGAGAGCACATTTCATCCCTTTCCCGTATCTCCTTTCCGCGGCAAAATACGCTGACCAGATTTAAATCCGAATCCACTACCGTAAGGTCTGCATCCTTTCCGGGCGCTATGCTGCCTTTCCTGTGGTCTGCATGGATATAACGGGCAGGATTTAAGCTGGTCATCCTCATGATATCAAACCAATCCACAGAAGTATGTCTGGCCATGTTCTGAATGGAGCCTATGTAGCTTAGCTCGATTTCCCTGACCGCCTGGTAATTCTTAGGGTCCATCCATTCCTCCCTGCCGTCATAATGGGCGATCCGTACCCTGTCTCCCTCTTTTACAAATTTCATTTTCCTCACATAATGGTCAAATTCCGTCTGGGTCTGGGCAAGGCCGCTGCAATCCGTGGTCATGATGATGCGTTCACTGCCTTTGATCCGGTAAGCGATGTCAAAAGCCTCATGTGACACGGTCATACCTGTCTGCTTGGCAAATTCACACATCATATCGTCAAAATACAGGGCAGCTCCCGCCACTCCCGGCTCCCGGTGATGAAATCCCCTCATTCCGCTGAAGGTGTGGGTAAAACCGCCGACACCGGCATCCTTTATCTCTTTGATCTGGGAAAAGGTGGCCCCGCTGTGACCGACAGAGGTCTGTATTCCATGCTCCCTGCAGAATTCCAGCACCTCCCTTGCTCCCTCCTGTTCCACTGCAATGGTCATATACCGGCAAAGCTCTTTGTTCCGGAAGCTGTTATAAATATCCTCCATCACCTTAAGACTTGGCAGAATGCAGCACTCCTCCCGCTGCATGCCCCGGTAAAGAGGGTTGATAAAAGGTCCCTCTAAATGAACTCCCAGCATCTCGGCCCCCGGGTAATCCGCCTCACAGGCATCGTCGGCAGCGTTGATGCAGCGCTTGATCTCCGGAATGGTATCCGCTCCCGAGGTGGCCAAATAGGAAGTAACTCCTGCGTAGGGAAGGGTGCGGCACATTTCTTTTAATGCGCCGGCACTTTTCTCAAACCAGAAAGAGCCGGTAGCCCAGCCGTGAATATGGATATCAATAAATCCAGGCAGGATGACAAAATCGGAAAAGTCCTCATATTGCCCTTTATAATCCTTATGCAGCGCCTTTATTTTCCCATGCTCCATTTCTAAAAATCCGTCAAATTCCTGGTTTTCAAGAATTATATGTTTTGAATAAAGTACCATAATCCACCTACCCTAACGTCCAATAATCTTTATTTGCAGCCATCAGGTCATCTAACACCGCTTTCGCCTTGGAAGGATCCACTACCGTCCGGTTCAGGGTCAGCGCCATTAATGCCTTTGTATAGTCTTTTTCTAAAAATGATTCCACAGTCAGCAGTTCATAGGCATACTGCCCTTCCATCAGTCCCTTGTAATAAGGCTTTATGGTACCAAATGGATAGCCTTTTGCCCCTTCCCTTCCAATGGTTCCCGCCACCTCTACAATTGCCTCCGGTTCAAAATTATCAATGATGCCCTGGTTTTTTACCATCACAATAAATTCATTGTTTAAGTCATAGGCAATGGATTCCGCAACCTCCACCATCAGGTTTCCAAACACGCTGTTGGTAAGCATCTCAAGCCCATCCATATGGTCTTTCCCAACAGCCCTGGCGCATAATTCAAATACTTCCTTTTCCCTGGAATCCCGGGATTCATCGGCACGGGTGTAATCCGGGTCGCTTTCCGCCACGATTTCATCCGGAAACATATAATACTGCATATAGGTGGTAGGGATGTATTCATCCATTAATCTCATATATTTGTTCACCCTTACATAGGTATCCAGCCATGATTTTGAACGCTGCTCCGCATTAAAGGGCTTGAAGTCATGGTTTTTTAAATATAAACGCAAAGTATCAAAGTAGTCATTTCCCTGCGTGTCCTTAAGCTCCGTAAACCACCCAAAATGATTCAGTCCAAAGTAGCGTGCGCGAAGATTTTCCTGGGGAACTCCAAGAATTTTGGAGTAGCTCTTCATCAGGGAAAAAGGCTGGTCGCACAGGTTTAAAATACGCTTATCATCAGGGAACAGCTTATCAAGTCCCAATGCCACGATGGCGGCGGGATTGGTATAGTTTAAAATCCAGGTATCCTTAGAATAGGAACGGACCTTTTCCACCATCTGCTTCATAGCGCCCAGGGAACGCATCCCATAAGCAAATCCGCCAGGGCCGCAGGTCTCCTGTCCCACCAGTCCATAGCGCAGAGGAATCTTTTCATCCAGGGAACGCATCTCTGTCTTTCCCACCCGCATCTGGCAGAAGATAAAATCAACACCCCTGTATGCTTCATCTTCATCCGTAGTGAATACCACCTGGCATTCCGGGTAATAGGATTTTAATACCAGGCGGTCATAAGCCTCCATTAATCCCATACGCTCTTTATCTATATCAAAAAAGATAATTTTTGAAAGGGGAAAACGTTCCTTATAATTGACCAGGGTACCCACAAGCGCAGGAACGCGGGCGCTCCCGGCTCCGGAAATTGTAATCACATGTTGTTTTCTCATGTTACTCTCCTTGCATTCTTAATTATAAAAGGGAATGCCGCAAAACACCGCTGCATCCCCTTGTTTGAATAAATACTGCTCCTTTATTCGCCAGCCGCAGTTTCTGTAATGCCGTTTTTCTTTTCTGACTCCAGTCTTTCTTTCAGCCTTTTTGCTCCTTCCATCGCCTTCAGCGCCATTTCCTCTGCAAGTACGCTGCAAAGTCCTGTATAGTTTGCAGGGTCGATCATGGATTTTAATTCATCTGCCGTAAACAAGGAAGCAAGTATTTCATCCTCTGTCAGCACCTGATAATAATCCTTTCCCTCCAGCTCTGCCTTCATGGCTTTCTCATACATGAGTGCATGAGCCCTGTCCTTGCCGATTTTTTCAGCAACATTCATCATTACCAGCTCGCTGTTATCAAGTCCCTGATTTAAATTTACATTTTTAAGCATCCTCTCTTTATTGATCCGTAGGGTACGGCTCAGCTCTTCAGCCCTGATAAGCACCTCGGTAGTCAGCTGGAGCCCTTCCTCCATAATGCCATCAAACAGCATATAGGAGCTGCTGTCCCCTTCAAACATCCGCACAGCAGAATAAAGACCCACTGAGGGAAGGGAGTAAAGCTTCTGGGAATTGGCGATAATCCCCTTAGCCAGCTTGGGATTGATCTTCTGGGGCATGGTGGAGCTGCCGATGGTTCCGGGAGTAAAGGATTCGCTGACCTCTGAAAATTCTTCAACACCGGTATAATAAACCTCTTCCGCCATTTTGTGAAATGTATTACATAGAAGAGACAGGTTCATCAGATACTCCAGCTTCATCTGGCTCATGTTCCGGCTGGGCACCTCCATGGATCCCATGCCCAGTTTATGGGCAACCCGTTTCTGGATCCTGCGGCCTGCAAGACCTGTGGCATGAAACCCTCCTGCGGCTCCCCCCATCATTGCCACAAACACCCGCTTCTCGCTTTCCTCCAACCGTTCCAAAGTGTTCATCAGCTCGCTGATCCAGACAGAAACCTTATAGCCATAGGTAATGGGTATGGCATGCCTGCCATGGGTTCTCCCGGCCATAACCGTATCTGCATGGTCATGGGCCTGCCTGCCTAAGTTTTCCAGGATATCTGCAAGAAAGCTTTTGAAAACAGAATTTACCTGCTTTGCGATATAAAGCTGGGAAGTCTGCTGGATATTCTGGGTCGTTACCCCGTAGTGGACATATTTTCCTCCCTCTTCACTGCAGGCCTTCACCAGCACCTTTACAAAGGGGACAAACCCATGGCCCACCTTTTCCTTGATCCGTTCCATTTCATCAAGATCCAGATCCTCAAAGCGAACCGCACCAATATCTCTGGCAGCTTCCATTGGGATAAAGCCATCCTCTGCCTGGGAAAGAGCCAGGGCAGCCTCCACCTTCAGCCACGTCTCATATTTGGATTTTTCACTTAACAGCCTTTTAATCCCTCTGTCATCCAGTTTACTTTTAGAATCATAGAAAGCTCTCATCGTACACCTCTTATTTTTTCATAGCATCGTCTACCGCATGACGGACAAATTCCACATGAGGTCCAAATACAACGTGAATGTGATCCGCTGACGGGAAGAAGATACCTGCACAGCCGGAATCTTTAATTTTAATCTGATCTACCTTTGCCGGGTCCTTTAAGTCCACACGCAGGCGGGAAATGCAGTTTTCCACACTCAGGATATTGTCCTTGCCGCCCAGTCCTTTAATAACAACTTCAGCGATTGCCGGCCAGTTCTTTTCTTTTAAAAGAATGCTTGCTGATTCTTCAATTTCAAACCCTTCCCGTCCCGGTGTTTCCAAATTGAATTTTACAATGAACCATTTGAATACAAAGTAGAACACAATAAAGTTACCAATACCTAACAGGATAAGGTTAAACCAATGAGTATTTTCATACAAAAGGCCAAAAATTCCAAAGTCAAAAATCGTACCGCGGATATAGCCAATAGAGATATGAAGCATCTGGTAAGGAATCGAACCAATACCGCTCATAATGCAGTACAGAATAAACAAAGGCGGTGAAATAAACAGGAATGAGAATTCCAGCGGCTCTGTATATTACCTAAAAATGCGGTCAGACAGCAGGTAAGGATTACACCTTTTGCAATCTTTCTGTTTTTCAAATAAGAGGTGCGGTACATTGCCAGACCAACAGCCGGTACACGGAATAAGGTTGTCAGCATCTGGGCACCTCCCAGGTAACTGGTAAGGGTGGGCATGAGCTGGCCCCAGTATTCGCTGCTGGGCCCTAAGTTAAAAAGGACTTCATTGGTGGCATTCAGGATTCCCACATATTCAGTTCCGTTAATCATGTAGGTTCCTCCGGCCTCAGTAAAGCGGACCATTGAGGAGAGAACATGATGCAATCCAAAAGGAATCAGTGCACGGTTCAGCGCATAGTAAATGGCGTTTCCTATGTACGGTGTTGTAAAGATAAAGGAAATACTGATGAGGAAATTGGTCAGCAGATTCCAGAACACCGGAATGATCAGTCCGATTGGGATGATCAATGCAAAGGTAATGATCGGAATGGATTTCTTCCCTCCAAAGAAAGCAAATGCAAGAGGAAGCTCCAGCCGGTAAAACCGGTCCGCTACCTTGGCAGCCACCAAACCTGCGATCAGGCCCCCCAGCGCCTCGATCTTTAAGGTCTGAATGCCAAGAACCGTCCCCTGCCCCACCTGAGCCGCGACCTCCGGGTCAGCCAGGGTTCCCGTCTGTTTCAGGTAAATGCTCATTACCACATTCAGCGTCAAATAGCCCACAACCGCTGAAAAGACCGCAATTCCTTTTTCATTCTTTGCCATGCCCTGAGCAACGCCCATGGCAAACAGCAATGGGATATTGTTAAAAATAATACTTGTAATGGTCTGTAAGCTGGATAAAAACAGCTTCAGTACCTGGTTTCCCAAAAACGGGAATTTCTCTATCATGTAGGACTGCCCTAACGCACTGCAAATGCCCATAACCATACCAATAGGAGCCAGAAGCGCGATTGGCAGAAGGAGAGACCGCCCAAACGTTTGGATGCCGTCTTTCCAGCTTGACTTTTTATTGCTCATATTTTTTCCCTTCCTTTGTTATGTCATTGTGGTTATAAAGGCGCCTTTGGAACTGTGTACATTATGGCAGATTCTATTAGTTGCTTCAAGGCAGAAAATTTACATTTTATTGTTGCGTTTAGTTGCCCTTAATTTTATAATGAAACCATTATTATCACAACAGTACAGGAGGAATGTATTATGGGATTAAGCTACAATGATTTAAGCCTGCTGCGGTTTATACAAAAAAGGCAGCGCATTTCCCTTTCAAAGGTTGCCCTGCAGTTTCAAAAAGATGAAATATCCATACGCCGGACGATGGAGCGGATCAACCTTTTCTCCCACAAGCCCCTGGTGGAAATACAAAAGGGCTTCTGCCTAAGCCCATTAAGCTATAAGGAGTTTGTGGATTTCATCCAGCAGATCACCATGACCGACTATACCAGTTCATACATCGAACGGATCCGGATTATGATCGTGACCATTTTTTTCCACGGTTATGTCAATGCCTCTTCCTTATACGAACACTGGGGGCTGTCCCTGACCACAAAAAAGCAGGATACCGCCCATCTCAGGCAATTCCTGGCCGGTCACGGTCTGTTTCTTGTGACCTTAAAGAAAAAGGGGCTTACCATTGAAGGCGATGAATTACAGCTTCGGTTTCTCGTCATTGACATCCTTCATCCCCTGCTGGAGTTTACGTCGGAAAACCGGATCGAAGCCCGTTATGCCAACACTCCCCTGGAAAAACAAAGCTATGATCTGGCCAATGCCTACCTCCAGCCTGTCTCCAGTCAGGCAGTGGAACGGCTTAACTTCTTTTTGACAAAATTCAATCTGTCCATAAACTATCCTTCCAAAAAGTTTCTTTTGCTGTTTATCTGTATCATGGAGATCCGGCCTGTTGATGAATCCATGAATTTTTGTTACCGGCTGCCGCTGGCACCCTTAAATATCCGCTTTGTTGACGATATCCGGGAAAACAGGCTGTACAATGTGGCATTCAGCATGATGAACTTTTCCCGAAGCCTGGATTTCCCCTTTGACAAGCGTCTGTGGTATACCACTGAGCAGTTTACAGAGCAGGTGGTGAGTCATTTAAAAAACCCCTTTACCATCCAGGAAGAATTCATCAATGAGCTTTACAGCTATTTCTACCGGGAAATCACCCTGGACCACTTTCATTGCACCTTTGTGGACAAGACCGTAGAAAATACGAAAGAACAGTTTTCAGACCTGTATGATACCATAGGGAAATACGAAGTATATTTTAAAGCTTCCTATAATTTTTCTTTCATGGATGAACACCTTTCCACCCTGACCCTGCTGGTGCAAAAGCACATCCTCCGCAACCGCACCGTAAACCGCCAGTATAAGAAAATCGTTGTTATGACCAGCATCAACTTTGAACGGGTCAGCTTTTTTCTGGAACAGATAAAGGAATACGTGGAACTGCAGTGGATGGGCACCCTGAACATTAACGAAATCCATAAGCTGAAAAACCTGGATTATGACTATATCTTCTGTTTCTCATCCCGGATTTTTAATATCCTTCACGCTCACAGCCTTCCCGTCATCCGGATGAATTTCTTTGTGGACAGCAATGATATGAAAACCCTTCTGGCAAACGGCTTTTCCACACGGAAGCACCGCTTCCTGACCACCAGCTTTGTATCGGAAATCGGCGGGAAAAGCGAACCTGAGCTGGAAGCTTATTTGAAAGAAAATTATGGAGATTACTTTGTGTAGGAAAATGGAACAAACATATTTCCTGATGAAGAGCATCTAAAAAAGCACCTGCTTTGTCTATGATAAATTATATGAAAATCATCATAGACAAAGCGGTGCTTTTAATAATCTTAAAGCAATTCCTCTATTGGCTCTCCAATCATATCCTGAGCTTTATTCAAACCGAAATTATCCAATACCGTTGCCCCGATCACTGCAAATGAATTCTGTTCCTTTAATTCTCCGCAGTGGCCATAAGAGGGCGAATAGGCCAGGAAAGGCACCTTTTCCTTTGTATGGTCACTTCCCTTAAAGGTGGGGTCATTGCCATGGTCTGCCGTAATGAGAAGCAGATCATCCTCTTTTAAAAGCGGCAAAAGCTCTCCCAGCTTTTCATCGAACCGTTCCAGTTCTGCTCCGTAGCCAATTGGATCCCGGCGGTGTCCCCACAGGGCGTCAAAATCTACCAGGTTTACAAAGCACAGCCCGTCAAATTCCCTTTTTGCAATCTCTATGGTCTGTTCCATGCCATGAACACTGCTTTGGGATTTATTGCCTTCGGTGAGCCCTTCGCCATCGAAAATATCAAAGATCTTGCCTACACTGATCACATCCAGGCCTGCATCCTTTAATACGTTGAGTGCAGTGGTTCCAAAAGGCTTTAAGGCATAATCATGGCGGTTTGGAGTTCTTTTAAACTCGCCTTTCTTCATGCCGACATAAGGTCTTGCAATGACTCTGCCCACCTTCCATTCATCCTTTAAGGTAAGCTCTCTTGCAATCTCACAGCAGCGGTAAAGCTCCTGCAAGCCAAAGGTATCTTCATTGGCACAGATTTGTAAAACCGAATCCGCAGAAGTGTAAACGATCATGTCCCCGGTAGCAATCTGATGCTCTCCCAGTTCATCCATGATTTCCGTACCGCTGGCGGATTTATTTCCCACAATCTTGTGTCCGGTGCGTTTTTCCAGCTCATCTAACAATTCCTTTGGAAAACCTGTTTCTGTAAATGTCTGGAAAGGCTTTGTAATGTAAAGCCCCATCATTTCCCAATGGCCTGTCATGGTGTCTTTTCCAACACTGGCTTCATTAAGCTTTCCATAATACGCCATAGGCTCAGCCACAGGCTTTACATGGCTTAAGGAACGCAGATTTCCCAGACCAAGCTTTTCTAAATTAGGCATATTAAGATGATCCACTGTGGCATCAATATGGCCAAGGGTATCACTGCCTTCATCGCCGTACTCGGCGGCATTATCCATAGCACCTATTCCTAAAGAATCAATTACAACTACAAAAACACGTTTAAATCGTTTCATATTCCCTCCCTGCACATTAATCGTTAATCGCAGCATAAGTTTTAATATAGTCCGCAAATAGTTACCTTCCAGGATCCCTTTATAAACAGGCTCCCGGAGCAATCTTAATGACATTATGGAAGCTCGTCTGTTGCTATTATTTTATTCAATCATTCCCTGTATGACTCATGATATTTAAAATTAGGATACAGATCATCTTCATACCATACAAAAACGCTTCTAAGGACGCTATTGCAGGCCCTGCTGCTAAAAATTCAGTCATATTTCCCATACCGCCGGCATTGCACCTGGCATAGGATCTTTTGAACATATCTTTCACCTTCATTATACAATTTTGTGGAATTTTTGCAATCTCTTTCTCTGTTTTCTATGAACTTTTCAAACAAATCTCCTTGATCGTTTTTCGCCTTCCTTTTGCAATATCTCTTGTGCTGACTTCTTCGTTGACAAAAAACATAGGAAGAATTAAGATGTGTGTAATTGTGAGTGACTGGAATTCGTATGAACTGTGTAGCCGCTGCTCATCAAATCATTTGGCAGGAAGGTTTGGCACAGGAAAATAAGAAAACAGCGAGATACAAATAAATGAATATATAGCAGGTGAAGAGATGAAAATACGCGATGAGTACACTTGCCCTCTGGAATTAACACATGATATTACAAAAGGCAAATGGAAACCAATCATTTTATGGCAGCTGGGCAAGGGTGCTATGTCTTTGTCCCAGCTTGAAAAGGACATTAAAGGCATCAATCAAAAAATGCTTCTTGAACAGCTTAAAGAGCTGCTGGTTTATGGAATGATCGGCAAGCATTCTTTTGAAGGATATCCGCTGAAGGTTGAATATTATTTGACGGAACGCGGCAAAAGGTTATTGGATGCCGTTACAATTATGCAAAGCATAGGCATTGACATTATGAAGGAAAATAATATGACTGACTTTTTAAAGGAAAACGGTTTTATAGACTGAGCATACCCACAAAAATGTGAGTAATTTACTGCCCCCTTCTTTTGTGCTATAGTTTTTCCATAAACAGATTCAGGAGGAATTTAAAATGATGAGGGATGCAGAGAAAACCATCAGCAATTTAATTGACAAGCAGGGAGTCTCTTTTATAAGCTCATTGGATGATGATGGGTTCCCCAATACGAAAGCAATGCTGCCGCCAAGAAAACGGGAGGGGATTAAGACCTTTTATTTTACTACAAATACATCCTCCATGCGTGTCAGGCAATTTCGCAGTAACCCAAAAGCATGTATCTACTTTTGCGACAAACGGTTTTTTCGGGGAGTTATGCTAAAAGGTACAATGGAGGTCTTAGAAGATCCGGAAAGCAAGGAAATGATCTGGCAGGATGGCGATACCTTGTATTATCCTCAAGGCGTTACGGATCCGGATTATTGTGTGCTGAAATTCACCGCTCAGACAGCTGTCAATGAAGCAGAGGAAATAACGCTAAAAAGAGTCAGCTAAAAACATGATTTAGTTGACTTTTTTGTTGATGTCATTTTTCATTTTCCTTTCAAAGCTGCCAGGGATCCCCATCTCTTCACGATATTTGGCAATCACTCTGCGAGAAAAGCTATACCGCCTCTCACTAAGTAATTCTGCAAGTTTTGAATCACTATACGGCTTTTCTTTATTCTCTTCATTCACCAGCTCACGTATTAATTGTTTGACGCCCTCCGAATTAATCAAGCAGCCGTCACCTGCAGGAACCGATGCAGAAAACAGGTTTTTCATCAGAATACAGCCTGAGGGATACTGAAGATATTTGTCCTTTACAGCACGGCTTATGGTCGAGGTACTGACCGACAGCTTTTCTGACATTTGTGTCATGGTACATGGTTTTAGTTTGCCTGAATACCGAAAAAACTCATCCTGCTCTTCCAGTATTGCATTTGTTATTTGAATAATGGTCTTGCGCCTCTGTTCAACTGCATGAATGAGAAATCTTGCCCGCTCTAACTTTTTCTTAAAATATTCAAAAAGCTCCGGCTCTTTTACTTCTGCCATCATCTGGAGATAATAATCGTTTAACTGATAGTTTCCGCACCAATTATCATTGATTTCTATATTCCATTTACCATCCGGGTCCATTGTAACGATAACATCCGGAATAATGTATTGCTTTTCGTTTTCTCCAAACCCTTGCAGGGGCCTTGGATTTAATGTACTGATAAGAGCAACATATCTCCTTGCCTGTGCCGATGAGATATCCAATGCACGGGTGATTGAACTGATCTTCCCCTGGGATATGTCCGTTAAATGATGGGAAATAATGTGTTTTAGATTTTCATCATCCAGTCCCAGTATTTCAATCTGAATCAATAAGCATTCTGCCAGATTTTTTGCAAAAATACCCTTTGGTTCCAGCTTTTTTAAATCTAATAAACAGCTTTCAGTTACCCGCTCATCTACACCGGTCAACTGGGCAATCTCTGGAATCTCCAAATCTATAAACCCATTACTGTCAAGGCTCTGAATTAAAAAATCAATAACCTTTAATTGTTTATCTGAGTAACGGTCTAACTCCAGCTGCTCATAAATATAGGTATAAATATTTTTCGTATTAGAAGTGCCAAGGGCCTGTTCGCTTCCCTCACTGCCTTCTTCATAAAACCCGGCGGTATTCTTTAAAGGTTTGCAGTAATTCGAATGATACCACGCTTGATAGTCTTCCTGAGTATAAGATTCAGCTCCGGTATTTGTCAGCTCCAGCAAAGGATTTTCCATATATTCATTTTCCATATACCGGTTCAGCTCACAATTACATAATGCAAGTAATTCCAGAGAAGATATCTGGTTTTGAGACAGTAACTGACGTTGTTCAACCGTTAATTTATGTTTCATAGCAACCTCCCTCCTACTACAATATATTTATGGTTAATATCCCTTACAGCCAGTAAGGAATTATCCATCTTGTTGCTTAACTGTTAGAATGTAGGTAGCAATCGGTATATCGTCTCCCTTCCTTGGACTT
>JAISYJ010000080.1:0-24199 GCA_031270005.1 Hungatella sp. | reverse complement strand
CGAATCCCTAAATTATAACGAGCTGTTGCCGCAGCTTCTATTATACAACAATACAATAAATAAGCTAACCCACTACTTTTCGTTTACTGCGGCGTCGAAAAGACGTGGGGATTAGGAGGTTTAAATGAAGTCAGACAAGAACTGGGACTTGAAAAATAGCTTTCCTTTGATGTTATGTACAATAATTGCAGTAGCCGGATTTATTATTGGTACATTGATTTTTGCAAACGTTATTGCTGAACGCCCCATGCTGGGCAATTTTAGCGGTAGTATATCGGATAGCTATACTTATCCTGACCTTATGGAAATCGATGATTTGAAGCAATATTTAGGTATATATCCGACTTATGATGAAAGCCATAGCGAAGGTTATGGCGATAACTATGACAAAATGGATAATGAACTTCGGTCTGATTTGCAAAATAGTATTTTGAACGGAGATTGGCCAGGATTCCCTTATGTTCAGCTTAACGACCGATTATATTTTAGTAAGCAAGCAGTTGATGATTGGTTTGTCGAACAGAGCAAACAACAACTTCGCGTAAAATAAGCTTATATGTGGTAATTATGGACTGCTGATGATCAGTAATTTAGTTAATAATCATTTTTAAAATTGTCATGAAAACTCAAATATTGCTTGTGAGAAATTGAAAAGGCAGCAGGATATCTAAAAGGATATGAAAATAATAAGTAAGATGAAAGGCTGGTTATAAGATAAAATGGAAATTAGAAGAGCAGTTAAAGAAGATGTGATGGCAATTATGAAAATTTATGAATATGCCCGTAAGTTCATGATAGATAATGGAAATCCGACTCAGTGGAGTCCGACCTATCCAAATGTAGATGTAGTGGAAAGAGATATTGTAAACGGGAATTGTTACGTTTGTACTGAAAAAGAGATTATTGTCGGTACTTTCGCATTTTTCATTGGGGAAGAACCTACTTACCATACGATTGAACAAGGAAACTGGCATTGTGATATGCCATATGGCGCCATTCACAGACTTGCCGGTAGTGGACAGGTAAAAGGGGTATCAAAGGCTTGCCTTGAATTTTGTAAAAGCAAAATGGACTATCTTAGAATAGATACTCATGCAGACAACAAGCCTATGCAGGCAGCTATTTTAAAAAATGGTTTTAAAAAATGTGGGATTATTTATGTAGCGAATGGTGATCCAAGGATTGCTTTTGATTATTTATTATCATAATATTAGAAAAGCGGTGAGAGATATGGGCTTAAACAACGATTCATCAAATACATATATGACATTTAGGGGTGCATGACCTTCCGGCCTAACTGGCCGGATCAGGGCCGGAGGGAGAAACCATAGGAAACCTCCAAATTTTTTAACATAAGTGTATAACAGGTTATTTGAAAATGATAGTAGGCCGGGTATTAAGATTGATTTACAAAATTAGAATTAATCAGTTTGGTCAAATGTCTTTTTAGAGTATGTAACTTTCCCGTTTTTGTCTATTTTGAAATAAGTCTGATCAATTAATTTTTTGTTGGCTTGAGGAAGCTTAATCTCTTCAGCACTAACTTGGCGGGCGGGTTCATGTTTCTTCTTTTTCATTGAATAATCTCCTTTCGTATATATAGTTACACTATACAGGATTTTAGGTCAAAGGTCAAAAGATTAATAAATGAGAGTACCAAAAACAGAGCACGCCCTATATGAGCATGTAAGAAAAAATCAGAATTTACATTGAAGAAATCGTGAGCGGAGAGAGGGCTTAAGTCAACATCAAAAAACAGTACTGGAAAAATTTTATCCAGTACTGTTGTATTTTTATATTGGTAAGGTTAAAAAAAATCATATGTGCCGATGCCTCACTTGAATCCTTCAGCCAGGGATAATAGGCCTGTAGTTAACGGGTTCATCTATTACATGGTCATAGCGATAGGCTGAGAAAATCAGACCAAGAAGCAACATATTACAGATGATACTTAACCGTCCCTCTGAAATCAAAGGAAGATTGGGAAAGGCTGCATATTGATGACCGAAATTTCCCAACAGGTAAAATACTCCCTGCCATAGCAAGCATTGACCACAGCAAAAAGCAAGAGATGAAGCCAGATTCCCATGTATCCGTGTAATACATGAAAAAAGGATCCAATAAAACAGGCCGAGGGCTCCTATCAGCGCCAGTCCCGGAAGCCATCCAAACAGGAAGATACATACAGCAATCAAGTAATTATTATGATAGTGCTGAGGAAGAATATCCCAGAGGGTCACATCATCTGCCTGGTAATGGATATATCTCGGATTGCCTCCTTGATTTTCTATCGCCTCCACTTTATCCTGAAATTCCTGATGTTGCTTGTCGGTATGAATATCTGTGGCGTCTATGCCAATTTGCCGTGGATCACGGGAAGCAAAATACCATGCACCGGTACCGTAATCCATCATTTCTTCCGGGGAGAGTTCAAGACCGTGAGTAAGAGGCGTTCTTGAAAGCAGTTCCTGAATCAATATCCCATTGTATGTATCATTCCAGGTGGTGTAAACCGCGGATTGTGGAGATAGAAAAGCATCTATTTTTTCACGGCCGGAAGTTGTTAAAAAAAGCGGACTTCCGAGAAGGGCAAGTAATGCCAGTGTGCCGGAATAAAGATATTTTTTCTTGCCGGAAAGAATCCCGCGGTGAATCATAAAAAACACGGTTCCAAGTGTACTCAGAAGAAAAATGGCTGCTGCAGTATCACTGATATGATACGGGCCGGATGTATACATGATAAACATCCATACTCCGGCACACCTAAGAGCGGCTGCCAGGAATTTCTTTCTATTATGGCGGGAACAATACAGCAGCACTGTAATCACTGGAACTAAAAGTAATGTAGCAAAATAGGCAGTGCCGACATTCCCCAATCGTCTCCTGCAAAAGTGCGACAAGACAAATATCACTATTTGAGCCATATACAGCAGGTATATAAATAATGCCAGTATCTTTCTGTGCCGGATTAAGAAGGGATACCCCTTTAATACTGTAAATATAAGAAGAATCCCTCCTGGAATATAGTAAAGAAAGCCATTTGACATCTGCTCAGGTGCCCATCGCAAGAAGCAGGAGAAAACAAAGCCTGCCAGAAGCAGCAAAGCGGTGATGAAGGTAAGTCTAGGGGATTTTTGAATCTTGTGGGCTTCATTCAGCTCAGTGCCAATGGTAATTGCATCCCCCATGCCGCAAAGAGCCTGGTGCTCTGCATCGGCAGGGGAGAACCCTTGTGACTCGTATTCCTCAATACGGTCTTGAATATGGGATTCCAGTTCCTGGCGGATAGAAGGGCGTAACGGTTGATAGGAAATCTGTTCAGTTACCT
Organism: Hungatella sp.; assembly: GCA_031270005.1. Taxonomy (GTDB): domain Bacteria; phylum Bacillota; class Clostridia; order Lachnospirales; family Lachnospiraceae; genus Lacrimispora. Next base: position 20,871 of record JAISYJ010000080.1, on the reverse strand, counting down.
CTTCCAGAAAATGGGAAACTGCAGAATCAGATGTGTTTTTATTCAAATAGAGCACCTCCCATCACCTGGTTGACGGCAGCCTGGTAAACTTTCCATTCTTTTGATTTTTCTTCTAATATCTTCTGGCCATGAGAGGTAATTGCGTAGTACTTGCGGATGCGTCCGTTGTCTGCAGTCTCATGATAACTGGTGACAGCTCCCTGCTGTTCCAGGGTGTGCAAAATTGGGTAGAGTGTGCCTTCCTGAAGCTGAAATACATTCTGGCTTTGCTGTTCCAGTATACGTATTATCTGGTATCCGTACATGTTTTGCTCTTTCAGAAGCTTCAGCACCAGCATAGAAGTTCCGAGGGCCATATAGCGTTTGTCCATATAATTGCCTCCTTTTTTCAGTGCCTTTATTTTTTTATACCAGGATAGTCTAGGTATATTGGATATTATACATAGATAATCTAGGTACGTCAAGCCAATAGAGCCACATTAAGATTTAACTAGGGATCCGGTACGGAACGCAGTTCCGCACCATCTATATTCCCTAATAGGTCCATTGATTCACGAAGAGGATCCACCTGTCAGTTACAGCCGATGTTTTGTACAGTATTCCACGCCTTTGGCATCAAAATTTATCATGTTGTATCCTCCACATAATCAATTTGCTTTCAAATTACAGTTATTATTACGGCTCATAAACCTCTGACAGTTCTGTTATATTATTGCCACTTTCATCAGTATGGACAATTAACTTAGCAATTGTCGGTTCTGGGAAGTAACTGCCACCTTGATTCAAGTAGCTGATAAGCTTTTTGCCGTTTGTGCCGGTGCCGCTTTCATAATCAATGTAACTCACCAAAACGTCAGCAGGGAGCAATAATTTCGTGTTTCTGACCACTTCATATTTTGTCGCGCCGCTATTTTCAATCATTTTACCTGTAGGAGCAAGAACTTCGATATGCAAAGAGCAACTATCTCCTATTTCAAAATCAACAATTCTGATAACGCTCCCGTCAACAATATTCGGTTCCGTTACTATGTCCGGTTTAGTACCTAAGTCTGTAAAATTTGAGGCGCTTTCAGAAGCAGGAGGTGTTTGTGTGGTTTCATTAACCGTCAAATTGAGTTGTTCGTTATCATCAACCGATGCGAACATCTTTTCAATTGAACGGTTCCAGTTGTTCTGAAAATCCTCCCAACCAAGCCCTATGTCTTTCAGATATTCGGTAATATTTTCCCGACTGTATGTTGCTCGGGAAGTGTATTCCGCCTTGTCGAGTTCCCCGACACTCGGCGTTTCACGAAAAGCAATATTCACTTCCTCAAGGTTATCGATTAGCACGAATAATAGTGCGGCGTTCTTTGGCGTAACCGTTATATTCTTTATATCGGTCGTTTCCGCATCGTTAGGTTCATAGTAAATAGTGAGTGTATGCGGCGCCCGGCCAGTTCCGTAATCGTCACCAATTGAAAAAAATTGTTGTGTATACTTGCTGTCAAGCCTTGGCAGGGCATACACAATTTTTCCGACCGCGCTGTTATCGCCAACATAAGGCGTCCGCATTGCGAAAAGCGCCTTTAAGTCATCCAAGTTTACATTCATATCAGGGCTTGTCAAAACAATCGCGTAAACGGTATTTATCTGCGCCGGATAGGACTCCGCGATTTCACCGTTATAATAGACAATAACTTTATCATTGACATTAAAATGGTTCATGCTATCTTTTAATTCCACATTGAGAGAAACATTCATCAAGTCGCTGCTCCTGCGCACATCCTCGCCCTCATCTACGATCACAAGGATGGCATTATCAAACACTTCGGTTACCGTTCCGGCAAAGTGTGGCTTTTTAGCGATATTGTTCATAGACATTGGTCTTATCGTATCTAAAATGCTTCCATTCGTAGTGCGATTCACCGCGAACCCAGCGGTCAACACCGTCACAAGCACAATGGCAAACGTAATAATCATCCTCGACGGTTTTTTGAAATTCAGCACGTTCATTATCCTCCCTTTCATACCGCCCTCCCCGAACGCAAGAGGATTTCCGTTCAAGATTTTACGCCCCGCCGCCACACGGACGAGTGACAACGAATAAGCGTTTTTAATCTCCCCGCCAAGTTTGCGTATCACGCATTCATCGCAGGACATTTCCATGTCCGCACCCATCAGAACAAACGCTGCCCATACCAGCGGATTAAACCAATGCAGGCAGAGCACAAGGTACGCGAACATCTTAACAGCGTGATCGTGACGTCTGATGTGGGTCCGCTCATGTAGGACGATATAGCGATATTCCTCGTCGGTCAGTCCTTCCGGAATGTAAATCTTCGGTTTGAAAAGCCCGATTACAAACGGTGTTTTGAGGTTGTCGGCTTCATATAGATTGCCTTCGATAAGCATTGCGCCGCGAAGTCTGTGTTTTAACACAACGATTGATACAAAACTGTAACTAAGCATAACTGCAATGCCGAAAAGCCAAATGCAAGTACCGATAAAAATCCATATCTGCAATGGATTTATGCTTGTGACGGGAGTGGCGGCGGGCAATGCGGCGCTTACGGCATTGTCGATGACTGTTATCCCGCTGTCAATGCGCGGAACGGCTTGCATTGCGATGCCCTGCGGGATAGGTGTGGAGTTGAATGGGAGCAAACTAAACACGCCCTCCAACGTAAATGGGAACACGAGGCGAAACCCCGCCACCGCCCACAGCGCATAAGAGAAAATCTTCGGTGCTTTTTTGAGTGGTAACCGTGCTAAAATAATTGTAGCGATAACAAAACTTGCCGTCAGGCTCATATTGAGGACAGACATAAAAATCCTTTCCATACCTTAGTCCCCCCTGTGCTCGTTAATCAGGCGCACAAGTTCCTCCGCCTGCTTGTCGGATAACTTTTTTCCGCCAATGAACGACGTGAGAAAACGTGGCAGACTACCGCCGAATGTATCCTCAATATAGCGGCGACTCTGACCCGCGAAAAACTCATCACGGCTTATAGCCGATGTAACGACTGCGCCCTCGTTTTTGAAAATTCCCCTGTCGCACAAACGCTTTAGGATGGTGTAGGTGGTGGATTTTTTCCACTGCATAACTTCCTTCGACAGCCGGACAAGCTCGGTTGAGTTAATCGGCTCATTTTCCCAAATTAAGTCGGCGAATCTCGATTCCGTTTCCGCCAATCTATAATCAATCATATGACAATCCTCCCATTGCACTACTATTAGTAAACCTTATCTAAAGTTTACTAATAGTAGACCTGATTGTCAAGAGGAATTTACTTTTCCTTCCCTTTTAGTGAGAGAGGTTCCATAAACTTATGCTTATCTGCCTTCTCTCATTTTTGTGGCCAAATGGGAGCAGGAGGCAGGTAAGAGGATGACAGTTAGAGAAATCCTGGAAAATTTAACCGATTCAAGTAGCGAAGCGGATTGTGAATATCCGCTTGACCAAAAAGAACATATGTTTGCATTTTCGCCCTGCCTATGTTATAATATGAATAGGATGGCGGACGAAAGCCACACCTTCCTGACCTTTAAGATATTGATGCAGTATTAACCAGGCAGCCGGAATACAGTGTTTTATAAACCGGTATGAACATCCGGAATCGGAGACATGTGATTTTATTTGGAACCACTATGATGTGGTTTTAATTTTTAATCATTAAGCGAACATTTGTTCTATTGCGAAAGGAGACTGGCGTATGATGATCACAAGAAACAACTTAAATGAAATATTGTTTGAAAACCAGGATGCAAGGCTGTTAATAGAGCGGGTAGTTTCACATACGCAAGCCACCTTATATTATTATCATGACGTTGAGATCACCGTAGAGAAAGCATTGGAGATATACAACCGTGCGGTGAGGGCGGAAGAGGAAGATGGGGCCTACTGTGTATCATTTCTGGATTTTTCCGGAGAAAAAAACAAATTGCTGTATTCAGGAAGTTCTTGCTGAAATGGCTTTTGGGACATGAACTAATTTCAACAAAAAATTAAAACAATCCAAAACGGGATGAAATAATAAAAAATATTGACATAAGTAATAAAATTATGTATAATTCAAATAATTTCATGGGCGAAATGCCGGTGAATTGAGACAGAACAAGAAAAAACAATATCAAAAGGAGAGGGAAAAATGAAAAAAAGAGTATTAACTTTAGGCACTGTAGCCTGTCTTGTTATTGGAACCCTGGCAGGTTGTGGTTTTACCGGATCCACTGGCAGCTCCACTACCGGAGGATCTTCCCAAAGTGCGGAATCGAGTGAAGCCGCTTCTGACAAAAAGGCGGATTCGGCAGCCGGCGATCAGGTGCTTAGCGTATATGCAAATGCCGAGATCAAAACCCTGGTACAGTGGGCGGCTTCCGACAACCAGTCATCAAAGGTAAACAATAATGCATTTGAAGGTCTGCTTCGCCTGGATGAGAATCATGAGGCGCAGCCTGCACTGGCGGAAAGCTATGATGTTTCCGATGATAAACTTACATACACCTTTCATTTGAGAGACGGCCTGCAATGGAGCGACGGAACTCCTTTGACAGCAAATGATTTTGTATTTGCCTGGTTAAAGCAGATGAGTGCGGAAGCCACCAATGGCTACAGCTTCATCATGACAGACTATATTGTAAACGGCGCCGAGTATAATGAAGGAAAGGCCGGTGCAGAAGAAGTGGGGGTAAAGGCCCTTGATGACAAGACCTTCCAGGTGACTTTAAAAGCACCTACCCCTTATTTTGCCCGTTTAACTGTCCTTTGCCAGTTCTTCCCATTAAACGAGGAATATGTTACCTCAAAGGGCGACCAGTATGGTTTAAGTGCGGAGAATATGATTTACTGCGGCCCATATGTTATCACCAGTTATGATCCGGCAGTAGGCGCTACCTTAAAAAAGAATGATAAGTATTGGGATGCTGCAAATGTAAAGGTTGAAAATGCTCAGGTAAGGGTAATGAAGGATGCATCCGCAGCCCTTAACGCTTATCTGGCCAATGAACTGAGCCAGGTAGCTCTTGATTCTTCCAACGTAGCCGCTTATCAGAATGATCCGGAATTCAGTTCTAAGAGCGAGTTCAGAACCGAATATCTGCAGTTCTCCTTAAGCAATCCGGTTATGGCAAACAAAAATATCCGCAGGGCTGTTTCCATGGCAATTGACCGTGAGACCCTGGTTAAGGCAATTCTTGCAGATGGCTCTGCTCCCAGCGAGGGTCTGGTTGCGGAAGGCATGTATGGAGACGAAAGCAAGAGTTTCCGTGATTTAAACGGAAATATTTGCCAATTCAACCCGGAACAGGCTAAGAAATACTGGGAAGAGGGCTGTAAAGAATTGGGACAGACACCGACCCTGACCTTGCTGGTAAGAGATGATTCTGTGACAAAAGCGGTTGCAACCTATATACAGAGTGAATTAAATAAGAATTTAGGCATTGATATTGTAATCGATACCAAGACGGTTCAGGCAAGAAATGAATTGATGGATAACGATAATTACATGTTTGCATCTACCGCATGGGGAGCTGATTATGACGATGCCATGACATACCTTGATTTATGGACCAACGGTACTCCATACCGCGGCTCCTATCAAAATGAAGAATATAATAAGCTGATTAATGACGCAAGAGTTGAAACCGATGATGCCAAGCGTCTGGATATGCTTCTTCAGGCGGAGAATCTTCTGGTTGACGAGGATGTGATCGTTGCACCTTTGTACCATAGAGGTTCTGCAACCCTTACAAAATCCAATGTGAAAGGATTGGTCAATCATCCTTTCGGGCCGGATGTGGAATTTAAATACGCTTATTTTAAGTAAGCCGCAGCATACAGGGAGGTGCCCTGGCCAACGGAATGCGGAAAATGAGAAGAGCCGCCCTTCCCTTTTAAAATTGGAAAAGGGAAGGGCGGCTCTTTTTAAAATCTCAGGAGAATATGAATGCAAAGGAGGACACAGCATGATAAAATATATCTGCAAGCGACTGATATATCTGGCGCTGACATTATGGGTCATTGTAACAGCTACTTTTTTTCTGATGAAGAAGCTGCCAGGCTCTCCCTTTGACTCGGAACGCTTTAATATGATGTCTGTTCAGCAGCAGCAGGCCATTTTAGAGCAGTATGGACTGAATGAGTCCGTGCCCCGGCAATACATAAAGTATATGGGTAATATCCTGCATGGAGATTTTGGAACATCCTTTACTTACACCGGACAGAAGGTATCTGCCGTAATCGGAGGCAGGATCGGCCCCTCTGCTTTAATCGGCCTCCAGGCGGTGTTGATCGGTCTGGCAGTTGGACTGACATTGGGAATTATTGCAGCGTGGAGGCATAACAGCGGAATCGACTATTTCACCATGATCGTGGCTGTCCTTGGAGTCTCTGTTCCTAATTTTGTGGCTGCGGCCCTGCTGCAGTATTATGTGGCCTTAAAATGGGGAATCCTGCCAGTTGGTTTCTGGACCGACTGGAAATGCTCAGTTCTTCCGTCCATTGCCCTGTCCTTTTCTGCCACGGCCATGATCGCCCGGTTTATCAGGACAGAGATGCTGGAGGTGCTGGAGCAGGATTACATCGTCACAGCCAAAGCCAAGGGACTTAGCCCGATGAAGGTGCTCATGCGCCATGCCGTAAGGAATTCGATCATCCCTGTGGTGACGATTCTGGGGCCCATTGTTGTAAATCTTCTGACAGGCTCTCTGGCAGTAGAGAATATTTACACCATCCCGGGAATCGGCAGCTTATTTGTAGACAGTATAAAGGCCAATGACTATTCCACGATCATGGGAATCACGATCTTTTACAGCGCTTTTTATATTTTTGTGGTGCTGATCGTTGATATCGCGTATTCTCTGATTGATCCCAGGATTCGTCTGGCAGCCGGCGGGGAGGGTTAAGAATGGATGAATTATTTGTAAAAGCAAATGTGGATGAATCGGAGAAAGAACATATTGCCCGGCCCAATTTAACAGCCCTTCAGGATGGCTGGCTTCGTTTGAAGAAAAATAAGGCGGCGGTCGTCTGCTTGTTTACGTTGATTGCAATCGGGCTCCTTGCAATACTGGCGCCGATATTTTCAAGATATTCTTATAAAGAAACGAATTATGATATCATTTATCAGACGCCCTCCCTGGTACATCTCTTCGGAACCGATCAGTTCGGCCGGGACCTCTGGGTCAGAACGTGGATGGGGACCCGCATATCCCTGCTCATCGCCTTTGTTGCAGCTCTTTTGGATTTGACGCTGGGAGTGACCTATGGAGCGGTTTCCGCTTTGGCCGGCGGGAGAGTGGATGCCGTTATGCAGCGGATCATTGAAGTGCTGGTGGGAATCCCCCATCTGATCATTGTCATTCTTTTGATGATGGTTATGCCGGCAGGCATCTGGACGATTGTAGTGGCTCTTTCCATTACGGGATGGGTGAATATGGCCCGTCTGGTCCGCGGATCCATTTTAAAGCTTAAAAATCAGGAGTTTGTTCTTGCTGCCCGGGTGCTGGGAACCAGTACTGCAGGAATCATATGGAAGCATTTGATCCCTAATACGGTAGGAGTCATTGTCATCAATGCCATGTTTACCATTCCATCTGCCATATTTACGGAAGCATTTTTAAGCTTTATCGGCATTGGTATGCAGGAACCAAAAGCATCTTTGGGAGTTTTAATTAACAACGGATACCAGGTGCTTCGTAATTTCCCTCATGTGTTGATTTTCCCGGCAATCGTGATCGTCCTGATTATGGTATGCTTCAGCATTCTTGGAGACGGCCTGCGGGATGCTCTGGATCCAAGAATGAGAAAGTAGGTGAATCGTCGTGAGCAGATTATTGGAAGTCAATCAGTTACAGGTACATATAAAAACACAGCATGGAGTAGTCCAGGCAGTGCGCGGGGTAAGTTTTTGTCTGGATGAGCAGGAGACTTTGGCAATCGTTGGAGAATCCGGCTCCGGCAAATCCATTTCCGTAAAAAGCATTATGGGCCTGCTTCCAAAAAACGGAAAAATCGTTGGAGGCAGTATTCTCTTAGAAGGCAGGGACCTTGCAAAATATAGCGAGCGGCAGATGCAGGCGGTACGGGGGTCGGATATTTCCATGATATTCCAGGATCCTATGACCTCTTTAAACCCTACGATGACCATTGGTAAACAGATTGTGGAGGTATTAAAAGAGCATCGGAAGGATATGACAAAAGCACAGATGAAGCAACGGGCTCTTGAGTTGATTTCCCTTGTTGGGATTTCCAATCCGGATACAAGGTTTGACCAGTACCCCCATCAGCTTTCCGGCGGCATGAGGCAAAGAGTCGTGATCGCGGTGGCTTTGGCCTGTGATCCTAAGATTTTAATTGCCGATGAGCCGACTACGGCTCTGGATGTAACCATACAGGCACAGATCCTGGATCTTATGAAGGATCTGCAGAAAAAAATCAAAACTTCCATTATTATTATCACCCATAATCTGGGGGTTGTGGCTAATGTTGCGGATCGGGTTGCAGTCATGTACGGAGGTCAGCTGGTGGAAAGCGCCGGTGTGCGGGAGCTGTTTTACCAGACAGAGCATCCTTATACAAAGGGGCTTCTGGCTTCCATACCAAAGGCTTCTCATAAGGGAAGCGAGCTGACGGCCATTCCGGGGACGCCGCCAGATCTGATGGATCCGCCAAAAGGCTGCCCCTTTGCAGCCAGATGCAGGTCGACCATGGAGGTCTGCAGACAGTATCCGCCGGAGGATATGCTTTGCGGTGAAGACCACCATGCACGCTGCTGGCTTCTTGATGAGCGGGCAAAGGCTCTCTGGGAATAGGAGGAAATTATGATGTCGGCAGAAAAGAAACCATTATTAGAGGTAAAGCATTTAAAGAAATATTTCCAGGTAGGGAAAAATCAGATTTTAAAAGCGGTGGATGATGTCAGCCTGGATATTTATAAAGGAGAAACCCTTGGCCTGGTAGGGGAAAGCGGCTGCGGGAAGTCTACGTTCGGCCGTACCGTAATTCAGCTGTATGAGCCAACGGATGGCAGGATATTATATGATGGACAGGAGATGAGCAGAAGCTTATCTGCGGCGGAGCGCCATGGATTTACCAGAAAGATGCAGATGATCTTTCAGGATCCTTATGCATCCCTTAATCCGAGGATGAAGGTCATTGATATTGTTGCGGAAGGAATTGATGCTCATGGAATCTTAAGTGGGGAGGAACGGAGAAAGAAAGTTCTGGAACTCTTAGAAACCGTGGGACTTTCCGAAGAGCATGCAGACCGCTTTCCCCACGAATTTTCCGGCGGGCAGCGTCAGCGGGTGGGCATTGCCCGGGCATTGGCAGTGAATCCGGAGTTTGTGATCTGTGACGAACCCATCTCAGCACTGGATGTTTCCATTCAGGCACAGGTGATTAACTTGTTAAAAGAGCTGCAGGAGAAGAGGGGGCTTACCTATCTGTTCATCGCTCATGATCTTTCCATGGTCAAGCACATCAGTGACCGGATCGGTGTCATGTATCTTGGGGCCATGGTGGAGTTAGGGGACAGTGAGAGCCTTTTTGAGACTCCGCTCCATCCCTATACCCAGGCATTGCTTTCTGCAATTCCCATCCCGGACCCAGATGTGGAAAAGAGCCGCAGCCGGATCATGCTGGAGGGAAGCCTTCCAAATCCTGTCAATTTGAAGGAAGGATGCCGGTTTGCTTCCCGCTGCCCTCATGCAGAGCAGCTTTGCCGGGAAAAAACACCGGAAATGAAAGAAGTCTTGCCAGGGCATTTTGCAGCCTGCCATAAGGCAGTGTAGGATGCTGGCAACAAAAAATATATGGTTAGGAGAAAATAATGAAAGACTATATCTTGGAGGTCTGTGTGGATTCTGTGGAATCTGCCAAAGCAGCAGTACAGGGAGGAGCCGACAGGCTGGAGCTCTGTGCAAATCTGGTGATCGGGGGGACGACCCCTGGAGTGAGTCAGTTTAAGCAGATCCGCAAATCCTGTGACGTTCCAATCAACGTACTGATACGGCCCAGGTATGGAGATTTTTTGTATACAGATCATGAATTTCAGATGATCTCAGAGGATGCGCAGATGTTTCGGGATCTTGGCGCAGATGGGATTGTGGTGGGATTTTTAAAACCGGACGGGGATCTTGACATGGAACGGCTGAAAGTGCTCAGGGAAAAGGCGGGAACGGGAAACATGACCCTGCACAGAGCTTTTGATGTATGCCGGGATCCATACAGAAGCTTAAAAGAGGCCATGGAGGCAGGGGCAGATACCATACTGACCTCCGGACAGCAGAATACCTGTATGGAAGGAAAGAAGCTTTTAGGGGAACTGATAGAGCAGGCGGCCGGCCGGATCGATATTTTGGTAGGCAGCGGGGTCAATGTAGATGCCATTGCCAGCCTTATGGATGAGATAGATGCCCGGTGTTTTCACATGTCAGGAAAGACGATTGTGGACAGCGGCATGACCTACCGGAAAGAAAATGTAAATATGGGCATACCGGGAATCGGGGAATATGACATTTTCCGTACAGAAGAGGAACAGATACGTCAGGCAAAAAGGCTGATGGAGGAGAAAGCATGTTTACGGAAGAACGTTTAGACAGGATTTTGCAGATCCTTCATGACCAGGGCTTGGTAAAGGTAAAGGATTTAAGCGCTCTTTTTCAGGTGACGGAGGATTGCATACGCAAGGACTTAAAAAATCTGGAAAATGCCGGAAAGCTGAAACGGACCTATGGCGGAGCCTTACTATCCCAGGATTACCCTTTGAAGCGGGATGTGATTGACCGGAGAGATACGAATATTGAGAAAAAGAAATTAATTGCCCAGAAGGCTTTTGAGCTTATCAGGAGCAATGAAACCATATTTCTGGATATTTCTACCACAAATATCATGGTGGCGGAACAGCTTTCCAGGTCCCACAAACGGTTGACCGTGGTTACGAACATGATCGATATTATGCAGACACTGGCAGTTAATCCAGATATCACTTCCATTGGGACCGGAGGAATCATGTACCGTACGGTAAACGGCTTTATGGGGGCGGCTGCCATTGAAATCATTAAACAGTACAGCTTTGACAGGGCCTTCATCGGAACCTGCGGTCTGGACCTTACGGACAATTCCATTACCACCTTAGGCGTGGAGGATGGCTTGACAAAGAAGGCGGCAATAGCCAGCAGCAGGCACAAATATCTGGTAATGGAAAAAGACAAATTTTATTTTAATGATTCCTATAAATTTGCCCATTTTGATGACATAGACGGAATCATTACAGACTCCATGCCAGATGAGGCCACAGCCAGGAAGCTTTATTCTGCAGGAGTTACTATTATGTAGCTTCTGCCGGGCCGTCTAAGTCAGAAAATAATTATTTGATTTCGTAAAGGAGAATTTTGTGATGTTTTCAGAACATTTGCAGAGATATGCCCAGGAAAAATATGAACTCAGGCTTCCCTTTTTGGGAGGTCTTAAGGGAGAAATCGAGAAAGCCATGGAAAGCTGTGCTCCCAGGGAACAGGTGCTCATGAAATTTTTATATGGGACAATGCCGGTACGGGATGCCGGGGAGTATGACTTTTCTGTATTTCTTGGATTTGTAAGGCATTCCATCATGGTTTATGATCAGATGGAATGGTGTCAGGAAATTCCGGAAGATATTTTTCTCCATCATATTTTATATTACAGGATCAATACGGAGAATATTGAGGACTGCCGCAGATTTTTTTATGACAAGCTGATCGAACGGATCAAAGGGCTTTCAATAAGGGAGGCGGTGTTGGAAATCAATTACTGGTGTGCGGAGAACGGAACCTATGAAGCTTCCGACAACAGGACCATATCGCCTGTGACTGTGTATAAATCCGGAAAGGGCAGGTGCGGAGAGGAATCCACCTTTGCCGTAACAGCATTCCGGAGCGTGGGCATCCCTGCCAGACAGGTGTATACCCCAAGATGGGCTCATTGTGATGATAATCATGCATGGGTGGAGGTGTTTGTGGAAGGAAGGTGGCATTTTCTGGGAGCCTGTGAGCCGGAAGAAGTGCTGGATAAGGGGTGGTTTACCAATGCCTCCTCCAGGGCATTACTGGTACACACCAGAACCTTTTCTGACTATTCCGGCGATTCGGAGACGGAATGTCTGGGCCAGGAAGATTTATTGGTCTATTATAATGGAACCCCAACCTATGCCCTGACCAAATCTTATAAGATCCAGGTTCTTGATAAGAATAAAAAACCGGCAGAGAATGTACGGGTTTCTTTTGAAATTCTCAATATGGCGGAATATTGCAGCGTGGTAAACTTATATACAGACAGGAATGGAAGGGTATCCATTACCATTGGCCTTGGGGATATCCATGTCCGTGCCATGAAGGATGGGCTGTGCTGTGAAGCGTGGATTTCCCCTGAGGATGGGGAGGAAACGGTTCTGGTACTTAAGAAGGAAGAGAATAAATCCGTAAGAGATACCTGGGTGGATGTGGACGTCAGGGCTCCGAAGGATTACCCAATGAATCCGGCGAAGCTTACAAAGGAACAAAAGGAAAGAAACCGGAAACGGATCCATGAGGCGAACCAGATGCGGGAAAGCAGGATCGCAGGATATTTTAAGGCAGAAGAGGCTTCCCGGTATCCGGAGGAAACAGAACTCCTCCGGTTGTCTGCCGGTAACTTTGATGAAATCTATAAATTTCTTTCCAGGGATCAGAATCCGGACCGTAAGGCAATGCTTAACAGTCTGACCGTTAAGGATTATAAGGATGCCAGAGCAGACATCCTGGAAAGCCATCTTGCAGGGGCCTCTACATACCGTAAGGAATGGGAAGAGAATGGAAATCTGGATATTTATATAAAATATATCCTCTGCCCAAGAATTTTGCTTGAGGAAATGACGGATTACCGGGGCTTTATTGAGGAATTTTTCCATGGGCAGGAAAAGGAAAGGTTTCGTAAGGATCCTGAAACCGTTTGGGAATATGTGAAGAAGCACATTGGTTTTGAACCAAAGCTGGACTACAAGACGATCTGTTCCACTCCCATAGGAAGCCTTAAGCTTTTACAGGGCAATTCCCTGAGCCGGAAGATATTATTTGTCGCCATCTGCCGGACTCTGGGCATTCCGGCCCGAATGAACCTGGTAAATCTGGAGGCTGAAGTTTATGAGACAGGCAGATTTGTATCAGTATCAGGGGCTGATGAGATATTAACAGACAGGAACAAAGAATCAGGAAAGCTGGTGCTTTATGGGGAAACAGACAGCCTGTGGACCTATTACCAGACATGGACCATTGGAAGGCTGAAAGAGGGACAGTTTGTGTCTCTGGATTACACTGGCGTAAAATTTTCCGGCGGTGTATTAAAGCTGGATCTGGAGCCTGGTATTTACCGGCTAATCACATCTGTACGCCTCCCCAGCGGAAACCAGAATGCCAGCGAGTATGTCTTTGAATTAAATAAGGATGAAGAAAAGTCTGTAACCATGCGCTTAAGGGCTGGAAGTCTGGAAGATATGCTGGTTGACAACTTGCTGGATGATTTTGATGTGACCATGAAAAAAGAAAACGGAAAAGAGCAGACGGTTCCGGCATCGGTGCTTATGGAAGGAAAGGCCAATATTCTGGCTATCATGTCCGAGGGTCAGGAACCTACCGAGCATGTTCTTAACGAAATGCTGGAGCAAAAAGATGCCTTAAATGCCCTTGATGGCCAGATCATTTTCCTGCTTCAAAGTGAAATGTCATTGCAGAACCGGACCATCGGCAAGGTTTTGGAAGTAATACCCCGGATTAAGGTAGGTTACATAAACTTTGATGATGGGGTAGAACCGCTGGCAAGGAGAATGTATGTGGATCCGGAAAAGCTTCCTCTTTTGATCGTCACGGATCCCGGATTAAAGGCAGTCTACGGATGCAGCGGCTACAATGTAGGAAGCGTGGACTTAATGATGAAGCTTCTGGGCTTAAGCAGGAACAGGAAGCAGGGAAATAAATGCCTATAGGAACAGCCTTTCCCGTGATTTGACGGCAGAGAATTGTAAAATAAGAAAAAACATTTTGCAAAATATATAAAGATGTTATATACTGTTTGTTGAAGTACTATCAGAAGTCAAATACCCCGAAGCAGGTTACGGGGCGGTATTTGACTCCATGGGCAGCTGCTAAAATCAAGATCACATAATCTTGGTCCGCTGCCTTCATGAGAATAACAGACAAAAGGATGGTTTGAACATGGCTATTTTAGAAAATTGGAGAAACCTGGCATACGGCGATGGACTGGATGATAAAGGAAAAGAAGAATTATGGACCGAGTATTTTAAAGTAGAAAAAGGAATCTATGAGCATATTCTTTCCAAGCCAGAGGAAGTGGTTGAGGGAACAGTAGAGGATCTGGCAAAGAGATACGGAACAGATGTCCAGACAATGACCGGTTTTTTAGATGGAATCAATGAAAGCTTAAAGGGATATGAGAATCCTATTGAGACTATGGACGAGCAGACCGTGGTAAAAATAGAGATCGATACGGAAAAGCTTTATTATAATATGGTAGAGGCTAAAGCAGAGTGGCTGTATAATCTTCCGGAGTGGGATACCATACTGCCGGAAGAGAAGAGAAAAGAGCTTTATAAAAAGCAGAAGGCTTCTGGAACCATTGTTAAGGGAGCAAAGGTCGGAAGAAATGATCCATGTCCATGCGGCAGCGGCAAGAAGTATAAAAAGTGCTGCGGATCCAACCTGTAATCAAATGCTGCCCTGGCAGCAGGATAAAGAGACAGGAAGGCAGGTACCTCTTTATGAGTTACCTGCTTTGTTTTTGAAGAATAAGAGGAAACACCCTGCGGGTGTACCTAAATGCCCATAGGGCATGGGCAAGAAAGAGGAAATTGTGAATGGAAGCCTACACTAGCTTTGCAGAGGTCTATGACCGGTTTATGGACAATATTCCATATAAGGACTGGTGTGAATACGTAACCGGTCTGCTGAATGAATATGGGATAAAGGATGGCCTGCTTCTTGACCTGGGCTGCGGAACGGGAAGCCTTACAGAGCTTCTTGCGGACCGGGGATATGATATGATCGGAGTGGACAACTCCGAAGATATGCTGCAGATAGCCATGGAAAAGCGGGAAAAGTCAGGAAAAGACATTCTTTATCTTATGCAGGATATGAGGGAATTTGAACTTTACGGCACGGTGCAGGCCGTTTTAAGCATCTGTGACTGCATGAATTATATTCTGGAATATGAGGATATGACGGAGGTTTTCCGCCTGGTCAACAATTATCTGGATCCGGGAGGAATTTTTATATTTGATCTGAACACCATATATAAATATGAGACCCTTATGGGCGATTCCACCATTGCCGAGGACCGGGAGGAATGCAGCTTTATCTGGGATAATTATTATGATAAGGAAACCAGGATCAATGAATATGATCTTTCTCTGTTTATCCGGCAGGAGGAAAACCTGTACCGGAAATATACGGAGAATCATTATCAGAGAGCATATTCACTTGACGAAGTAAAAATGGCGATAAAAGAGGCTGGCATGGATTTTGTAGCTGCTTTTGATGCTTTTACCAAAGCTCCCGCAAAGGATACCAGTGAAAGAATTTATATCATAGCAAGAGAACGCGGAAAGGAATTATAATATGGCTGATTATATTGTCAGAGCCACAGCAGGGGATCATCAGATCCGCGCCTTCGCGGCAACTACCAGAGAAATGGTAGAACAGGCAAGACAGGCTCATAATACAAGCCCTGTAGCTACGGCTGCTTTAGGCAGGCTTTTGACTGCAGGGAGCATGATGGGCGTCATGATGAAGGGGGAAGATGATTTACTGACTTTAAAGATTCAGGGAAGCGGCCCAATGGAAGGCCTTACTGTAACTGCAGATTCAAAGGGAAATGTAAAAGGCTATGTTTATAATCCCGGCGTCATGCTTCCTCCTAATCAGGCCGGAAAGCTGGATGTAGGCGGTGCGGTAGGAGAGGGAGTATTAAGCGTAATTATGGATATCGGCTTAAAGGAGCCTTATGT
Source organism: Hungatella sp. (assembly GCA_031270005.1). Lineage (GTDB taxonomy): Bacteria > Bacillota > Clostridia > Lachnospirales > Lachnospiraceae > Lacrimispora. The sequence continues at coordinate 4,855 of JAISYJ010000080.1, read as the reverse complement.
TGGACAGACCATACTGGTAGGCGGTGAGATTGCTGAGGATCTGACTTATTACTATGCTGCTTCAGAGCAGACGCCGTCATCAGTGGCACTGGGCGTTTTAATGAATAAGGACAACACCGTAAAGCAAGCCGGCGGCTTTATCATCCAGCTCCTGCCGGGAGCCTCTGAGGAGGTCATTGGAAGCCTGGAGAAAAAGCTGGGAGAAATCACCTCCATCACGGATCTTCTGGATCATGGAGATACGCCGGAAATGATTCTCGAACACATTCTTGGAGACTTTGGCGTGGAGATGATGGAACAGGTTCCTGCCCGCTTTTATTGCAATTGTGATAAAGCCAGGGTGGAAAAGGCCTTGATCAGCATCGGGAAGAAAGAGCTTCAGGAAATGATCGACGAAGGAAAGAGCATTGAAGTAAACTGTCATTTCTGCAATAAAAATTATGAATTTACAATAGAAGATTTAAAAAGGATGTACGAGAAATCGTAAGACAAGAGGCATCAAAAAGAGCCATCCATTGGACATTGGATGGCTCTGATCGTAATCATGTGAAACAATATAACTTCTTCCTATATATTGAAAAAAGGTACACTGATAAGTCAATGATTATAATTTGGTAACGTTTGTAGCCTGTGGCCCCTTAGCTCCGTCTACAACATCGAACTCTACTGCAGCGCCTTCGTCTAAGGATTTGAAGCCGTCCATGCTAAGACCTGAGTAGTGAACAAATACATCGTTACCCTGTTCGTCGGAAATAAATCCGTAACCCTTTTGGTTGTTAAACCACTTAACTGTACCTTTCATTATGATACCTCCAAAATGAATAAAAAGTTGTACTGTTACAGGATATCTGTAACCTCCCTAAGAATAGCATAAAAAGGGAAAGGTGTCAAACATTTTCCGTCTTAAAAATCAAGAAATCTTTAGAATAAATTTAAAGGGAAATAAGTGGTAAAATCGGAGAAATTTGTGGTAAAATGAGAAAAGATTCTTTTGCAAGGATAAAAAGGTGAAAGCAATGAAATTTATGAATTTATGGGGTCATTTTTGCACGATCAATATACATAAGATCAGGGTCATGAAAAACTGTTTTCGTGTGGGCCTTATAAAACAGGGGCTGCTTCACGATTTATCAAAATACAGTCTGGAAGAATTCATACCAGGCGTTCTTTATTATCAGGGGACCAGAAGCCCCAACGCTGCGGAAAGGGAGGACAAGGGCTTTTCAAGAGCCTGGCTCCACCATAAAGGCCGCAACAAGCATCACTACGAATACTGGATCGACTTTACCACTGATATGTCGGAGGGACTGGTGGGCCATAAGATGCCCTTAAAATATGTCATTGAAATGATGATGGACCGGATCGCCGCATCGAAGACGTATAAGGGGAAGGAATACACCGACGCATCGCCCTGGGAATATTACATGCACGCGAAACGCTACATGGTCATTGATCCTGAGACGAGAAGCTTGTTAGAGGAGCTTCTTGTGATGTTAAAAAACCAAGGGGAAGAAAGGACATTTGCCTACATCAGGTATTTGTTAAAAAGAGGGGATTATCCGTAAAAGGCGAATTAAGGGAAGCCATTTGGCTTCCCTTAAAAACATCCATATTCCCGGCATTATTTAAAATATAGCCTCAAATAAAAGACGTACCACGGACGTACCCCGAAAGCATTCCGTAAAATGCCGGAAACCGTGGAAAACGCTTCTAAATTATCTGCACATGGTATCAAACAAGTGACGGATGTAAAGGTGAAGCTTTTCGCCCTCCTCAAAGAAGTCCGGTTCATAGGGAACATAAGTGATTTTATCCTTGAATTCCATTTGCAGGCATGGCGTCCACAAGGGGGAAAACTGGGGAAGATAACAGCCGGCCCTGCGGGTGTAACATGTCTTGGCCGTAGCTTTTGTCCGGGCTTCCTTATCCACGTATTCAGCCACGCTTTTGTGAATGGCCTTGTCTTCATAAATCAGATAATAGTAATTTTTATAATCAGGATAAAAGAATTTTAATTCGCCCTCATAGAGGTCAATGGTTGCGGTCAGGTGTTCTCCTTCTGCCTCCATGGAAATCAGGGAGTTGGATTTGGAAAATCCAACGGGAATGGCAAAGCCATTTTTGCAGATAAGCCTTAAGGAGCGGAACTCCCGGCCGAAAATATCTTTTTGGCATAAAATTTCTTGATGTTCAAGGAGAAAGCTGTGTTCTAAAAAATCCGGGTAATTTAATATAGGGAGGATCAGGGGCATTCCCTTTAAATCGTCTTCATTATGTAATATTAAAAGATCAAATAAAAATTTGTCATGAGAGATCAAATAATCCTTGTAAACTTCAATCAGCTGTCCGCCGGAATAAAGATCCTTCCGCTCTACTTTTAAAAATTCCTCAATGGCTTTTTGCTTCATTGAGGGAAGTCCGAGAAGCCCCCGGTAAGGGCGTATTTTTTTGTAAATATCCAGGCTTTTCACACCGGAAAAATCATAAGGCATCCCGTGGGCAAGGCAGCGCTTCAAAAGATAGGGGATATCAAAACCGTCTCCGTTAAAATGTATGACTGTAGTGAAATTTTTTAAAAATTTAAAAAAGGTTTCCAGCAGCTCTTTTTCTGAGTCCAGGGTGTCTGCGAACCACTGAACCAGGTTCCAGCAGCCGTTTTTGTAATAAACGCATCCGATCAAATAAAGGGTAGAATACGTCCCGGAAAAACCTGTGGTTTCTATATCAAAGAACAGCAGATCCTCTTTCCTGCCGATCCGGTCAAAGGGATATGTCTCATGAAATGCAATGGTTTTCTGTAAAGTGATCACAAATGCTTCCGCCCTTTCTTTCGTACTGTCCATGTTTTTGGGCAGGGCCTCACTCCGCTTTACCGGGTGTAAATGTATGCCCGCAGGGTGTTGCCTTCCTCAACATTATAGCGGAAAGACGCCGGTCCGTCAACGGAAACAGAATATTTGTTCGACTATCCGCTTGCATAACAACAGGCTGTATGCTATGATAAATAGCAAAGGTGGGATTTCCTGCATAATAGTCAAAAGGAGACAGAGGTCGTGATTTCTTTCGTAAAAGGGCCATTGGTTGAAGTATTTGAAGATACCGTTGTGATAGAAAGCGGGAACGTGGGATTTGAGATACATGTTCCTGTATCCGTGCTTCAAAAACTGCCGGGAATCGGCGTAGAGACAAAGTTGTATACATATTTTCAGGTAAGGGATGATGCCATGTGCCTCTACGGTTTCTTAAACCGTCAGGATCTGCAGATGTTTAAGCAGCTCATAAGCGTGAATGGGATTGGTCCCAAAGGAGCTTTGGGAATTCTTTCTGCCCTGGATCCGGAGGATTTAAGAAGGGCCATTGTTTCAGGGGATGCCAAGTCCATATCCAAAGCGCCGGGGGTCGGAGCAAAGACGGCTCAGAGGATTATATTGGACTTAAAGGATAAAATTGATATGGCTGAAATTCTCCCTTCCGGGTTTGCAGAACCGGTGAATGGACCTGCTTTATCCGGCGGGATAGCAGAAGAAGCAATGGATGCGCTGGCGGCTCTGGGATATTCCGCAGCCGAGGCGGGCAGGGCAGTCCGCCAGGTGGAAGTGACGGAGTCCATGACAGTGGAAGATGTGCTTAAGGCATCCTTAAAGCATTTGGCATTTATATAGAATGACGGGTAAAGACAGAGATGGAACGTAGAATCATAACCACAGAGGTAACGGAAGAAGATAAAAGGATAGAGCCGAACTTAAGACCCATGTGTCTTGAGGAGTATATCGGACAGGAAAAGATACGTACTAATTTAAAAGTATACATTGATGCCGCCAAAGCCAGGGGGGAATCCCTGGATCATGTTTTGTTTTACGGGCCTCCCGGTCTGGGAAAGACTACTCTTTCAGGGATCATTGCCAATGAAATGGGAGTCAATATGAAGGTCACATCAGGACCTGCAATTGAAAAACCGGGAGAGATGGCCGCTATACTGAACAATCTCCAGGAGGGTGATGTGCTGTTTGTGGATGAGATCCACCGCTTAAACCGTCAGGTAGAAGAGGTTCTGTATCCGGCCATGGAGGATTTTGCCATAGATATCATGCTGGGGAAGGATTCTTCTGCCAGATCCATAAGACTGGATCTTCCTAAATTCACTCTGGTGGGAGCGACTACCAGAGCGGGGCTTTTAACCGCTCCATTAAGGGACAGGTTCGGTGTGGTGCAGAAGCTGGAATTTTATACGCCTCAGGAGCTTAAGATCATTGTTTGCCGTTCCGCCAGGGTCTTACAGGTGGAAATCGAGGAAGAAGGGGCGGCAGAGATTGCCAAGCGCTCCAGAGGAACTCCAAGGCTGGCAAACCGCTTATTAAAGAGAGTGCGGGATTTCGCCCAGGTAAAATACAACGGTATCATTACAAAAGAAGTGGCGGATTTTGCCCTGGACATTTTGGATGTGGATAAGTTTGGCCTGGACTATAATGACCGGGCGATCCTGACCACAATGATTGAGAAATTTGCCGGCGGTCCGGTAGGACTGGATACCCTGGCTGCTTCTTTAGGAGAGGATGCCGGAACGCTGGAAGATGTTTATGAGCCTTATCTTCTGATGAACGGTTTTATAAACCGAACCTCCAGAGGGCGCGTTGCCACGGAACGGGCATATGAACATCTTGGTATCTCCATGGGATCATGACCTGACTGAATTTTAGAAATTTCCTATTATTCAGACCTGCTTTTTGGACATAAAGGTGCTGAATTGAAAAAGTAAATTCCAGTGCAGGACTAAATTCCACTGCCCTTTAAAAGTTGTCATAAATGGTAGAGGTTTTTGCGCACTATTCTAAGATTTCTGTTATAATTAAGCTAA
>JAISYJ010000074.1:0-102654 GCA_031270005.1 Hungatella sp. | reverse complement strand
CGAATCCCTAAATTATTACGAGCTGTTGCCGCAGCTTCTATTATACAACAATACAATAAATAAGCTAACCCACTACTTTTCGTTTACTGCGGCGTCGAAAAGACGTGGGGATTAGGAGGTAAAAAGGTGACACAAGCCATTAGAATAAAATATTTTACTGATAAAATCGAACGTTTACGCTACATAGACGGTAAATCCGACTGGATTGACCTGCGGGCGGCACAGGAAGTGGAGATAAAGGCCGGCGAGTTCAAACTGATCCCTTTGGGGATTGCCATGGAGCTTCCTGCCGGGTTTGAAGCCCATGTGGTTCCAAGAAGCAGCACGTTTAAAAATTACGGTGTGATCCAGACCAACAGCATGGGAATCATTGATGAAACATACTGCGGTGATAATGATCAGTGGTTTTTCCCGGCCTATGCGCTGCGGGATACGGTGATTCATGTAAATGACCGTATCTGCCAGTTCCGTATTATGGAGCATCAGCCTGCCTTATGCTTTGAAGAAGTGGAACTTTTAGGCCATGAGGACCGTGGAGGCCATGGAAGCACGGGAAAACAATAAATTCTTGAATTGAACTTCCTTAAAAGGAGATAATAGCATGAGAAGAAAGACAGGTTACGGGACTGCTATCCTTGGACTTGCACTGGCAGTTGCCATAGCAGCAGGCGGCTGTGGGAAAAAGGAAAACAAATATTCTTACCGGGCCGCGGGAATCGAAGCTCTTGACCAGGGCAATTATGACAGTGCCGTGGAAGCCTTTGACCAGGCCATCAATTCCTCCAAAGGACTGGTAGGAAAGTTTGATGTGGATGTGTTAAAGTACAGGGCAGAAGCCGAATACCTGGCAGGAGATTATTCTTCCGCTGCAGACACCTATGGCATACTCATAAAGATAGACCGTGAGCGGCCGGAATATTTAAATCTACGTTCCGTTTCCAGGGCAGGAGCCGGAGATTTAAACGGTGCCATAGAAGACTATAAGCGAAGTGCTGAACTGGATACAGAAAAGAAAGCGCCGGGCAGGCTGAAAGCCTTGCTGGCGGCAGGAGCAGCCATGGAAAAGGCGGGAACGGCTTCTGATGCCATGAGTCTCTATGAAGAGGCCATTAATGGCGGGGAAGAAAGCGCCCAGCTTTATAACCGGATGGGTTTATGTAAGATGGCCGGAGAGGACTGGGATGGAGCGGCTGAATACTTTAATAAGGGACTTTCAGCAGCCGACAGTTCAGAGGTTCCGGAGCTTTTGTTTAACCAGGCTGTTGCCAAGGAACGTAAAGGTGAATTTAAAACAGCCCTGGATCTGATGCAGCAGTATGTCTCAGCCCACGGTCCTGATGAGGAAGCGGAGCGGGAGATCACATTTTTAAAGACAAGATAGGTTGGAACGATTGATGGCAGAGCTGATTGAGTTAAAGGAAGTAGAAGAACGGGTGATCCTGGTGGCAGTCAGTACCGGGGATGAGAATGACGCGCAGGCGTCTCTTGATGAACTGGAAGAGCTGGTGAAAACGGCAGGAGCCGTTACTGTGGATAAGGTAATCCAGAACCGGGAGAGGATCCATCCGGGGACTTATCTGGGAAAGGGAAAGATTGAGGAAATAAAGGACCGCATCTGGGAGCTTGATGCAACCGGAATTGTCTGCGATGATGAATTGTCTCCGGCCCAGCTTCGTAATCTGGAAGAGGCCCTGGATACGAAGATCATGGACCGGACCATGGTGATTCTGGATATTTTTGCTTCCAGGGCCACGACCAGAGAAGGCAAAATCCAGGTGGAACTGGCTCAGTTAAAGTACCGGTCAGCCCGCTTAGTGGGTCTTAGAAGCTCCTTGTCCCGTTTGGGAGGAGGAATCGGCACCCGGGGGCCTGGAGAGAAAAAGCTGGAAATGGACCGCCGTCTGATACATGACAGGATCGGAATGTTAAAGGCTGATTTAGAGGATGTGAAGCGTCACAGAGAAGTTGTCAGGCAGCAGAGGGATAAAAACCATGTACCGACCGCCGCCATTGTTGGCTATACCAATGCCGGGAAATCCACCCTGTTAAACAGGCTTACAGATGCCGGGATACTGGCTGAGGATAAGCTGTTTGCCACCCTTGATCCCACAACCAGGAATTTAAGCCTGCCAGGTGGTCAGCAGCTCCTTTTAACGGACACCGTAGGATTTATCAGAAAGCTTCCCCATCATTTGATCGAAGCATTTAAAAGTACCTTGGAAGAAGCCAAATACAGCGATATCATTCTTCATGTGGTGGATTGCTCCAATCCTCAGATGGATATGCAGATGTATGTTGTATACGAGACTTTGAGGGAGCTTGGTGTTTGTGATAAGATAATGGTTACGGTGTTTAATAAGATTGATGCAGCAGAGGGCGGAACGATCCTTAAGGACATTTCTTCAGACCATCAGGTGCGGATATCCGCTAAAACAGGAGAAGGACTGGATGAACTTTTAAATCTTTTAGAAACCATTCTCAGAAACCAGAAAGTGTATCTGGAAAAGGTTTATTCCTATAAGGAAGCAGGGAAGATCCAGCTGATCCGCAAATACGGCCAGCTGTTAAAGGAAGAGTATCAGGAAGACGGAATTCTGGTGAATGCCTATGTGCCATCGGAGCTGTTTGCCTCTCTGGCAAACAATGCCGATGTTGTTGACGAATAAAAAACACAATATGTGGATTGGTGTTAAAAAACCAAACTACATATTGTGTTTTTTCTTTTCTTCTGGTATAATATACCTGTGAGAAGCCGGTTCTGGCTTCCTGCAAAAGGTGCCGCTTTTGGCACCGTCTATTTAGTTATAGAAAAATTATAAGGGGTTTTGCAGAGGAACGCCCTGCTTACCGGGCAGGAAAGTGGAAAGGAGTTTAGTTATATGATCCAGGTGGTAAAGAGAGATGGGGAAAGTGCTGAATTCAGTCTGAATAAAATCACGGAAGCGATTAAAAAAGCATTTAAGGCCACTCAAAAGGAGTTTAATAATGAAATACTGGAATTGCTGTCTCTTCGGGTAACTGCGGATTTTCAGGGAAAGATGTCAGGAGGAGAAGTTACGGTAGAACAGATTCAGGACAGTGTGGAACACGTTCTTGAGCAGGCAGGATATACCGATGTGGCGAAGGCTTATATTTTATACAGGAAACAGAGAGAAAAAATACGGAATATGAAGGATACCATTCTGGATTACAAGGCTGTGGTAAACAGCTACGTAAAGGTAGAGGATTGGCGTGTCAAGGAAAATTCCACTGTCACCTATTCCGTCGGAGGACTGATATTAAGTAACTCCGGTGCGGTTACGGCTAATTACTGGCTGTCTGAAATTTATGACCAGGAGATTGCAAATGCCCACAGGAATGCGGATGTCCATATTCACGATTTATCCATGCTTACCGGTTACTGTGCCGGCTGGTCCTTAAAGCAGCTCCTTTTAGAGGGGCTTGGCGGAATACCGGGAAAGATCACTTCTTCCCCTGCAAAGCATTTATCCGTACTTTGCAACCAGATGGTCAATTTCCTGGGAATCATGCAGAATGAATGGGCAGGAGCACAGGCCTTTTCCTCTTTTGATACTTATCTGGCTCCTTTTGTAAAGGCTGATCAATTATCCTACCGGGAAGTGAAGAAATGCATTGAATCCTTTATTTATGGTGTGAATACGCCAAGCCGCTGGGGAACACAGGCTCCGTTCTCCAATATTACCCTGGACTGGACCGTTCCGGCCGATATGGCGGAGCTTAATGCCATTGTTGGAGGAAAAGAGGCGGACTTTAAATATAAGGACTGCAAGGCTGAGATGGATATGATCAATAAGGCCTTTATTGAAACCATGATAGAGGGAGACGCCAATGGGCGGGGCTTCCAGTATCCCATTCCTACTTACTCCATTACCAGGGATTTTGACTGGTCCAATACGGAGAACAACCGGCTGCTGTTTGAAATGACCTCTAAATACGGAACCCCTTATTTCTCCAACTATATTAACAGCGATATGGAACCAAGCGATGTAAGGAGCATGTGCTGCCGTTTGCGCCTGGATTTAAGGGAGCTTAGGAGAAAGACCGGAGGCTTCTTTGGTTCCGGCGAAAGTACCGGTTCTGTGGGCGTTGTGACCATCAACATGCCAAGAATTGCTTATCTTTCCCAGAATAAAGCCGATTTTTACAAGCGTCTGGATCATATGATGGATATTTCTGCCCGGTCATTAAAAACCAAGCGTGAAGTCATAACAAAGCTTTTGAATCAGGGGCTTTATCCCTATACGAAACGTTATCTGGGCAGCTTTGAAAATCATTTTTCCACCATCGGCCTGATCGGAATGAATGAAGTTGGCTTAAATGCCAAATGGCTGGGGCAGGATCTGACAAGTGAAAAAACAAGGCAGTTTACAAAGGATGTGTTAAATCACATGCGGGAAAGGCTGTCAGATTACCAGGAAATGTACGGAGACCTCTATAACCTTGAGGCAACTCCTGCAGAGTCCACCACATACCGGCTGGCAAAGCATGACAAGAAGCATTATCCGGATATCATAACAGCCGGAAATCCGGGGGATACCCCTTATTATACCAACAGCTCCCACCTTCCTGTGGACTATACGGCAGATGTTTTTGATGCCCTTGAAATTCAGGATGAGCTGCAGACCCTTTATACATCAGGAACCGTATTCCATGCATTTCTGGGTGAGAAGCTTCCTGACTGGGAAGCAGCGGCAAAGCTGGTGCACACCATTGCTGAGAATTTCAAGCTGCCTTATTATACATTGTCGCCAACCTATTCCATTTGTTCGGAGCACGGATATCTTTCCGGTGAACATAAGGTATGCCCGGTCTGCGGAAAAAAAGCTGAGGTATACAGCCGGATCACCGGCTACTACCGTCCGGTGCAGAACTGGAATGAGGGAAAGACCCAGGAATATAAGAACCGGACAGCCTACGATCCTTTCCACTCTGTACTTAAAAAAGGAGCTTTAAGGGAAAACGGGGATAAGGCAGCGGTGAAGAAAGCGGAGATCCCGGCCGGGACCTATCTCTTTACAACAAAAACCTGCCCTAATTGCCGGATCGCAAAACAGTTTTTACAAAATATGGATTATGAGGTGGTAGATGCCGAGGAAAATGCAGAGCTTGCCACAAAGTTTGGGATCATGCAGGCGCCTACTCTGGTGGTCATAAAGAACGGTCAGGTAAAAAAGATCACAAATGCCTCTGAAATCAGGAAATTTGCGGAAGACAGGACTAACTGAAATGGCTTCATTCCTCTGCCGGTCCGTCATTAAGATATGGTAGTCAGTGAAAAGATTCTATGCTATAATGGCATGGAATCTTTTTCCGTTTCAAAAAAGAGGGGGTGGCGGAATATGAAAATGACCGGCCCTGTTTGGAATGATTGAAGATAACATGTGACTGAAGAGGAGCTTAGAAAGATGGGAAGAGAAAAGTTTTCATCCCGCCTGGGATTTATACTGATTTCAGCAGGATGTGCCATTGGCCTTGGAAATGTCTGGCGTTTTCCTTATATTGTGGGCCAGTATGGAGGAGCAGCTTTTGTTTTGATTTACGCGGTGTTCCTGCTTATTTTGGGGCTGCCTATTGTGGTAATGGAATTTGCCGTGGGGCGTGCCAGCCAGAAGAGCATTGCATTGTCCTATGATGTACTGGAGCCTGAAGGAAGCAAATGGCATTATGCCAAATACCTGGGAATGGCGGGAAATTACATTTTAATGATGTTTTATACCACGGTTTCCGGCTGGATGGTCTTATATTTTTTAAAGATGGCAAAGGGAGATTTTGTGGGCCTTGATGCGGAAGGGGTAGCCGCAGAGTTTGGGAACATGCTGGCAAATCCTGTTCTCATGGGAATATTTATGATCATCATGGTCGTTGGCGGCTTTTCTATCTGTGCCAGAGGGCTCCAGGGAGGCGTAGAAAAGATCACAAAATTAATGATGGTATGTCTTTTGGTCTTAATGGCCATACTTGCTGTTCATTCAGTGTTCATGGAAAACAGCAGGGCAGGACTGGAATTTTATTTAAAGCCTGATTTCGGCAAGATCAGGGAAGCAGGGATAGGCGAAGTCATATTCGCTGCCATGGGACAGGCCTTCTTTACCTTAAGTATTGGAATCGGAGCTCTTGCCATCTTTGGAAGCTACATCGGCAAGGATCACAGGCTGACCGGAGAAGCCATCAGTGTGGCGGTTCTGGATACCTTTGTGGCCTTTATGGCGGGACTTATTATTTTCCCTGCCTGCTTTGCATTTCAGATTGAACCGGGCCAGGGGCCAAAGCTGGTTTTTGTGACTTTGCCCAACGTATTTAATAACATGGCAGGCGGAAGGCTGTTGGGAAGCCTGTTCTTCCTTTTTATGTCATTTGCTGCTATTTCCACGGTAATTGCGGTTTTCCAGAATATTGTTTCTTTTGCCACAGATTTGACCGGCTGCACCATAAAAAAGGCGGTATGGCTGAATGCGGCAGCTATTATTATATTATCCCTGCCCTGTGTACTGGGATTTAATGTGTGGAGCGGTTTTATGCCTTTTGGCGAAGGAAGCAATGTTCTGGATCTGGAAGATTTTATTATCAGTAACAACCTGCTTCCTCTGGGAAGTCTGGTCTATCTTGCTTTCTGCACCAGCAGATACGGCTGGGGATTTGAGAATTTCATGAAAGAAGCCAATGAAGGAAAAGGAATCCGTTTTCCGAGATGGGCAAGGGCTTATATAACATTGGTTCTGCCGGTCATTGTTCTGGTGATCTTTATTCAGGGCTATGTGGCTAAATTCTTTTAAAGACTGATGAGATAGCTGCCTTGCAGCAGAATTATGTATCGTTAAGAAAAGAGGCCTGCAGGTCTGAACCTGCGGGCCTCTGTGCTGCTGTTTGCCTTTCTTATCCGGCTTTCCTATGCCTTGCAACCGTACCTGGCTGTAGGGAGCTGCTTTGCTTCAAGGGATCATTTCCGCTTATATAAAATGGCAGAACGGGAGAAATGGACTTGCCAAAACAGATAAGCTATATGTATGAAAACGAAAAGATGTTTTCATAATCGGCTGGACGGGGCGCAGAACGCCCCTTCTATCTTCACTTGTGTTGCAAGTGAAGATAAGCTATATTATGTTATATAGTATAATATTTTCAAGTCAGAATGAAAGTTAAAAGATCGTTCGATAAATGGAATGATTGGAGGACAAGATCGATGGATAAGCAGGATTTAAATTATAACGAGTATGTAGAAATTGCTGAAGGAGTCTACTGGGTAGGATTTTTTGACGAAAATGCAGGCCTCCACTGCAATCCCTATTTAATTGTAGATGGTGATGAGGCAGTGCTTATCGACAGCGGCAGCCGGGAGGATTTCAGCACGGTCATGCTGAAAGTCATGCGGACGGGGGTCAGCCCAGGCAGGATCAGCCGCCTGATATACCAGCATTATGATCCGGATCTATGCGGCAATATTCCCCATATAGAAACTCTCATTAACAGCAAAGATCTAAAAATCATTTCCCATCATGAAAATAATATTTTCATCAATTATTATTCTGTGAGTACGCCAAAACAGTGCATTGAACAATTGGGATTTCATTTTGAATTTGTAAGCGGCAGGCGCCTGGAATTTATCAGGACGCCTTATTCTCACTCACCGGGCAGCTTCGTCACTTATGATGTGAAGACAAAAATATTATTCAGCAGCGATATTTTCGGAAGCTATGATCACAACTGGAGCTTATATACGCTGATCGGTCATGAATGCCGGGACTGCACGCCCCGGAAAATCTGCCCAATCACCCAAAAGGTATGCCAGATAAAGGGCATAATAAATTTTCATCAACGAAATATGCCATCAAAAAAAGCGCTTGAGTATGCCCTTGAAAGGATAGAGAAGCTGGATATTTCCCTGATTGCGCCTCAGCATGGAAGTATCCTGGATACTTTTGAGGCACAGGAAATCGTAATAAAACGGCTGAAGGAATTGACCAAGGTCGGGATCGACTATTTCCTGGAGGAGGAAGAACATTGAGGTGGACAGAAACGATCCAGATGGGACAAAAAATCATTTTGGAAGGATCGGGCTCGGATGAATATGTGAAGGCAATGCTTGAGCATTTTGCAAAGCAGGTGGATAACCAGATTCATACCGAATTGGTCTCGGAGATCATGGAACGTTATGTAGTCGTGTCAAAACAGCTGGAAATAAAGAGCAGGGAATTGGAAAAAAGCGATGCTTCCCGCCGGGAAGCCCAGGAAATCGCGCTGATTAGCAACTGGGAGCTGAATCTCTCCACAAAGCAGCTATGGTGGTCGGACACCATGAACAGGATATTGGAAACAGACCAGTCCGTTGAACAGGATCTGAAGTTTTATTTTCAAAAGGTTTATCCTGAAGATAAAGCACTGGTGAGCCAGATTTTTCATGATATGCAAAACGGCATGGTGCCTGCCGAATACCGGTACAGGCTGCTGATGGAAGGAAACCGGATCAAGTGGGTACATATCCGGTTTGTGGCATCAAAGGATTCAAGTGGAAGGCCCTCCAAAATCCATGGAACGATCCAGGACATCACCGGCATTAAGGTTGTTGAGGAGAAGCTGGAAGGATATAATCATCATCTGGAAGAACTGGTCAGGAAAAAGGTGGCGGAGGTATCTGCTTCCCAAATGGCTACCATCCATGCATTAGTGAAGCTTTCAGAGTCCAGGGATGATGAGACAGGAGAGCATATTGTCAGAACATCAAAGTATTGCCGCCTCCTGGTGGAAAAGCTGTGGGAGATGGGAGTGCATCGGAGAGAACTAGACCATGCATTTATTGACAGCATCACCCAGGCAAGCCCTTTGCACGACATTGGCAAGGTTGGGATTCCCGATGGAGTTCTCCTAAAGCCTGGCAAACTGACGCCGGAGGAATTTGAGATCATGAAAACCCATACAACCATTGGATATCAGACCCTGGCCAGCATCGAAAAAAAGGACACTGGAAGCGCATTTGTCAAGGTTGGTATGGAAATTACCCTTTGCCATCATGAAAAATGGGATGGAAGCGGATACCCAAAGGGACTGAAAGGGGAAGAGATTCCAATATCAGCGAGAATCATGGCTTTGGCAGATGTGTATGATGCGCTGCGGTCAAAGCGTGTGTATAAAGAGGGGTATACCCATGAGAAGAGTTTAGGGATAATCACCCAGGGAAGAGGCAGCCATTTTGATCCTCTTCTGGCAGATGTTTTCCTGGAAAACGATTCCGCTTTCCGGGATATATTTGATGGGGCTTCAAACGGAAAGGCATAATCAGTTTTAAAAAGTTCGTGTTTCTCCTTGATTTGGGAGCACACGAACTTTTTTTGCACCATTGTTTAGATTTCGTAATAGCCTGCCTGGCCATCCAGCCTTTTTTGTTCTTCCACCAGATCTGCCAGAGTAATGTTGTCTACCACATCAGAGATTGCATGATCCAGTTTTTTCCATACCATGAGAGTGGCACAATTCTGGGAACGGCTGCAGGGATTGATTTCATCCTCCAGACATGTTACAGGAACCAGACTTCCCTCTGCAAGGCGCAGAATCATGCCAACGGTATATTCCGAAGGGTCCTTTGTCAGATAATAACCGCCCTGGGCGCCTCTTCTGCTTTTCACATATCCGGCCCTGCTTAAGATGGTAACAATCTGCTCTAAGTATTTATCGGATATTTCCTGGCGTTCCGCCACCTGATTGATCTTTGTGCATTCCCCCGGATGAAGCGCAAATTCAAGCATCATACGAAGGGCATAACGTCCCTTGGTAGAGAATTTCATGGTTAAAAATCTCCTTCCTAATTATTCTTATCTGTTTAGTAGGATATAAAAATATTGTACACGAAACCACTTGAAAAGTAAACCTTAAATTATCCTGCTTCCCAATTTATGGAAATGGATGTATACTAATACTCATTGGGGAATTGGAAATAGAAGCACAGTACAAACCTGATCATTGAACCTGTTCTTTCTGCGTATGATCTATATTAATCTGCCGGTGCCATTTTTCCCCAGTTTTGGAGCAGTCTTGTGGTGTTATCCTATAATATAGGTTACCAGAAAACGCTTTTCAGATTTCTGATAAAAGGCAGCGTCCTTTGCTTCCAATAATATGGATAACAACCATGACGATGGACTGCATTTACAGCTTAAAGGCAAAGTGGATACCAGAGGGTACCAATGAATCGATAGGAGATAAAAGAGATGAAACATGGATATATCCGGGTTGCCGCGGCAACCCCTGATGTAAAGGTAGCAGACCCGGAATTTAACAGAGAACGGATTTGTGAGCTGATTAAAGAGGGAATTGAAAGGCATGCAAAGCTCATGGTGTTTCCGGAGCTCTGCCTTACGGCTTATACCTGCGGCGATTTATTCGGGCAGGACGCCCTGTTAAAAAAGGCCGGGCAGGAGCTTAAGGAGATTTTAAAGGCAACAGAAGGCCACGATCTTTTGTGCTTTATAGGTATGCCCTGGGAATGGGGCGGAAAGCTTTACAATACGGCTGTTGCCGTTCAAAACGGAAGGATTCTTGGAATCGTTCCCAAGACGAATCTGCCCAATTATTCAGAGTTTTATGAGCTGCGTTATTTCCAGCCGGGAAACGAAGTACCGGTGATGGTAAAATGGGAGGATGAACTGATTCCCATGGGCACCAATATTCTTTTTGCATGTGAGGACATTCCACAGCTTATGGTGGCAGCAGAGATCTGCGAGGATGCATGGGTTCCCAATCCCCCATCCATCCGCCATGCCATGGCCGGAGCAACAGTGATTGTAAACTGTTCCGCCAGCGACGAGACAACGGGAAAGGATATTTACCGGAGAAGCCTTATCAAAGGACATTCCGCCAGTCTGGTATGCGGCTTCATCTATGCCAACGCAGGAGAGGGAGAATCCACTCAGGATCTGGTGTTCGGCGGCCAGAACCTGATTGCGGAAGACGGATCTCTCCTTGCAGAATCCAAACGTTTTGGAAATGGGATCATATACGGGGATATGGACTTAGACAGACTGATTCATGAAAGACGCCGCATGACCACGTTTCCCCAGGCAGACCAAAAAGATTATACCCTGGTTCCCTTCAAAATGAAGCAGGAGGAACTGGACTTAAAGAGATTTATAGATCCAAGACCCTTTGTTCCGGACAATGAGGAGGAGAGGAACAGAAGGTGTGAGGAGATTCTCTCCATACAGGCCATGGGCTTAAAAAAGAGGCTTGCCCACACCGGCTGTAAGCATGGGGTTATAGGGATTTCCGGAGGCCTGGATTCGACCCTGGCCCTTCTTGTGACAGTCCGCGCCTTTGACATGCTGGGAATCCCCAGAAATCAGATCCATGCAGTGACCATGCCCTGCTTCGGAACAACGGACCGGACGTATCAGAACGCCTGCACGCTGACCAATACCCTTGGAGCGGAGCTTACAGAGATAAACATCAGGGAAGCAGTAAGCCTTCATTTCCGGGATATTGGACAGAGGGAAGATGTCCACGATATAACCTATGAAAATTCCCAGGCAAGGGAGAGAACCCAGGTTCTGATGGATATGGCAAATAAATTAAACGGTATGGTCATTGGAACTGGGGACATGTCTGAACTGGCTCTTGGCTGGGCGACCTATAACGGCGACCATATGTCCATGTATGGGGTCAACGCTTCGGTGCCAAAGACCCTGGTACGCCATCTGGTCCGCTACTATGCGGACACCTGCGGGGAAGAGGCTTTAAGCGGTGTGCTTCTGGATGTTCTGGACACGCCTG
The DNA here is from genome assembly GCA_031270005.1 of Hungatella sp. Taxonomy (GTDB): domain Bacteria; phylum Bacillota; class Clostridia; order Lachnospirales; family Lachnospiraceae; genus Lacrimispora. The sequence goes on along the minus strand of JAISYJ010000074.1, from coordinate 90,876 downwards.
TAAGCCCGGAGCTCCTTCCTCCCCAGAATGGGGAAATTGCCCAGAAAACAGAAGACCTGGTAGGCCCTTATGAGCTTCATGATTTCTTCCTGTACCAGATCTTAAGGTTTGGATGCCGGCCGGAGAAGGTCTACCGCATGGCGGTTTATGCGTTTTCAGGGCAATATGAGAAGGAAGTTATTTTAAAATGGTTGAAGGTATTTTACCGCAGATTTTTCAGTCAGCAGTTTAAGCGCTCCTGCATGCCTGACGGACCCAAGGTAGGGTCAGTAGCAGTATCCCCAAGAGGAGATTTGCGCATGCCAAGCGATGCCGTAAGCCGCCTGTGGCTGGAAGAACTAGAAAATTTATAAAAGAGAGGTACATTATGATAACCAGCAGCGCCAATGCAAGGGTGAAACAGGTGATGAACCTATCAAAGAAGGCAAAAGCCAGAAATGCAAGCGGCCTCTTTGTAGCGGAAGGCCTTCGCATGTTTAAGGAAATTCCGGCGGACAGGATTGACAGCGTCTTTGTGTCAGAGAGCTTTTTAAAGTCTGAAGCCCATAAAAAGCTTTTGTCGGAAAAGAAATACGAGGTTGTTTCGGATGATGTGTTTAAGGCCATGTCAGATACCCAGACTCCTCAGGGGGTTTTAGCCCTTGTAAAGCAGTATGCCTATAGGGAAGCAGACTTGTTAGCTGCACCTGGCCCTTCCTTTCTGATGGTCCTGGAAAACATCCAGGACCCGGGGAATTTAGGAACCATTCTCAGGGCCGGAGAGGGAGCAGGCATCACCGGCGTGCTTATGAGCGATACCACGGCGGATATTTATAATCCAAAAGTAATCCGTTCTACCATGGGGTCCATTTTTCGTGTTCCGTTTGTGTATACAGAAGACTTAACCGCCTCTTTAAAGGCTTTAAAAGCCGGCGGGGTCAGGCTTTATGCAGCACATTTAGATGGCAGGAATAATTATGAAAAAGAGGATTATACTGTTGATACAGGGTTTTTAGTGGGAAATGAAGCAAACGGCCTGACGGACGAAACTGCAGCGCTGGCAGATGCCTATGTAAAGATCCCCATGAAAGGAGAGGTGGAATCCTTAAACGCGGCGGTTGCGGCCTCTGTATTGATGTTTGAGGCGGCAAGGCAGCGTCGGATGTAGCCGTCAGAAAATCGTAAGGCTTTTTACAGGCAGAAATATTGAGAAATACTGGAATATATAGTATGATAGTTATAGTTCGTCATGCATATACATGTGCCTTTCAGAAATATGCTTTATATGCCGGATTATGAATGAAGTGGCCGAACTATATCGTATGTCAACAGATAGATTTGCCGGGCAGCTTTGCCTACAATGGCAGGGAAGGGGAATGATAAGATGGCAGCAGTCTATTGGCTTATTGCATTTGTAGTGCTTCTTGGAATTGAAGCAGTGACCATGGCCTTAACGACCGTGTGGTTTGCGGGAGGAGCATTGGTTGCATTTGTGCTGGCGTTGTTTGGAATTAATATCCAGGTGCAGCTGGCGCTGTTTGTAATTGTGTCTTTTATTCTTTTATTCTTTACAAGGCCTTTTGCCTTAAAATATGTAAACCGGAAAACGGTAAAGACCAATTTGGAAAGCCTCATTGGAAAAAGTGCCAGGGTTACGGTCACAATCAACAACACAGAGGGAAAAGGTGCGGCGATCCTAAACGGTCAGGAATGGACTGCAAGGGCACTGGAGGAAAACAGAATATACCCGGTAGGCGCTATGGTGGAAGTAAAAGAAATAAGAGGCGTAAAATTAATTGTGAGTATGAATCAGGAGGAATCATAGTATGGGAGTTGTTGGATTTACAGCAGTTATTATTATATTGATTGTTATTCTGGCGTTATTGTCATCCTGTATCAGGATCGTTCCCCAGGCACAGGCTCTGGTTGTAGAGCGCTTGGGAGCTTTCCTTGAGACATGGTCTGTAGGCGTTCATATTAAGATGCCTATTCTTGACCGGGTGGCTAAAAGGGTCAATTTAAAAGAGCAGGTGGCGGATTTCCCGCCTCAGCCGGTTATTACCAAGGATAACGTTACCATGAGGATTGATACGGTGGTATTTTTCCAGATCACAGACCCAAAGCTTTATGCTTACGGCGTTGAGAATCCAATCATGGCCATTGAGAATCTGACGGCTACGACTCTTCGTAACATCATCGGTGACCTGGAGCTGGATCAGACTCTTACCTCAAGAGAAACGATCAATGCAAAGATGAGGGAAACCCTTGATATTGCCACTGATCCATGGGGAATCAAGGTAAACCGTGTGGAGCTTAAGAATATTATGCCTCCGGCAGCGATTCAGGATGCCATGGAGAAGCAGATGAAGGCAGAGCGGGAACGCCGTGAGGCCATCTTAAGGGCAGAAGGAGAGAAGAAATCCACTGTTCTTGTAGCGGAAGGAAAGAAGGAATCTGCTATTCTTGATGCGGAAGCTGAGAAGCAGGCTGCAATCCTTCGTGCAGAAGCAGAAAAGGAAAAACGGATCCGTGAGGCGGAAGGCCAGGCGGAAGCCATCTTAAAGATCCAGCAGGCAAATGCCGATGGAATTCGTATGGTCAAGGACGCAGGTGCAGATCAGGCGGTCTTAGTTCTTAAGAGCCTGGAGGCATTTAAGGCTGCTGCAGACGGCAAGGCGACCAAAATCATTATTCCTTCTGAGATTCAGGGCCTGGCTGGGCTGGTTTCTTCTATTACGGAGATCCCTAAGAGTCTGGAGGAATGATTGAAACCTGAATTCAGGAAATCAGCAGTTTGGTGAGCCGGAGGTTCAGCCGGACTTCCATTTAAACATACCGCAGCAGGGGGCAGATGCCCTCTTGCTGCATTTTTGGCATAATTTCTCTGATTCTTGCCCACGCTTTTTGGGCATAAAGGTATGCCCCAGGGTATTTCCTTAGATAGTCTTAAAGGAGGGCTTATGGAACTGAAACTGGATTTAAGCAGGGAGTATGGACTGGTGCTTGAAGGCGGAGGGGCCAAGGGAGCTTACCAGATCGGTGCGTGGAAGGCTCTGCGGGAAGCCGGAGTAAAGATCAAGGGAGTCGCAGGTGTTTCTGTGGGCTCCTTAAACGGCGCTCTCATTTGCATGGATGATCTGGAACGTGCGGAAGAGATATGGAAGAACATTGAATACTCCCATGTCATGTCGGTAAACAATGATAACATAAAGGCCTTAAAGGAAAAGGATTTTAGGTCCTTAAATTTCCAGGAGCTGATAAGCAGTGGACTGCAGATCGTAAAGGACGGGGGATTTGATATCACTCCTCTGAAAAATCTCATTGAAGAAGTGGTGGGAGATGAGGAAAAGCTCAGAAACTCAGGCAAGGAGCTTTTTACCGTGACTTATTCGGTTTCGGACAGGAAGGAAGTGGCCGCAGATATCGTAAAAGGTGATGCAGGATCCATCAAGGATATGCTGTTAGCCAGCGCCTACTTCCTGGCTTTTAAAAATGAAAAGCTGGGCGGAAAAAGGTATATGGATGGCGGAGGAGTCAACAATGTCCCCATTAATGTCCTTCTTGATCACGGGTATGAAGATATCATTGTGATCCGCATCTATGGCCTGGGGTTTGACAAGGAACGGGTCACTGAGATCCCGGAGGGAATCCGTGTGTACCATATTGCGCCCAGGCAGGATCTTGGGGGAATCCTGGAGTTTGATAAAAAACACACCAGAAAAAATATGACTTTGGGATATTTTGATGCAAAAAGGTTCTTATATGGCCTTTGCGGGCGTATTTATTATATTGATGCACCAAATACGGAACCTTATTATTTTGATAAGATGATGTCTGAAGTGGAATTATTTAAAATGTATATGCAGGATACCCTTAATGAAGAGGGAATGGCGGCCCTGACGGGATACCGTGCATTTACTGAAAGATTATTCCCTAAGCTGGCTGAGGAGTTTAAGCTGAAAGAGGACTGGGATTACAAGGATATGTACCTGGGCCTGCTGGAAGACCTGGCGAAACGCTTGAAAGTCAAACGGTTTCGGATCTACACAGTGGATCAGCTGATAGAGGAGATCAGAAAGAAGCTTCATATCCCATTAATGCATTAATATACAAAAATAAAAAAAGTATTGCATAACTATGCGTTCTACACTATAATGATGTATAAAAATACAAATAGAAAAGCGGAGGATGCAATATGAACTTAAAAGGAAGAAATTTTATCACATTAAAGGATTATTCACCGGAAGAGATTGGATACCTGCTGGACTTGGCCGCTGACTTAAAAGCCAGGAAAAAACAGGGGATCACGGGCAGCTCCTTAAAGGGAAAAAACATTGCTCTTATTTTTGAAAAACCGTCAACCCGCACCAGATGCTCCTTTGTGGTAGCTGCGGTCGATGAAGGCGCACATCCGGAATATTTAGGGAAAGATGATATTCAGCTGGGACACAAGGAAAGTGTGGAAGATACGGCAAGAGTTTTGGGAAGGGTGTTTGACGGGATCGAATTCCGCGGATTTAAGCATAAGACCGTAGAAGATCTGGCAAAATATGCAGGCGTTCCGGTTTGGAACGGGCTGACCGATGACTATCATCCAACACAGATCCTGGCTGACCTTCTCACCATGAAAGAACATTTTGGATATCTGAAGGGCCTTCGTTTCGTATATGCGGGAGATGGGCGCAATAACATGGCTAACAGCCTGATGATCGGAATGAGCAAGATGGGCGTTCATTTTACCATCATGGCGCCAAAGAATCTTTGGCCGAAGGAGGAGCTGGTGGAATTATGCCAGGGCTATGCCAAGGAAAGCGGAAGTACCATCACTCTCACAGAGGACACGGCTGCGGTTAAAGATGCGGATACCATTTATACTGATGTGTGGTGTTCTATGGGAGAAGAGGACAAGGCTGCCCAGCGTATTGCACTTTTAAAGCCTTATCAGGTGAATAAGGAACTGATGGAGAAAACAGGGAAAGACACTACCATATTCATGCACTGCCTACCGGCTGTCAAAGGAAATGAAGTGACAGAAGAGGTTTTTGAATCGGCTGCATCTGTGGTATTTGACGAAGCAGAAAATAGAATGCATACCATTAAGGCGGTAATGGTGGCAACATTAGGAGAGTAGAACATGTATATACAGGAACGAGGAAGAAGCTTGAGAAACGCTTCCATGATTGTGGATGTCCTCCATATTATAGTGGGAATTCTGATCGTAACATTGGCTGTCATATCGTTTTTAAACCCGGAAGATCATATGTTTTTGTTTCCGGTAATATTTTTTCTGGCCGGCGCCCTTAACCTGGTCAACGGGGTTTATAAAATCAGACTTAGCGGCCGGGAGAAAAAGAAAAAAGCAGCAGGTATGGCTGTCCTTATGTTCGGAGTCCTTCTTATCGCTCTTACTGTGATCAGTGCGGTGAGCATCTGGTGGGGGTGATATCATTGAAAACAGAGATTCTTAAGCTGCTAAAGGAAAGTGACGGTTACTTATCCGGTCAGGAGCTGTGCGTCCGTTTTGGGGTTTCCAGGACAGCCATCTGGAAAGTCATCCGTCAGCTTGAAGAAGAAGGATATCAAATTGAGGCGGTTCGAAATAAAGGGTATCATTTCATCGGTTCTTGTGATATAATGACGAAAACGGAGATAAAAAGCTGCATCAAGGGGAATTTTGGCCGGGAGGTGGAATACCACGAGGTCATTGATTCTACCAATATAAGAGCCAGGCGTCTGGCAGAGGAAGGGGTCTCCTCCGGGACCCTGGTTGTGTCCGACTGCCAGAGCGCAGGGCGGGGCAGAAGAGGGCGCGCCTGGGTGTCCCCTTCCGGGAAGAACATATTTATGAGCCTGATCTTAAGGCCGGATATTCTTCCTGCTTCCGCTTCCATGATAACGCTGGTGGCCGCCCTGGCGGTCTATGACGGGATAAAGAACGTAACAGGCCTTGCTGCCGGCATTAAGTGGCCAAATGATATTGTGGCAAATGGGAAAAAGCTGTGCGGCATTTTGACGGAAATGAGCGCCGAGCTGGAAGGAATCCATTATGTTGTTGTAGGGATCGGAATTAACGTCAATATGGAGGAATTTCCGGAAGAAGTAAGGCAGAGGGCAACCTCCCTGCTTCTGGAAACAGGAGAAAAAGTGAGAAGAAGCAGGCTGGTTGCCGCTATTATGGAGGCTTTTGAACAATATTATGAAGAATTTATCAGCCAGGGTGATTTATCCGGGCTGATAAGTGTCTATAATAAGCATATGGTCAATGCAGGAAAGGAAGTAAGAGTTCTGGACAGATCTGGTGATTATATTGGCAAGGCCCTGGGAATCAACGAAAAGGGCGAGCTTCTTGTGGAAGTAAAACCAGGAGAGGTAAGACATGTGATTTCCGGAGAGGTATCTGTCCGGGGAATCTATGGATATGTGTAATGAAGAACCATTCGCTTTATGATAAATTACAGGTTTTAGAGCCTCAGGAAAAGGAACTGGACACAAGGGAGCGTTTAAAGGCTATGGAACGCCCGCTTTTGTCCTGGTACAGGGAACATGCCAGGGCCCTTCCATGGAGAGATAAGCCGGAGCCATACCGGGTATGGATATCGGAAATTATGCTCCAGCAGACCAGGGTGGAGGCAGTAAAGCCGTATTTTGAGCGCTTTATGGAGGCTTTGCCGGGAATCCATGATCTGGCGGCAGTGCCGGAAGACCGGTTGCTCAAACTCTGGGAAGGCCTTGGTTATTACAGCAGGGCAAAAAATCTAAAGAAAACAGCAGAGCTTCTTGTAGAACAATACGACGGAGAGCTTCCGGCATCCTACGAGGAGCTTAAAAAGCTTCCGGGGATCGGGTCTTACACCGCAGGTGCTATTGCGTCCATAGCTTTTGGCATTCCGGTCCCGGCAGTTGACGGCAATGTTTTACGGGTGGTTTCCAGGGTAACAGGAAGCAGGGAAGATATTTTAAAGCAGTCAGTCAAACGCCATATGGAAGAGGAATTAAAGGCAGTAATGCCGGAACAGGCCTCCAGCTCTTATAATCAGGGACTCATTGAAATCGGTGCGATTGTCTGTGTGCCAAACGGTTCGCCCTTATGCGGCCAGTGTCCCCTGGCTTCAATCTGCGTTGCCAGGATCAAGGGCCTTACCGGTGAGATTCCGGTAAAAACGCCTAAAAAGGCCCGCAGGACGGAAGATAAGACGGTAATGCTTCTATGGCGGGATGGACGGGTTGCCATTCGTAAGCGGGAGGACACAGGGTTACTGGCTTCTCTTTACGAGTTCCCCAATGTGGAGGGACACTTGGAAGGGAAAGCCCTGCTTGACCAGCTGGGAGTGAAGGAGGCTGCAATTACTCCGCTTCCCCCTGCAAAGCATGTGTTCAGCCATGTGGAATGGCATATGATAGGATTTCGAATTGAACTTGGGGAACGGCCCGACGGAGATTTTTTGTGGGTCACTGCAGAAGACTTAAAAAAAACTTATTCTTTGCCAGGTGCATTTAAGACGTATACAAAGTTGATCAGGTGATATAATGAAAAAGATTCTTTTTATATTTAATCCGCGTTCCGGGAAAGCTCAGATCAGGAATAAGCTGATGGATATCCTGAATATTTTTACAAAAGCCGGTTATGAATTATTGGTTCATGTGACCCAGCGGAGCGGTGACGCAATGGAAGCTGCAGCAGCATACGGAGGCAGTGTTGACCTGGTTGTATGCAGCGGGGGAGACGGGACCTTGAATGAGACCATAAGCGGTCTCATGAAATTGGATGATTTTCCGGATCTGGGGTACATCCCTGCCGGTTCCACCAATGATTTCGCTACCAGCTTAAAGATTTCCAAAAATATGTTAAAAGCGGCTGAAGCGGCGGTTTTTGGGGAACCCTTTCCCATTGATATCGGCTGTTTCTGTGAGGACAGGCATTTTGTGTATATTGCGGCGTTTGGGGCATTTACTGAAGTGTCTTATTTGACTCCCCAGGATAAGAAGAATGTTCTGGGGCATCAGGCATATATGCTGGAAGGCGTGAAGAGCCTGGCTTCCATAAAGTCTTATAAGATGCGGATCGAGTGTGAGGAACGCTCCGGGGGCAGGAAAGAGGAAACGACTCTGGAAGGGGAGTTTATTTTCGGCATGATAACCAATACCATGAGCGTTGGGGGCTTTAAAGGGCTTGTGGCACAGGATGTAGCTCTTGACGACGGCGAGTTTGAAGTGCTGTTAATACGAACGCCCAAAACTGCTTTGGATTTGACCAATATCATTAATTACATGTTTCTGAAGGAAGAACCAAATGAATACGTCCACAAATTTCGGACAAGGTCTTTGAGAATTCTATCGGAAGAGCCTATTGACTGGGTGTTAGATGGGGAATTCGGCGGGACCAGGAGGGAAGTTAATATCATTAATTTAAGGAAGAGAATCCGAATTATGAGGAAATCGACGAAAAAGCAATAAAACTGCTTTTTTAGCAGAAATATGTTGAAATATGGATTCCGGTAGTATATAATGAAAAGTTGTGTGGGCTTTATGTATACCTCTTAGCGAAAGGACGTTATTAAGTGGAAAAGGATAATTTTTTAGATAAGCTTGGAAAACTTGTCGAACTTGCAAAAACGAAGCATAATGCGTTGGACGTAACAGAGATTAATAACTTCTTTATAGGGGAAGAACTGACAACAGAGCAGATGGATCAGATTTATACGTACCTGGAGAATCGCGGCGTAGACGTGATCCCGGTCATTGACGACTCCGTTTTAACTGATGATGTGCTCATGTCAGACGACCTGCTTATAGATGATGATCTTGACGACAGTTTTATAAAAGATATGGATGAGGAAGATATTGATCTTGACGCCATTGATTTACTGGATGGCATCGGAACAGAAGATCCTGTCCGCATGTACCTAAAGGAAATTGGCACGGTACCACTTTTGAATGCAGAGGAAGAACTGCGCCTTGCTAAGAGAAAAGCAGATGGCGATGATGATGCCAAAGAGCGTTTAATCGAGGCAAATCTGCGTCTTGTAGTCAGCATTGCAAAGCGTTATACAGGCCGGGGAATGAGCTTCCTTGATTTGGTTCAGGAAGGAAATTTAGGCCTTATTAAAGGCGTGGAAAAATTTGATTATACCAAAGGTTATAAATTAAGTACATATGCTACCTGGTGGATTCGGCAGTCTGTAACCAGAGCCCTTGCAGACCAGGCCAGAACGATCCGCGTACCTGTGCATATGGTAGAAACGATTAATAAAATGTCCAAGATGCAGAGAAAGCTGACTCTTGAACTTGGATATGAGCCGTCTGTGGCGGAGCTGGCAGAAGCCCTTGACATGTCAGAGGACAAGGTTATGGAGATCATGCAGATCGCCAGAGAGCCAGCATCCCTTGAAACACCCATTGGTGAGGAAGATGATTCCAATTTGGGAGATTTCGTGGCTGACAATAATGTTGTGACTCCGGAAGGCAACGTAGAATCCGTTATGCTGAGAGAGCACATTGATGCCCTTTTGGGAGATTTAAAGGAGAGGGAGCGCCAGGTGATCGTACTCAGATTTGGATTAGAGGATGGCCATCCCCGTACTTTGGAAGAAGTTGGAAAAGAATTTAATGTTACCAGGGAGCGCATCAGGCAGATAGAAGCAAAGGCCCTTAGAAAGCTTAGAAATCCTGTTCGAAGCAAACGGATCAGAGATTTCCTATAAGAAACAGGAGGCGTGGCAGGTTACTGCAGACGCCTTTTTGTGGTTTGGACGCAGCGGCCTGCTTTCATGTCCGGTAAAGCGGGGCATGCTGTGAGTAAGCAGGGCCGCGGATTGCAAATGTCTACTTTTCAACAGCAGGGAAGGAGCTACCATGAACCAGAGGAATTATCAGAAGGAATTGGATCAGGTTATTGCAGGATTGGAGGAACAGGGAAAAGTCCCCAGGCTGCTTTTACATAGTTGCTGTGCGCCGTGCAGCAGCTATGTGCTGGAATATTTATCCCGCTATTTTGAAATAACCGTGTATTTCTATAATCCTAATATCTATCCACCGGAGGAATATGTAAGGCGGGTGAAAGAGCAGAAAAGGCTCATTGCCTCCATGAATTTTATTCATCCTGTGACTTTGGAAACAGGTGCTTATGAACCGGAAGAATTTTACCGGATTGTAAGAGGCCTTGAAAAGGAGCCGGAAGGCGGTGCCCGGTGCTTTAAATGCTATGAACTGCGCCTCCAGGAGGCGGCAAAGGTCGCGCAGGCAGGACGTTTTGATTATTTCACCACCACCTTGTCCATAAGCCCTTTAAAGAACGCGGAAAAGCTCAATGAAATTGGTGAGAAGCTGGCCAAGGAATACCGTGTCGCTTATCTGCCCTCTGATTTCAAGAAAAAGAACGGATATAAGCGGTCCGTGGAGCTTTCTGGAGAATACGGTTTATACAGGCAGGACTACTGCGGCTGTATCTATTCCCAGAATGAAAGGCAGAAACTTTCTGAAATTTCTTAGACAGGAAATTGCTTTGTAAAATATGTAAAAGACATACTGGTTTGTCTTGACACAAATTGGATATTGTAATAGAATTAACTGCAAGGAGTATAAAAAAAATTGAGGATAAAGGAGAATATCTTATGTTATCAAAAACACTGACCGTAGTAAATCCATCCGGACTTCATTTAAGACCAGCAGGGGTTCTGTCTCAGACAGCTATGAAATTTAAATCTGATGTAATCATCGAATATGGAGAGAAGAGAATCGTTGCTAAAAGCGTGTTAAATGTTATGGCAGCCGGAATTAAGTGCGGAACAGAGATCAAATTGATCTGTGAAGGCGAAGATGAGGCAGCAGCAATGAAAACCATGACCGAAGCAATTGAAAGCGGCCTTGGAGAAATGTAATCCATTTTTATTTTATGAAAAAATATTGTATAAGCCCTGGGAAGATTCCCAGGGCTTTTTCTATGGAAAAAAAAGGGTGGAATAAGGGAGTTAACAGCTAGGAAGCTTTAAAAATAAAAGGAAGACTTAACTATTGAAAGCCATAGCTTCAAGAAATTAGAAGTTTGTACCAGAATCCTTAGAAAGGCACATAATTGTGCGCTATAAGGTGAAAAAATGTTAATAATAAACATAATTATTAGATTATAATTTTTAAAATATTAAAATATCAAATTATCTGAAAATAACAAAATAAAATACGTTTACAAGAAGAAAAAAATGTAGTATTATCAACTAAAAATTTGTTGTTACATTTTCAGACCTAAAATCAGAGGAAAAGTCAGGAACGCCCTTCGGGCATACCATTATGTCCAGGAAACTGGGCTAGAAAGAAGAAAGGAAGAGATTATGGATAAAGGTTTACAGTTCCCTAATAAAAAGACGTTGCCAGGCCTATATGATCCCCGATTTGAGCATGATAACTGCGGCATCGGAGCAGTTGCCAACATAAAGGGCATTAAGACTCACAAGACGGTGGATCAGGCTCTGCATATCGTAGAGAATCTGGAACACCGTGCAGGTAAGGATGCGGAAGGAAAGACAGGAGACGGAGTTGGAATCATGCTTCAGATCTCCCATAAGTTTTTCAAAAAGGTAACAAAGTCTTTAGGCATTGACCTTGGAGATGAAAGGGAATACGGAGTGGGAATGTTTTTCTTTCCCCAGGATGAGCTTGCCAGAAACCAGGCCAAAAAGATGTTTGAGATCATTGTAAAGAAAGAGGGGCTTGAATTTTCAGGCTGGAGGGATGTTCCCATTCATCCCGAGCTGATCGGTGCCAAGGCTGTGGACTGTATGCCCTGCATTGCCCAGGGTTTTGTAAAGAAACCGGCCGATACTGCCAAGGGGCTGGAATTTGACCGGAAGCTTTATGTATCAAGGCGGATTTTCGAACAGAGCAACGACAATACCTATGTGGTTTCCTTAAGCAGCAGAACCATTGTTTATAAGGGGATGTTCCTTGTGAAAGAACTGAGAAAGTTTTTTACGGATCTTCAGGATAAGGATTATGAATCCGCCATCGCAGTGGTTCATTCCCGGTTCAGTACCAACACAAACCCCAGCTGGATGAGGGCTCATCCCAACCGGCTTATCGTACATAACGGCGAGATCAATACCATTCGCGGGAATGTGGATAAGATGATGGCAAGAGAAGAGAATATGGAGTCCGAGTATTTCCGGTATGACATGCATAAGGTCCTTCCTATTATTAATCAGGAAGGTTCTGACTCCGCCATGCTTGATAATGCCCTGGAATTTATGATGATGAGCGGAATGGATATTCCACTGTCTGTTATGGTGACCATTCCTGCACCGTGGGAGCATGACAAATCCATGCCTCAGGAAATTAAGGATTTTTACCGTTACTATGGGACCATGATGGAACCCTGGGATGGCCCGGCTTCTATCGTGTTCAGTGACGGCGATCTGGTTGGAGCGGTTCTGGACCGCAATGGCCTTCGTCCATCCAGATACTACATTACTGATGATGATCAGATGATCCTGGCTTCTGAGGTGGGGGCCATTGATATTGAACAGAGCCATGTGGTGAGAAAAGAACGCCTTCGTCCAGGAAAGATGCTTCTCATTGATACGGTTAAAGGCTGTCTGGTCAGCGATGAAGAACTGAAAGAATATTATGCGGCCCGCCAGCCTTATGGGGAATGGTTGGATTCCAATCTGATTGAACTGAGAGAGCTGTCCATTCCCAATAAAGGGGTTCCTGCCATGAGCAGAGAGGAAAGGGCAAAGCTTCAGAAGACATATGGTTATACCTATGAGGAATATAAGACCATGATTCTTCCCATGGCTTTAAACGGTTCGGAAGCAGTTTCCGCCATGGGCGCAGACAGTCCTCTGGCAGTACTGAGCAAAAAACACCAGCCTCTTTTCAACTATTTCAAACAGCTCTTTGCCCAGGTCACCAACCCGCCCATTGACTCCATTCGTGAAGAAATCGTTACCTCTACCACGGTTTATGTGGGCGAGGAAGGGAACATCCTGGAGGAGACAGCAGAAAACTGTAAGATATTAAAAGTCAATAATCCCATCCTTACCTGCACGGACCTGTTGAAAATTAAAAATATGAAAAAGCCTGGCTTTAAGGTTGAAGTGATTCCCATTACCTACTATAAAAATACTTCCCTGGAAAAAGCGATTGACAGGCTGTTTCTGGAAGCAGACCGGGCGCACCGGGATGGGGCGAATATCATCATCCTGTCTGACAGGGATATTGACGAAAATCATTTGCCCATTCCATCCCTGCTTGCCGTATCTGCCCTTCAGCAGCATCTGGTCAAGACAAAGAAGAGGACTTCCGTGGCGCTTATACTGGAAAGCGGAGAGCCGAGAGAGGTACACCACTTTGCTACCCTGCTGGGATATGGAGCCTGTGCCATCAACCCCTATCTGGCCCAGGAATCCATCCGTTCTCTTATTGAAAACGGCATGCTGGACAAGGATTATTACGCAGCGGTGGAGGATTATAATGCAGCAGTTCTTCACGGCATCGTAAAGATCGCTTCCAAAATGGGAATTTCCACCATACAGTCCTACCAGGGAGCCCAGATTTTTGAGGCGATCGGCATTTCAAAGAACGTGATTGATAAATACTTCACGGATACAGTGAGCAGAGTGGGTGGGATCACCCTGGATGACATTGCAAATGATGTGGATGTCCTTCACTCAGCCGCTTTTGATCCCCTTGGCCTTGATGTGGATCTGACCCTGGACAGTGTGGGAAGCCATAAAGAGAGGGCAGGGCAGGAGGAACATTTATACAATCCTCTTACCATTCACCTTCTGCAGGAAGCGGCAAGAACAGGAAGCTATGAGGTTTTCAAAGAATATACCCATACCTTGACGGAAGAAGGGCAGACAGTTAATTTACGAAGCCTTTTGGACTTTGATTATTCCAAATCAAAGGAAATTCCTGTGGAAGAAGTGGAAAGTGAAGAATCCATTGTGAAACGGTTCAAAACGGGAGCCATGTCTTACGGCTCCATTTCCCAGGAGGCCCACGAAACCCTGGCGATTGCCATGAACCGGATTCGGGGCAAATCCAACAGTGGCGAAGGCGGTGAAAGCCTGGAGCGTCTGACCGTAGGGGCGGACGGTGTAAACCGCTGTTCAGCCATCAAGCAGGTGGCTTCCGGGCGTTTTGGAGTGACCTCAAGGTATCTGGTCAGCGCCAGGGAAATCCAGATTAAAATGGCCCAGGGTGCAAAGCCGGGAGAAGGAGGCCAGCTTCCAGGGAATAAGGTATATCCATGGGTTGCCAAAACCAGGCATTCAACCACCGGAGTAGGTCTTATTTCTCCGCCGCCTCACCATGATATTTATTCCATTGAGGATCTGGCCCAGCTGATTTATGATTTGAAAAATTCCAATACCGATGCCAGAATTTCTGTTAAACTGGTTTCTGAGGCAGGCGTTGGCACGGTAGCAGCAGGCGTTGCAAAGGCCGGCGCCCAGGTAATCCTCATTTCCTCCTTTGACGGCGGGACCGGTGCAGCTCCGAGAAATTCCATTTATAATGCAGGGCTTCCCTGGGAGCTTGGCGTGGCGGAAGCCCATCAGACCCTGATCATGAATGGGCTGAGAGATAAGGTGATTCTGGAGACAGACGGTAAGCTGATGACGGGACGGGATGTTGCAATTGCCTGTGCCCTGGGAGCGGAAGAGTTCGGCTTTGCCACGGCTCCGCTTGTGACCATGGGCTGCGTCATGATGAGGGTCTGTAATCTGGATACATGTCCGGTGGGAATTGCTACCCAAAATCCGGAGCTTCGGAAGCGCTTTAAAGGAAAGCCGGAATATGTGATTAACTTCATGTATTTTATTGCCAAAGAATTACGGGAATATATGGCAAAGCTTGGTATTCGCAGTGTGGATGAGCTGGTAGGAAGGACTGATCTGTTAAAGAAAAAGGATAATATTCCTTCTGAAAGAGCCGGAAAGGTTGATTTTTCCGCTATTCTTGGAAATTCATATACAGGTCAGAAGCTTGCTGGCTATGGTCAAAAGCAGGTTTACGATTTTGAGCTGGAGAAGACCATGGATGAAAAGATCCTCCTTAAAAAATTAAAGGAAGCTCTCCGGGCGGGCCAGAAAAAGAGCCTTCATATTGATGTTTCCAATACGGACCGGGCACTGGGAACCATATTTGGTTCGGAAATAACCAGGCTGTATCCGGAGGGATTGGCTGAGGATACCTTTACCGTCAATTGTACAGGCAGCGGCGGTCAGAGCTTTGGAGCCTTTATTCCCAGGGGTCTTACCCTGGAGCTGGTGGGCGACAGCAACGATTATTTCGGAAAGGGGCTTTCCGGCGGCAAGCTGGTGGTTTATCCCCCTCAGGGCGTGAAGTTTAAGGCTGAAGATAACATTGTAATCGGGAATGTGGCCTTATACGGCGCTACCAGCGGAAAGACATTTATCTGCGGGATTGCAGGCGAACGTTTCTGTGTCCGGAACTCTGGTGCAACCGCTGTTGTGGAAGGCGTAGGAGACCATGGCTGCGAATATATGACAGGTGGACGCGTGGTGGTACTGGGGCCTACCGGCAAAAATTTTGCGGCAGGAATGAGCGGCGGCATCGCTTATGTGCTGGATGAAAAAAGAGATTTATATAAGAGGCTCAATAAGGAGATGGTCTCCTTTGAAGAGGTTTCCAATAAATATGATGTTCTTGAATTAAAAGAAATGATTAAGGAGCATGTAGCTTATACCAATTCCGCAAAAGGAAAAGAGATCCTTGATAACTTTGGAGAGTATCTTCCTAAGTTTAAGAAAATCATGCCTCATGATTATAGACGCATGCTGAATACCATCGTTCAGATGGAGGAAAAAGGGTTAAGCAGCGAACAGGCACAGATTGAAGCATTTTATGCCAACACAAAGAAGTAAGGAGGAGCAGAAATGGGAAAACCAACAGGATTTTTAGAATATAGCAGAAAAACAGGAAAAACGGTAGATCCCAAGGCTCGTATTAAGAATTATAACGAGTTTCACCTGCCTCTTTCCGAAAAAGAACAAAAGTGTCAGGGTGCGCGCTGCATGGATTGCGGTGTCCCCTTCTGCCAGTCCGGCGTGATCTTAAAGGGCATGGTTTCCGGCTGCCCCTTAAATAACCTGATCCCGGAATGGAATGAGCTTGTATACACGGGCACATGGCAGCAGGCCTATAACAGGCTTAAAAAGACCAACAGCTTTCCGGAATTCACCGCCAGGGTGTGCCCGGCTCCCTGTGAAGCCGCATGCACCTGCGGATTAAACGGAGATCCGGTGAGCATTAAAGAAAATGAGCGTGCAATCATTGAACGCGCTTATGAAAGCGGCATAGTAGGCCCCGTACCACCGAAGATCCGCACCGGTAAAAAGGTAGCAGTCATCGGTTCCGGCCCTGCAGGTTTGTCTGCAGCGGACCAGTTGAATAAGCGGGGGCACAGCGTCACCGTATTGGAAAGAGAAGACCGTATAGGCGGCCTTCTCATGTATGGAATTCCCAATATGAAGCTGGAAAAGCATGTCATAGACCGGAAAGTAGAGATCATGAAGCAGGAAGGAGTGACGTTCCTGACAGGTGCTGACATAGGAAAAAACCAGAAGGCAAAAGATCTGTTAAAGGAATATGACCGCATCATCCTGGCCTGCGGTGCCTCCAATCCAAGAGATTTAAAGGTCCCGGGAAGAGATGCCGAGGGAATTTATTTTGCAGTGGATTTCTTAAAGTCCACTACAAAAAGTCTGCTGAATTCAAACTTACAGGATAATAACCATATTTCAACAAAAGGCAGGCATGTCATCGTTATTGGCGGCGGCGACACAGGAAACGACTGCGTGGGAACGGCCATACGCCAAGGCTGCGCTTCTGTCACTCAGCTTGAGATGATGCCAAAGCTCCCTGAAAAGAGAACCCCTGACAATAGCTGGCCTGAATGGCCGAAGGTATTGAAAACCGATTATGGCCAGGAAGAATCCATTGCCGTATTCGGCAAGGATCCCAGGGTATATCAGACTACGGTAAAGGAGTTTGTCAAGGATAAGTCCGGCAAGGTAGTGAAAGCAGTGCTCATGGGGCTGGAACCTAAAAAGGATGAAAAGACCGGCCGCATGAACATGGAACCAGTGGCCGGCAGTGAAAGAGAAGTTCCAGCCGATATGGTTTTAATCGCGGCAGGGTTTCTGGGGGCCCAGACTTATGTTGCTGACGCTTTTGGCGTGAAATTAAACGGCAGGACCAATGTAGAAACCGTAGATGGGAAATATAAGACAAACGTGGATAAGGTGTTTGCAGCCGGAGATATGCGCCGGGGGCAATCCCTGGTAGTTTGGGCGATCAGAGAAGGCCGGGAAGTGGCCAAAGAAGTGGATATCAGTTTAATGGGGTATTCCAACCTGGCATAGCTGGAAGGGACAGACGAATAAAGAATAATGAGGCTTTTGCATAATAGTTGAGGGATCAGCTATAGGCAAAAGCCTCTTATCCTTTATAGAAATTTCCATTAATATGATCTGATCATAAGATCTGGAAAAATTGCTATTGAGTGTTCTATCCAGGATATGATGTACCATCAATGATAATTACAAGTTATAAAGAAATAGCGTTCCTTATTATAGTGTTAGTAGAAGATATTAATGGTTTTTTCTGAGTATACGGAAGGAATGAGGGAAATAAGTAATAAACAGGGTATCAGGCGGCTTTGTATTCGCAAGCTTTCTTGTATGGTTTATTCATTTGATATGTCTGAACACGATTCCAGCTTATGAAGTTCCAACAAATTATTATGATTTTTCAAAGAGATTAATTGCAGTTTTGCAAAATAGTAGATGTACAAAAAGTAAATCTCCCTTATAATAATAAGAAGATACTAAGTATTATTATTTGACAAAGGACAAAAATATTCATACTCAAATAATAAATAAAATTGTGCAGTTATAAAAATTATATTAAGTAGAAGTTGGATGATGAAGAAGGTGGGCTTATGCTGAAAATTGCAATTTGTGATGATGAGCAAATAGTTTGTGCAGATATAGAAAAAATTATTTTAGATTTCCAAAAGGAATCTGGTATCCATTTAGAGGTTGAAGTTTTCTATTCCGGGATTGATTTATATAAATTTATAGAAAATGAATATGCATTTGATTTAATATTTTTAGACATAGAAATGAAGGGT
The DNA here is from genome assembly GCA_031270005.1 of Hungatella sp. GTDB lineage: Bacteria > Bacillota > Clostridia > Lachnospirales > Lachnospiraceae > Lacrimispora. The sequence continues at coordinate 72,743 of JAISYJ010000074.1, read as the reverse complement.
TTAAATGGTATTCAAATTGGGAGTAAGATACGAAATGAGCTGGAAAATTACATTACAAAAATAGTGTACATATCATCAAAGGATAACTATGATCGGCAACTGTTTGAAGTGCAGCCCATGCACTTTTTGCCCAAACCAGTAGAGAAAGAAAAAGTAATTGCTGATATCAAATTAGCATTAAAAATTCTAGGGAAGCGCAGCAATGTATTTTCTTACAAAATAGGGCACAGCGTACATAAGGTTCCAATAAAGGATATATTGTATTTTGAAAGTTTGGACAGGGAAATAAAATTAGTTACAATAAAAGGTACGGTTTGTTTTTATAGCACAATGGAAGCTGTTTTATCACAGGTTTCCAGCCATCAATTTATTCAAATTCATAGATCTTACATCATAAACTATGCTTATGTGTCTAAGTTTAGATATGAGGAAGTACTCATGCTGAATGGAGAACATTTACTCATCAGCCAACGCAGAAGGAGAGATGTCCGCGACTTGCTTATATCTTATGAGAAGGAGGAAGACTAGTGCAATTAAGCATGTATGATATTATTTATATTATCTCTAATCTTTTTCGAACATACATAATTTATAAATTTATGATGGTGTTATTTGACCGCAGCCAGTTGCAGGTAAAGGAAAAATGGGAGATCGCATCATATGCATCCTGCTTTGTATTCATTTCAGTTCTTTACTTATTGACAAAGATTCCTGTAGTAATGCTGATTTCCAATATCTGTTTCTTTTTTCTCCTGACATTTAATTATAAAGGGGAATTTAGAAAACGGGTATTTTCAGTTATGGCAATTTATCTGACCCTTATGTGTACAGAGGTGTCGCTGATTCTTTTCATAGGGTATTTTAAGCTTCCTTTACTAAAACAAAATGATTTTGACTCCATTTTCGGCGTTGTTGCAATGCAGATTATTTCTTATGCAGTGGTTTTGATTTTATCTAAATGTAAGCATATTAAAAAGGGGATAAGTATCCCATCAACTTATTGGATTTGCATTTCAGTTGTTCCTTTCGCATCAATGTATTTAATGTTGTTGTTACTTTCACCTGACAATTTGAAGAATTCATATGTTGTTATTGGCATAATATTAATTCTGGTAACTAACTTTTCAGTATTTTATCTTTATGATAAGATATCTGAGATGTTTTTAGAACAAAGTCAAAAACTTTTATTTGCAGAGCAAAATAAATATTATGAAAAGCAATTGGATATTATGAAATCTTCTTTGGAAGCAACTCTGTCAATCAAACATGATATGAAAAACCATTTGTTAGCATTACAATCCCTCGCACAAAACCATTGCCATGATGAGCTGATGCAATGCTTAAATGACATTATTACTGCTTGTGAATATTAAACAGCATTTTCAAATTCAGGTAATGTTGTTGTAGACAGCATACTAAACTTTAAATTACAGGAAGCTTCCAAACTTAATGCAGAAATTTTCCTTGATATTAATTTGCCAAAGGATTTACAATTACCGGCTTTTGATATGGCAACGATCTTGGGAAATTTACTTGATAACGCCATTGATGCACTTATGACTATTGAAAATAGACGTATGATTTCAGTAAAAATCAAGTATGGCAAAGGGCAATTCATAATTAAAATTTCAAATACTTTTAATGGAATTGTTATAGAACGAACAAATACTTTATTTACAAAGAAGGATGGCGGCAATCATGGATTAGGCATCAAAAATATTAAAAGGATTCTGGAAAAATATGATGGTTCTATGGATATTGAATATGATGCTACAACGTTCACTTCTATTTTATTGATGTATGTTGATTAAGAGCAGGAGAATTTTTTTCCTGCTCCTGCTCTTTCTTAATACATATATTCTTTCATTACAAAAACATATGTCGTTCACAGCAAAAACCCGCATAATAAAATATTAATGATATACTAAATAAAATACAAAGGAGGTAATGACTTATGAAGAAACTAATTATGAAATTTAGTGGTGTGATTGCCACCCTGGCTCTTATGGTGACAACTTTAAATGTAAACGCTGCTTGTACTTTTTACGCGTACCAACCCGAACTTCCGGATGGTGCTGAGAAGCTTCGTAAATTCTAACAATGACTGCTTTTACGGAACGAGTGGTTGCCATATTGCAGGGAAACGGAAGCATCAAAGAAGAGGATAGAGCGCTATATATTTATGGTTTGCAGCAAGGTTTATTCATCATATTGAACGTACTGACTACTGTAACCATTGGTATTATCTTTGACCAGATTTGGGAAAGCATTTTGTTTATGTTTGCCTATTTTCCTCTTAGGTCCTGTGCCGGAGGATACCATGCAAAGAGCCCCCTAAGATGTTACCTATTTTCAGTCATAATGATAATAGCAGTACTTGCATCAATGAGATTACCGGTATGGAATAATGTAAATAGTTCTATTTCGGTGATAGTATCCAGCATAGTAATTTTGTTTTTGGCACCCGTGGAAGATGGTAATAAACCATTGGATGCAAAGGAAATTATTGTTTTCAAAAAGCGAACAAAAGTCGTATTATGCGTTTTAGTTGGCATGGTGTTGATTTTTCAAATGGCAGGATTGATTGAAGCTTCACATTGTATAATGCTGGTATTAATTATGTTATCTATTATGCTTGTACTGGGTAAAATCAAAAATTTGAGTAATAGAAAGATACATGTTTAGAGTAATATTTAACAACAAAAGGTATATATACGAGACGGCATTAATTGATAATATGAGAAAGGAAAGTATAAGTGTTTTTTGGGGGATATTATACAAGGAAATGAGTTATGTTCAATTATAAAAGGATCTTACCATTTATGATGGTAGCCACCATGGCAATGAGCATGAATGTAACAAATGCTTTTGCTGAAACAAATCTGGTAACAAAAGCGGCTTTTACTGAAAAGCTTAGCGGCGCTGATAATGCTGTACCCATAGCTAAGAATAAGCCTTACGATTATGGTATGACCTGGGTCAATGGAAGCAAGGAACACCTCAATGGTGAGGGCGAATGGTTTCGATATACGGCTGATGGGGATACATATATTTTTGCTTCAGCAATACGTGTCAGTGATTTGATAATTACTGTATATGATGCGAATACAGGATTAGACGTTGGCAAAACGGATGCAGGTGATATAGAAATTGACAAAGTATCATCAACATTATATATTGGAAATGTGCAGAAGCTATTTAAATTACAACCAGGACACGATTATTTGATTCAAGTTAAGGCTGCTTCTTATGTTTCTGCTAATCCTGGTGATACTTATAATATCTCAGTTGGTTTACCTTCTGTTAGTAGCGGACAAGTAAATTATGTTTCAGGCAGTAGTTATTCAATACCTGCAAATATATCAAAAACATTTACGTTCAAGATTAGTGGTCAGCCAAATTCAACGCGTCTTGCCCAAAGCGGTTGGATGAGTTTCAGGCCTTCAAGTGGTACTGACAAAATATCCATCACATCTTGCCAGATAGTAGCACCAAATGGTAAGATTCTCAATGCTACGTATGGCGAATATGACAATAATCAACCCGTTAACTTCGAAAACTACTTAACCAGTTTTAGCAATATACCGATAAACGGCACCTGGAAAGTAACCATCAGGTCCTCTAAGGCCCTCAGTGGATTGAAATTTAAAATTTCTGGCAATACTCATCATATTGTAGGAAAAGATGGCAATTAAGATGGAATGATTTGAAGCTTAAGTTAATGGACACCACCAGGGCACAATCGATAGGTTTATGTAGTAAAAGTACAAAAGGGTGTAATGTAACAAATCAAACGAAAAAGCCTGATGGTGCACAAATTCATTAAGTTTATGCGTTATTGATATGTTATCTGATTAGATGTTTTTAATGAGATTATGACAATTATTATAATTCGCCCTTTGACAATAGCTGGGGTGGGATTCGTCTGAATCCCACCCCATTCTTGTATTTTGAACTGTTTTTGGGCATACAAAATAATCTTTCGCATCACCAGCCATTTTTCTCCAAGACTGGAATGCTCTGGCGTATTTCTCGAATTCTGTGATACCGCAATCCCTGACATCAACAATCCAATTATCAAATGGCTGCTAAAAAGGCACTAAACTTATACTGGAAATTTCGAATTAATAAATCAGGTTTCATTTCGCTCCAATCGTTATTACAAGAGTTTTCTTCGAAAAATTACATATAAACCGTTAATAATTACATGATAGTGGGACCTTTTCGAAAAGTATAGTATATTAAAAAAGTAAGGGGAGGCAGCCGGAACTCTATGTAGATCATTATGATTTACAGGCAAGCTTAGAAAATGTCCGTGCATATGTATTTATGCATCAGGAATTCAATCTGCCTGCTGTAAATGATTTTTCAAGAGGCTTTAATATCCAAAGCAGAAAAGAAGAAATTATACGGGATGTGGTAAAGCAATATGCTGCCGTTTGTATTACAAATGAAGGGTATTTCAAAAATTCCACTTTATTGGAAGATGAAGATATTTCTGATGAAAATATTTCTTCAAAACTAAAAGAACTGTTGAAACAACTGGATTTGAGTTCCATGAAAATCCTGGGGTATATCCCCTCTGAGGCACTCTCAGAGGAATATGGTTCCAATGGCAGACTGGATATCAAAGCCCAGCAGGCCAAGGTATGCGGTGCAGACAACATGGAAAGCTGCGTTGCCATCTTTGAATTAGAGGGGAATAAGTATTGTTTATGTTTTGATGCAGTACAATACAAGGACAAATGGTATATCAGGCAGCTTGGCGGCAGCATTTCCGCATTATTGGATATACCCTGCAATTTTGCAGGAATTACGCCGATTAATGCATTGGAAAATCCTGAGGCTGAGAAATTGATTATCCCTATTACGTGATGGAAAATCATGTGGGAACATAGGGCTATATCATTTTTTAAAGAAAATTCAAATAATGGGTCGGTAGGTTTTTTAATCCGATGAAACTGCAAATAAAATTTAAGAATTTATTATCAAAAAAATTATCATGATATTAAACTTTCTGGGCTGTCGGAAGGCAGCTCTTTTTGACATACCGGAATCTGCTGCATAATGCAAGTAAAGGGTGATGACCGAAAGACGATCTCACCCATGGAAACTAATTGCATATCTTATGCCAGTTTTTGGCGTTTACAAAGACTTTGATGCAGTTTCATTAAGCAGTATCATCTGCAGATCAAACCGCTGGCGTGTCGTTGCCCGGTAATCATTTCTTCATGGATTCAAGTCTTCGATCAGAAAAAATCACATTTGGAGGCTATATAACGAAAATATGGTGTACCATTAACGATAATTACAACCTATAAAAAGATAGCGTTCCTTATTATAGTATTGGTAGATGGTATCAAATGTTTTCTACTGAAAATGGGAGGGAATGAGAAAAATATGAGTAAAAAACTTTTTGAAAGGTGTTACCGGAATTATGTTACCAGCTTCAGAATCAAAACAGCTCTTTTTATATCGGTTCTTATCGTATACATCATAGCCAGATTGCTTTAAATCAGGAACGCCAAAACTAAGGCGTGTGTCATAAAACACTGCTTGATGCAATAAGTAAGCGGGATATTTACAGGAATTACCTAATGCTGGAGGGAAGCTTCTTCGTTAAGATATTTTTTTGCTAGAGGAATGAGGCTTCCCCCTGCTAAATTTCCCGCAGAAATAACCAGGATATACAGAAATGCTTTTGCATTCCAGGCATTTCCCATGGTAAAATAAAACATATCTGCTATGCTGTGTTCATAACCGGAAAGGATAAATACCATGATCGGCATGATCAAAGATAAATATTTTCCAATACCGTCTTTGACGGTTTGATAGCCAATAACAGCGATGCACATCATAATACCGCACATAACAGCCATGATAAAAGTACTGAACAGAGTATCCGACAGTTTCATATTCACAAGTTCACTTGTATGATCCACTAGCCTTACCAGTTTGGTATGTCTGAATATAATCCCTGCCCCCACCGTTCCGGCAAAATTCCCTATGTATACAATAAGTATTGTTTTTAAATAAGAGGGTTTTTCGTTAACAATATAACATACCTTTCCTGTATACAGATTAAATCCAAAGGTATATATGGTAAATAATCCGATCGAAAATAAAAAAGACCCGGCTATATGATTCTCAAGCGTTAAATAAATCACTCCGCCTATACTGATGGCAATTCCGGCTATAATCGCGTTAATAAATGTTTTCATTGGTAAATTACTCCCTTTTCTTTTTTAACTTTTGCCTTAGCTGTAAAAAGGCTTTTTGCACGGACACGTCATATTATAGCATAAGAAAAGGGGTTTACAAGATCAATTTCCTTATTGACACAATTTATCAGCCACCAATGACCCTGGATTAACGGATAAGGGGGAAAGACATAAAAGAAGGCCAGTGCCTTCCGGCACTGACCAGTATGTTCCGGCCTTTCAATAAATGGCCGCGAGTCAAGTGGATATTTGCAATGACCAATGGGTCAGCCCCTTCGCGATCCTGCTTGATTCGGTTAAATCTTTCTATACATTAAAACGGAACAGGACCACATCGCCATCCTTCACCACGTATTCCTTGCCTTCCAGGCGAACCAGGCCTTTTTCCTTAGCTGCATTGTAGCTTTTGCAATCCAGAAGATCCTGGTAATTTACAACCTCTGCGCGGATAAAGCCCCGCTCAAAATCGGAATGGATCTTACCGGCAGCCTGTGGTGCCTTGGTACCTTCCTTAATGGTCCATGCTCTTGTTTCTGTAGGACCGGCAGTTAAGTAGCTGATGAGCCCCAGTAAATGATAGCTGGCTGCGATCAGTTTTTCCAGACCGGATTCTGTAAGCCCCAGATCTTCTAAGAACATCTTTTTTTCATCTTCTTCCAGTTCTGCGATTTCCTGTTCGATCTGCGCACAGATCACAAAAACTTCACTGTTGTTTTCTTCTGCGAATTTACGTACCTTTCCCACATAATCATTGGAAGCTCCGTCATCAGCCAAATCGTCCTCGCAGACATTGGCAGCGAAGATCACAGGTTTAAAGGTGAGAAGATTAAGGGTGGAAATAAATTCTCTTTCATCCTCATCCTCAATTTCCATACTTCTTGCCAGATTTCCATCCTCTAAGTGGGCTTTGATCCTCTTTAAAATTCCCAGCTCCTTTGCAAGAGACTTATCATTCATGGCGCCCTTGGTGGACTTGGAGATACGGCGGTCTAAGATTTCCAAATCGGAAAAGATCAGTTCCAAATCTATTGTTTCAATATCACGCAGCGGATCCACGCTTCCATCCACATGGATTACATTGGGATCCTCAAAGCAGCGGACAACGTGTACGATGGAATCCACTTCACGGATGTTGGAAAGAAACTGGTTGCCCAGGCCTTCCCCCTTGGAAGCTCCTTTTACAAGTCCTGCAATATCGACAAATTCGATTACGGCAGGGGTGATTTTTGCGGAATCATAAAGGGCGGCCAGCTGGCCTAAGCGTGCATCCGGAACGGGAACAACTCCTACATTGGGATCAATGGTACAAAAAGGATAGTTCGCAGATTCCGCACCAGCCTTTGTAAGAGAATTGAACAGGGTGCTTTTCCCTACGTTTGGCAATCCGACAATACCTAATTTCATAGCAATTACCTTCCTAATATTGTTTATATTCATGGTTGATTTTTATCTGCAACTAATATAGAATAGCATATTATCCGCAAAAATAAAAGAGAAAAACGCAAGAATCAAAGCTTTGTCGAATTATAGTCGAATATGTCGGGCGAATATGTTTGATTTTTGTGTTTTCACGGGGTAAAATAAAGAAAACATCGAAAGGAGAAGACGAATGGCAAATACGGCAGATATTAGTTTTGTTCATTTGGGTATTACAATCGACCATTTGCAAAACAGTATCTCAATATTTGGATTCCGCATTGCATTTTACGGGATTATCATAGGGATTGGAATATTGGCAGGTCTCTGGGTTGCAACAAGGGATGCAAAACGCAGGGAGCAGGACCCGGATATTTATCTGGATTTTGTTCTGTATGCAATCATAATTTCTATTATGGGAGCCCGAATCTATTACGTAATATTTGATTGGGACAATTATAAAGATGATCTGCTTCAAATTTTAAATCTCAGGGCAGGAGGACTGGCCATCTATGGAGGTGTCATAGGGGCAGCCATAACTCTAATTGTTTATACCAGGGTGAAGAAACTTTCCTTCTTTTCCTTGGCCGACACTGGATGCCTAGGATTGATAACCGGGCAAATTATAGGAAGATGGGGAAACTTCTTTAATTGCGAGGCGTTTGGCGGATATACCGACAGCCTGTTTGCTATGAGAATCAGAAGAGCGCTAGTTAACGAGAATATGATATCAAGGGAGCTTTTGAACCATTTGATCGTAAGAGACGGAGTGGAGTATATACAGGTGCATCCTACCTTCCTTTATGAGTCAGTCTGGAATCTCTGCGTACTGGCATTTATGCTTTGGTACAGAAAACGTAAGAGATTTGATGGGGAGATGCTTTTTATTTACCTGCTTGGCTATGGTTTGGGACGAGTGTGGATTGAAGGACTTCGCACGGACCAGCTAATATTCTTTAGTACTGGCATTCCGGTGTCTCAGGCACTGTCATTAATTTTGGTAGTGATATCTACTCTTGTGCTCTTCTGCAAACACAGACAGATACGAAAAAAGAGCAAAGGAGAAGTAATGAAATGATGATGTCAAAAGAAGAGTTAATACGAGATATTGAAGAAGCAAGGGAAAGATTAAATAAAAGCATTGAGCATGATGATGAAGATATTATTTATCACAGAAGTGTAGAACTGGATAAATTGATTGAACAATATATTGCCGCAGGCTACTGATACCGTAAGCCTGTGATGCATTTTATGCAAGTTTAAGATAAACACGGAAGGAGATGGAGCTCTTTCCGTGTTTTTTTGTCCTTTTTTGCCGATATTATCATAATTAAAACACTATTATATGGCTATAAAAGAAGTGTGAGACACGATTACGGCAAAAGCAATTTGACACAATTCACATAGGGATGTAATATTTATCTAGGAATTGTCGAAAACTGTTACAAAGATGGTAACATGTGTCCGGAGGTGGGAAAATGAAGCATTTGTCGTTCCGAATGAAATTGACTCTGGTGTTTATTATAGCAGCCATGATCGAAGGGGCTATTATAGGGAGTCTCTCCTTTTCCCATAGCAGGGCCATTGTCGTTAAAAATAAAAAGCAGGAAATGTCGGATACCATTAACCGCATTGATATCAATATCAATGTAAAGGTCCGTTATATTATGGAAATCCTTGACAATGCGGTTGCCAGCCAGCTTGTCCGTGATGCATGCACCCCCGGCTGGGATGATGGGGATAAAGGGGTCAGCCGTACCTATCTTGATGATTACTGCAGAAGCCTCATCAAATCGGTTGGGGAACAGATGGATATTTCCATCATCAATGCCTCCCAGGTGATGTATACAACGGTCAATACCAATGGGTTCGGCTCTGAGGATATTTCGGAAGAAATATTTAAAAGCTATGATGATGCCGTGGGCGGCAGGAATAATAAGGCTGTCTGGACAGGCATCATGCCAAAGCTTTTTTCTGATCCAGGGGAAGATCGTCAGGCAGTTACTGTGGTCAGGGCCATTCGGGACAGTGATGAAGAAAAGAATCTGGGGATCATGGTGATTGAGCTGGATCCGGACATGTTCAGCAATCTGCTTTTAGGAAATCAGGGGTTGTTTCAGTACCAGTACTTATTTATCTTAGACCAGAAGGGACAGGTGATCTGCAGCAATCCCAAGATAAACAACGGGTGGCAGGAAGAAATTAATGACCGGTTCGAGCGGGGGATCCGGCGCTCCACGCTGGTGTGGAACGGTAAGGAATATTATGTCTGCGGGCAATATAATGGGATCACGGGATGGAGATCCTATTCCGCCATACCCATTGAAGGGCTGTTTCCCCAGGCAGGGGATTTATACAAAGCCATTTGGCTGGTGGGAGTGGTAAGCACCCTTGGAATTGCGGGGGTCATTGTTCTTCTGGTTTATACCATGGCAAGGCCGATCAAGCGTCTTTCGATGGCAATGGGACAGGTGCAGAAAGGGGATTTTACTGTCCGGGTTCCGGGTAAGAGAAAGGATGAAATCGGTGAACTGACAGAATCCTTCAATTACATGCTGGAAGAGATCAACACCCTGATCAGGCAGGTCTATCAGGAGAAAATCGCCCAGAAGAATGCGGAGGTGCAGGCGCTCCAGGCACAGATCAATCCTCATTTTCTCTACAACACCCTGGATTCCATCAACTGGATGCTCATTGACCGGGGGGAATATGATATCAGCGATATCATCCTTTCCCTTGCAGGTCTTATGCGCTACAGCATAGAAGATGAAAATGCTTTTGTGCCCCTTGAAAAGGAAATTGGATATGTGCTGTGTTATTTAAAAATCCAAAAGAACCGTCTGGAAGAGCGGCTGGAATATTCTGTGGAAGCAGAGGAAAGCCTGGCGGCTGAGCAGGTTCCAAAGCTTATCCTGCAGCCCATTGTGGAAAATGCCATCACCCATGGAATTGAGCCGAGGAAAGGGAATGGGAATATCCGCATTATCATAAAAGACTTTGGAGATGAAATGCTTATTTCGGTTGAAGACAATGGAATCGGCATGACCCCTGAACAGCTTAACCACCTGACAGATAAAGTGCCTGTTATAGAAAAGGAAGGGCATACCGGAATCGGGGTCAGGAACGTGGACCGGCGTATCCGGCTCCATTACGGAGAATCCTATGGGATTTCCATAAAAAGCACCTATGGAAAAGGAACCATTGTAAGCCTTCGCATCCCAAAAGGCCATGTAACTCTGACGGAAGCCGGAGGAAAGAAAGGAGAAAGCGATAGACATGAAGCTGATCATCGTGGATGACGAACCTAAAATCAGAAAAGGGCTTTTTAAGCTGCTGGATGCCCAGGAAGGCTTTCAGGTAAAAGGGGTATTTGAAGACGTCCGGACGGCTCTCAAGGCCCTGTATGAATTGGAAGCCGACGTGATTATTACGGATATAAAAATGCCGGAAGTATCAGGTCTTGAGCTGATCCGCCAGATACGGGAAAGAAATTTAAATATCCGCATCATCATTTTAAGCGGGTACAGCAATTTTTCTTATGCCCAGAAAGCCATTGAACTGGGAGTGACCAGGTATTTGTTAAAACCCACGGACCCGAGAGAGCTTCTTTCTGTGTTAAGAGAAGTAGAACAGGAGCTTTTCCCGGAAACTTCTGAAAGAGAAGGAGAGCAGGGCCGCCGGCAGGAGGGAGAAAATGAGGTTGGAAATTTATTGGTTTTAAAAGCCATCCAATATATTGAGGTTCACTATGGAGGCAGAATTACGTTAAAAGATATGGCAGGGGAGCTTCATCTCTCCCCCAATTACCTGTGTGAGCTTTTTAAGCGTCATACGGGAAAAAACCTCATGGAATACGTAACCGAATACCGGATGCAAAAGGCAAAATCATACTTAAGCCATGTGGAATATAAGGTGGCAGATGTGGCTGAAATGGTAGGCTACAAAGAGGCGAAATATTTTAGCAGTGCTTTTAAAAAAGCATATGGGATCACACCGCTGGAGTACCGGAACAGGCGGCAGAACCATTTGATATAGTTTTAACCGAATTAAGCAGGGGTGGATTGTAAACATCCGCTTGATAAAAGACGGGAAAATGACTAAAAAGTCTCTCCTGTCTTTATTTTATTTGGTCATAATAACAAAAAACATAATATTTTGGTATAAATAGTAATCTGATAGAATTGCGATACCAGCCAGAAAATGATAATCTATTATCACAAACAATTCACAAGAATCTGTGAATAATACAAGTAACGGATAAGTGTCAGACATTATCGCGGACGTATGCAAAAAAAGGAGGAACTTAATATGAAGAAAAGATTTGGCGCATTGCTCATGGCAGCAGTAACGGCAGCAGCACTTGTACTCAGCGGCTGCAGTACTGGCGGTAAAACAGATGGATCAGCGGAAACAAAGGCTCAGTCAGGAGGGAAAAGCGCGGCAGATTATAAAATTATCCTCATCCTTCCAGGACCCATCAATGACCAGAGCTGGAATGCCACAAACTATGCCGGTTTAACAGCCTGTAATGAAAAGCTGGGCACTAAAATGGAATACGTAGAGAACGTTCAGGCATCTGATTATGAGTCAACCTTCCGTGAATATGCGGAACGAGGCTATGACCTTATTATGGCGGCTGGTTCCCAGTTTGATGAAGCAGTAGCAGCAGTAGCCCCCAATTATAAGAACACCACGTTCTGTGCGGTAAACGGCTCCAAATGTGACGGAGATAACGTTGCCCCGATTTTCCCCAAGGAATATGAAGCCAGCTATATTGCTTCCATTCTCGCAGGAAATGTAACAAAGAACGGAAACTTCGCAACCATCGGAGACTTCCCCAATGAGCCGATGGAGCATTTAATGGATGTATATGAAAAGAATTCTGTTAAGATCGCAGAAAGCCGCGGCATTACCGGTGCAAAGGCTACAAGAGCCTATGCCAACAGCTGGAACGACGTAGCCCTTGGCAAACAGATGGCAGAGCAGATGATCGACAACGGAGCAGACACCATGTTTGTATACGCCAACGAAGTAGGCCTTGGAAGCATTGAAGCAGCTAAGGCAAAAGGCGCTAAATTTATTGGCTTTTCCAGTGACCAGACCACCATTGATCCTAATACCGTCGTAGCTTCTGTAAATTTCGATTTTAAGAATTTCTATATCTGGGCTCTGGGCCTTTATATGGATGGCAAGCTTTCCGGAAATATGGTTCATGAAGCAGGTATTAATGAAGATATTTTTGTACCGGTATATACCGATAATATTTCCCAGGAAGTAAAGGATGCGGTAGACCAGGGAATCAAGGATTTCAAGGATGGCAAGGTAGATTTACAGGCAATGTTTGAGAAGTAAGACATAACCGGAGGGCTGATGCAGGAGAAAAACAAGATTGTTTGAACTGCTTGGCCCTCATCGTTTGCGCGGGCAATGAGCCGGACGAATATGCTTGCATATTTATTTGGCGAATGCCCCATCAACTAAGAAAAAACCTGCAAAGCGTGTTTTTCTTAGTATGAAGAGGAGGAGCTTCGTGAATACACCATTTTTCGAATTAAAGAATGTATCAAAATATTTTGCCAGAGTCGTGGCAAACAAGGATATTTCTTTTTCTGTAAACAGGGGAGAGGTACTGGCACTATTGGGAGAAAACGGAGCAGGAAAAAGCACGGTTATGAAGATCCTCTATGGCCTTTACCGGGCAGATGAGGGGCAGATCCTTATGGATGGAAAGGAACAGAGGATCACCTCCCCGAGGGATGCCATGGCTTTGGGAATTTCCATGATCCAACAGCATTTTTCCCTGGTATCCGCCCATACGGTTACGGAAAATATTATTCTGGGTAATGTGAATGGAGTCATTGATTATGAAAAATGTAAAAAGGATGTAGAAGAACTGTCGGCCCAGTACGGATTTCAAATTCCTGTGGATGCAAAGGTAGAGGAGCTTGCAGTGGGAGTGCAGCAGAAGGTGGAAATCCTTAAGGCCCTCTATTTAAAGACAAGCCTGCTGATCATGGATGAGCCTACAGCAGTGCTGACGCCCCAGGAGGCTGAGACGCTGATGGAGTTTGTAAAAGAGTATACGTCCAGGGGAAATTCTGTTATTTTTATCACCCACAAGATGAAAGAGGTCATGGAGGTGGCGGACAGGATCATTGTTATGCGGAATGGAAGGCTTACAGGAGACCTTTCTGCAAAGGAGACCAATGAGGTGGAGCTGACCAGGCTGATGATGGGAAAAGAAATGGTGCCTCCAAAGAGGGAGCAGACAGAAGAGCAGAAAGAAAAAAAGGTCTGTCTGGAGCTGTCTTCCGTCACCGTGCAGCGTAAGGGAGAGCCTCCTCTTTTAAGTGATCTGTCGTTTCAGATCATGGAAGGTGAGGTCTTCGGAGTGGCAGGAGTGAGCGGAAACGGACAGGAGGAGCTGTGCGAGGTGGTCTGCGGCGCCCTGCCTGTGACCTCGGGAAAAGTACTTTTAAATGGTACGGATATTACCCAGGCTTCTATAAGGGATCGCATTGACCTGGGAATCGGATACGTTCCGGTAGACCGTTACCGGGATGCCATGGTGGGAGAGATGACCCTGGCTGAAAATATGATGCTAAAAACAAGCTTTGATAAGAAATGGATTTCACATGGCTTTTTAAATAAGAAGAAACTTCAAAATGACACACAAAAAGCCATCGATGAATTTGATATCAAGGCGCCGGGACCTGATGCCCAGATCAAGGGGTTATCCGGAGGAAACCAGCAGAAGGTCATCCTTGCCAGGGAAGTAGGGAACGCAGGAAAAGTGCTGATCATGGACCAGCCCACCAGGGGACTGGATCTGGGAGCCATCAATAACATTCATAACAACATTCTGGCGGAGAGGAAGAATGGAAAGGGAATTCTTCTGGTATCCACGGAATTGTCGGAGATTTTCCAGCTTTGCGACAGGATTGCCGTTATTTACAAGGGCTCATTTATGGGAATCTATGACCATGACCAGCTTAATACAGAACGAATCGGTCTTTTAATGACCGGCTACAAAGAGGAGAAGGAGGCGTAAAGCATGAATACAAAAATCAGGGACATGATTGTGACAAATGCTGCTGCCATCATTGCCGGCCTGCTCTTAAGCGGCCTCATGCTTTTGCTGCTGCATATCAACCCGGTCGAAGTATTTGTATATTCCATCCATACCATGTTTACGGACAAATATACCATGGGGGAAGTGTTTTTAAAGGCAACCCCCCTTATATTCACCGCACTTGCCTTTGCGTTTACGTTTAAGGCGAATCTGTTTAATATCGGCGCCCAGGGACAGTTTTATATGGGCTCCATTGCAGCCATTGCCCTGTCCCTGCGGCTTGACGGAAAGGTACCAACAGCGGTCCTTTTGATCCTTGTGTGCCTGACAGCGGCACTTTCAGGAGGGATTATGGGGGCTTTGATCGGATTTTTAAAGGCGCGCTATAAAGCCAATGAATTCCTGGTCAGCATGATGTCTACCTACGTTGCTCTGGCTGTCATGAATTATCTGCTGCGCACATTTTTAAAAGAATCCAAGGGGGAGTATCCACAAACAGACGCTTTAACAAGGGAGGCATGGCTTCCCGTTATCGTAAAAGGGACCAGGCTGCATATCGGATTTGTGCTGGCGGTTCTGGCTGCCATTGGTATCTGGATTCTGCTTTATAAAACACCCCTGGGATACAGGATCCGGGCAGTGGGAAGCAATGCTTCTGCAGCCAGGATGTCAGGAATTGCTTCAAACAAAATCTTTGTGACTGCATTTTTTATCAGCGGCGCTCTGGCAGGAGCTGCCGGATTTACGGAAGTAAACGGCGTTCAGCATATGTTGATCCAGGACTTTAACAGCGGGGTCGGCTCCGCCGGTCTGGGTATCGCAATACTTGCAAATGCCAATCCCATTGGAATTATTTTTGCCTCCATTCTGTTCGGCGCCCTGGGAGTCATGGGAAATTTAATGGGGCGTATGCCGGGAGTCAATGTTCCTGCAAGCATTGTTGATCTGATGCAGGGATTCGTCATGCTGTTTGTTATCATATCCTATTTCTTCCGGCATTATCTGGAAAACAGGAGAGAAAAGCGCAGACTGCAGAAAGGAGCGTGAAACAGGTTATGATCATAAGCTTATTAAAACGTGCACTGATGATGAGTACGCCCCTGTTGTTTGGTTCCATTGCGGAAGTCATAGCGGAGCGTTCAGGCATGATGGTTACCGCCATCGAAGGGATCTTCCTTATGGGAGCCTGGGGTGGATTTGTGGGAACCTATCTGACTGGCAGTGCATTCATCGGAATTCTTGCCGCTATCCTTTCAGGACTTGTTGCGGCAGCTGTATATGGCGTGGTTTGTATTTATCTAAAGCAGCACCAGGTTGTAACAGGTACGGCCATTAATGTGCTGGCAGCCGGAATTTGTACCTACTTACAGAGAGTATTGTTCGGCGTCCCCACCGCGCCCCTTAAAATCAGCCCATTGCCTGAGATCGCCATTCCCCTTCTCAGTAAAATCCCTGTTATGGGCCCGGTGTTTTTCCAGCAGAATATATTGACTTATGTGGTATATCTGCTCATCCCGGCAGCTTACTTCCTTTTGTTTAAGACTTCTTTTGGCTTGACCATCCGTTCTACCGGGGAAAATCCGGAGGCAGTGGATGTGGCCGGCATCAATGTAAATGCGGTACGGTTCTTTACCGTCCTGCTGGCAGGAGTTATGGGAGGAATTGCAGGCGCATTTTACTCCGTAGGATATTTGGGAATGTTCACCACAAATATCATTGGCGGCCGCGGCTGGATCGCATTTGCCATATGCTTTTTGGGCAACTGGAATCCCAAAGGAGCGGTTGCAGGAACCGTGGTGTTCGGACTTACGGAGGCCATCGCCATTTATATGCAGTCAATGGGGGGAGGAAGCTACTTCCCCAATGAATTATTCATTGCCATGCCCTATCTGCTGACCATTATACTGACTGTTTCAAGAAGGAACTTTAATGTACCGGCTAAGCTGGGAGTTGCATACAGCAAAGAAAATTAATAGTGAAAAAACAGGCATCCCCTGATCAGTGTGTTACCGCTCACTGCCTCAGAGGATGCTTTTTTTCCATTATATGGAAATCCTGAAAAAACAGCCGTCCACAGTTACATGAAAGCCAAATCAAATTAAAAATTCTTCGAAATTGTTCTTGCTATTTCACTGTAAATGTACTAGAATTAAACCATAAGTGGAGGAAAGTGGTGTAAAGTGGTAGAAAATGGTGGGATAGTGGTCCAAAACCATACCGCTGTACAAGCAGGTGATTGGTATGTTCATGGGTGAATACAATCATACAGTCGATGCAAAGGGGCGTCTCATTGTCCCGTCGAAGTTCAGAGAGCAGCTTGGAGAAGAATTCGTTGTGACGAAGGGTCTGGATGGCTGTTTATTTGTGTATGATAATGAAGAATGGACTGCCCTTGAAAATAAATTGAAAAGCCTGCCGCTGACCAACACCAATGCCAGAAAGTTTTCCAGATTCTTTCTGGCCGGAGCCAGCTCCTGTGAAGTGGATAAGCAGGGAAGGATCCTGCTGCCGGCAGTATTAAGGGAACATGCGGGGATTGAAAAGGACGCGGTTCTTGTAGGAGTGGGAAGCCGGATCGAAATCTGGAGCAAGGATGCATGGATGGCAGCCAATACCTATGAAGATATGGAAGAAATCGCGGAAGCTATGGAAGGACTTGGTATATGATGTTTGAACACAAGTCAGTGCTGCTTTATGAGACCATTGACAGCCTGAATGTTAAACCAGACGGAATCTATGTAGATGGAACGCTGGGAGGAGGCGGACACGCTTTGGAAGTGTGCAAGCGCCTTGGAACTTACGGAAGATTAATCGGAATTGATCAGGATGAGGCTGCGATTCATGCAGCTACAGAACGGCTGAAGGCTTATGAAGATAAGGTGACGGTCGTAAGAAGCAATTACGAAAATATACAGACAGTATTAAAGGATTTAGGAATCGAAAGAGTGGACGGAATTTACCTGGACCTGGGGGTATCCTCTTACCAGCTTGACATGCCGGAAAGAGGATTTACCTACAGGGAAGATGACGCGCCTTTGGACATGCGTATGGATCAGAGGAACGAACAGACGGCAGCCGATATCATCAATACCTACAGTGAATTTGACTTATACCGGATCATAAGAGATTACGGAGAAGATAAGTTTGCCAAGAATATTGCAAAGCACATTGTAAGGGAAAGGCAGATAAAGCCTATTGAGACAACAGGGGAGCTTACGGAGATCATTAAAGGAGCGATCCCTGCAAAGGTGAGGGCTGTGGGGGGACATCCTTCCAAACGGACATTTCAGGCTATACGGATCGAACTGAATAAGGAACTGGAAGTTTTAATGAAGTCCCTTGATACCATGATCGATCTGTTAAATCCGGGAGGACGGCTGTCCATTATCACCTTTCATTCCCTGGAAGACAGGATCGTGAAAACAAGATTTAAGACCAATGAGAATCCATGCACTTGTCCCTCGGATTTTCCGGTCTGCGTCTGCGGAAAAAAGAGCAAGGGTAAAGTGATTACAAGAAAACCCATTGTACCATCGGAAGAAGAGATTGAAAAAAATAAACGTTCAAAGAGTTCAAAACTTCGGGTATTTGAACGAATTTAAAAAGGGAGGAAGAGAGAGTGGCTGCAAGAAAGAATGTGCGTTCCTATGGGAGCTCCACTTACGTACAGGGTAATACTGTCCGTAAAGCCATGTCGGCACCAGTGCCGGTCCGTACACCAGAAGAAAAACGTCGTCCATCAGTAAACCATCAAGTCAGAAGAAACCGTGAAAAAGCCTTGCAGATGGATCTGCCTTATGTGATCATGCTGACCATTGCCGCAGTCTGCACCCTTTGCCTGTGTGTGAATTATCTGCATTTGCAGTCCTCTATTACCGCCAGTATTCATGGCGTTGAGCTTTTAGAAGCAGAACTGGAACATTTGAAAACTGAAAATGATGCATTGGAAATGAACATCAATACTTCCGTCGATTTGGATCATGTGTATAAAGTGGCTACTGAGGAACTTGGTATGGTCTATGCGAATAAGGACCAGATCCTTCACTATGATAAGACGGAAAGTGAGTATGTAAGACAGAATGAGGATATCCCGAAGCACTAAAAAAAACAGGAGTAAAAAGAGTAAGGTGTTTCCCCGTTATATGCAGGAAAAGCTGGCGATTACTGTTCTGGTAATTACGCTGGCTTTGTTTGCATTAGTTATGACGCTTTATAATCTGATGACAAACAAAAAGGAAGATTACAACCAGATTGTGCTGTCCCAGCAGGAATATGACAGCCGCACCATTCCTTTTAAGCGCGGAGACATCATGGATCGTAACGGAACCTATCTGGCTACCAGTGAAAAGGTGTATAACTTGATCCTGGATCCCAAGCAGATCATGTCGGATCAGGATTCCTATCTGGAACCGACCGTAACGGCCCTGGCGGAATGCTTTGGCTATGACCGGACGGAAATCATGAATCTGATACAGGAAAAGAAAGATAAGCAGTATGTGCGCTATGCAAAGCAGCTGGCTTATGACGATAAACAAAAATATGAAAAGTACAAGGCAGAGCAATCGGATGCACTGAAAAAAAGCGGGAAGTCCATTAAGGGAATCTGGTTTGAGGATGAGTATAAAAGGGTGTATCCCTATAATTCCATGGGCTGCAACGTTATTGGCTTTGCCAACGGTGACGGCATGGACGGGACAGGAGGGATCGAGCAGTTTTATAATACGACCCTTATGGGAATCAACGGAAGGGAATACGGATACTTAAATGACGACTCCAATTTAGAAAGAGTCATAAAGCCGGCTTCTAACGGCAATACCGTGGTTTCCACCATAGATGTCAACATACAGAAAATCGTTGAAAAATATATTAATGAGTGGGAACAGACTACTGGAAGCAAACGGGTAGGCGTAATCGTTATGGATCCCAATAACGGCGAGGTCCTGGCCATGGCAAATGACAAGGCATTTGATTTAAACAATCCAAGAACCTTAAGGTCTGAGTACACCGATGATGTGCTGCGCCAGCTTGGGATCAAGGAAGCCATGGACGATTACAAGAGAAAGAATAAGAATGCCCAGCCTCTAACGGAAGCAAACGTTTCAGAGCACTATACAAACGAAGAGATCATGTCCCTGGGTACCCAGGTGGCATGGAACCAGACCTGGCGTAATTTCTGCATAAGCGATGGCTTTGAGCCGGGGTCAACAGAAAAAATCTTTACCATATCTGCCGCCATGGAAGAAGGGGCCATTACCGGAAATGAAACCTATGAGTGCAATAAGTTCCTTGAGGTGGGAGGACATAAGATCAACTGCGTCAGCAGGTATGGACATGGCCTTATCACGGTTGAGGAAGGCCTGATGAAATCCTGCAACGTGGTCATGATGCGGATTGCCCAGCAGATGGGAAAAGAAAAGTTTTATAAGTATCAGCAGATTTTCGGCTTCGGTTCCAAAACCGGGATCGATCTGCCTGGTGAAGCAGATAACAAGACTCTTGTCTACACCCAGGATACGGCTGGACCTACGGATCTTGCGACCAACTCCTTTGGACAAAACTTCAGCACCACCATGATCCAGATGGCTGCCGCCTATTGCTCTGTAATCAACGGAGGCTCCTATTATGAGCCTCATGTAGTGAAGCAGATTCTTAACGAGCAGGGTTCTGTCATTAAAAAGGCAGAGCCGGTCCTTGTCAGGGAAACGGTATCGGAATCAACCACCAAATTCATCAATGAAGCCTTGTTTAAGACCGTTAATGCACAGGGCGGAACAGGTGGGGCAGCAAAGGTGGCGGGATATAAAGTTGCCGGTAAAACCGGTACTGCGGAGAAGATCCCCCGTGATAAGACCAATTACGTGGTATCCTTCTGCGGCTATGCTCCAGCGGACAATCCTCAGGTTTTAGTTTACGTTGTGGTTGATGAGCCTCATGTGGAGGATCAGCCTCACAGTACCTATGCCAGCCAGATTTTCCAGAAGATTATGAATGAGATTCTTCCTTATATAAATGTGTTTCCGGATGCCGATGCAGGGGACTCACCATCGCCGGAGGAGGCGGCAAAGCTTCCTGAGCAGGAAGGCATAACAAGTGAAACAGAAAGCTCTTCCCAGGGAGAAGCCGGTTCAGAAGAAACAGGCACAGAGGAAACCACAGGGCAGGCCCCTACCATGGAGGATGGAAAGCCGATTCCCGATGAGTATTTGAACCCTTCTGAAGAGTACGTCAACAGGGAAGAAGGGGATGAGGGCTCCAATCTGCCGGCCGCACTTCCCACCGAAGAAACCACGGCCCAATAAGGAACTTTTTTTAAAGAACTCATAAAAAGTCCTGAAATTCATATACTGTAGAAATAATGGTGATGGAGCAGTGCATGAGTTCAAATAAGACACATCACAGAGAAAAAATAGCCATCCTGTTTTTCCTGTTATTTTTTGCCATGACAGGACTTATGGGGCGGCTTATTTTTCTAATGATCTTTCGTTCTGAACATTACAGTGCCATGGCATTGGACCTTCATGAACGGGAAAGGACCATAAAAGCTGCCAGGGGAAATATCGTTGATGCCAATGGAACCGTCATTGCCACCAACCGGACGGTTTGCACCATATCGGTCATACATAACCAGATCAGAAAAGCGGATGAGGTTGTGGCAGTCCTTTCCAAGGAGCTGGGTATTCCGGAGGAGGAAGTTCGGAAAAAGGTAGAAAAGTACAGTTCAAGGGAAATTATTAAGACCAATGTAGACAAGGCTATGGGAGATTTGATCCGGTCCTACCATCTGGAAGGTGTAAAGGTGGATGAGGATTACAAGCGTTATTATCCCTATGACACCCTTGCTTCCACGGTTCTTGGTTTTACGGGCGGAGATAATCAGGGAATCATTGGCCTGGAGGTAAAATACGAACAATATTTAAAGGGCCTTAACGGAAAAATCCTGACCATGTCCGACGCAGCCGGGATTGAAATTGAAAATGCGGCAGAAGACAGGATCGAGCCAGTGGCAGGGCAGGATTTATATATCAGCCTGGATGTCAATATCCAGCGGTATTGCGAGCAGGCCGCTTATCAGGTTCTGGAGAAAAAAGGCGCAAAAAGAGTGTCGATTATTGTTATGAATCCTCAAAATGGGGAGATTATGGCAATGGTCAATGCGCCTGAATTTAATTTAAATGATCCGTTTACACTAAGTGCAGACGCCGGAGTCCCGGCATCTGACAAAGAAAAGCAGGATATGCTAAACAAGATGTGGAGAAATCCCTGTATTAACGACACCTATGAACCAGGCTCCACCTTTAAAATTGTTACCGCGGCCGCAGGGCTGGAATCCGGAGTGGTGAAGCTTGAAGATCATTTTTCATGTCCGGGCTTCCGGGTCGTAGAGGACCGTAAAATCAGGTGTCACAAAGTGGGAGGCCATGGCTCGGAAACCTTTCTCCAGGGCATGATGAATTCCTGCAACCCTGTTTTGATTGACGTAGGACAGCGTCTTGGCGTGGATAATTATTATAAATATTTTGAGCAGTTTGGCTTAAAGGGAAAAACCGGGATCGACCTTCCAGGTGAAGCATCCACTATCATGCATAAAAAAGATGATATGGGGCTTGTGGAGCTGGCAACCGTTTCTTTTGGCCAGTCCTTTCAGATCACTCCCATGCAGCTGATCACAACCGCTTCTGCCATAATAAACGGCGGAAACCGTGTCACACCCCATTTTGGAGTGAAGTCAGTAAGCACCGATGGAGCTTCGGTCCATAACTTTACCTATCCGGTAAAAGAAGGGATCCTGTCTGCGGAAACCAGCGAAACCATGCGCTACATCCTGGAACAGGTCGTGGCAGAGGGAAGCGGAAAAAAGGCCCAGGTCGACGGCTATCGGGTGGGAGGAAAAACAGCGACCTCCGAAAAACTTCCAAGAAGCCTGAAAAAGTACATTTCATCCTTTATAGGCTTTGCACCGGCGGATAATCCTCAGGTGATTGCCCTCATTACCATAGATGAACCTCAGGGGATTTATTACGGCGGAACCATCGCAGCACCGGTGATTGCCGACATTTTTAAGAATATTCTTCCATACCTGGGAATAGAGCCAACCGAGGAAAAAACTGCTTCTGCGTTTCGAATCTATGGTTGATTATTCAGGCAAAAAGACGTATACTACTTACTGTGTACTTTTGAAATACAAATACATAAAATATTGAGGTGTGACATGATTAACGAAACGATTCTGGCAATCATCATAGCATTTGCCATCAGCGCCATGCTGTGTCCCATTGTAATACCATTTCTTCACAGGTTAAAATTTGGTCAGGAGGTCCGCAAAGAAGGGCCTGAAAGCCATTTGAAAAAGCAGGGTACTCCCACTATGGGAGGGCTTATCATATTGACCAGCATTATCATTACGTCGCTGTTCTATGTGAGGGAATATCCGAAGATCATTCCTGTGCTTTTTGTGACAGTTGGATTTGGTATTGTTGGGTTCCTTGATGATTACATTAAGATCGTGATGAAGCGGTCAGAGGGGCTTACGCCTGTTCAAAAGATGGCAGGGCAGTTAATCATTACAGGCATCTTTGCCTATTATCTGCTTCATTCAAAGGACGTGGGAACGGGAATGCTGATTCCCTTTACCGGAGGTTTTGAAAAAGGGCTGTATCTGAAATTGGGAATACTCTTTGTACCGGCGGTATTCTTTCTGGTAATAGGGACTGATAATGGTGTGAATTTTACCGATGGCCTTGATGGACTTTGCACCAGCGTGACCATTCTGGTGGCGACCTTCCTGACTGTGGTTTCTATCGGGGAAAATACCGGTATCAGTCCTATTACCGGTGCGGTTGTGGGAAGTCTTTTGGGATTTCTGCTGTTTAACGTTTATCCTGCCAAAGTATTCATGGGGGACACCGGTTCCCTTGGACTTGGTGGATTCGTTGCTTCCAGCGCCTTTATGATGCAGATACCGATCTTCCTTGCCATTATTGGTTTTATTTATATGATGGAAGTATTATCCGTCATCATTCAGGTGACTTACTTTAAGAGAACAGGCGGAAAGAGGTTTTTTAAGATGGCCCCCATCCACCACCACTTTGAGCTTAGCGGCTGGTCGGAAACACGGGTAGTAGCTGTGTTTGCAATCGTGACTGCAGTTCTTTGCATGCTTGCATACCTTGGATTATAGGAGAGAAACCATATGAATCAGAAAATATTAGTTGCCGGCAGCGGAAAAAGCGGCATCGCCGCTTCCAGGCTGATTCTTAAAACAGGCGATGAAGTAATTCTTTATGACAGCAATGCTGCCCTTAAAAAGGATGAGCTGCTCCATCAGTTTGATGAAGGAAGGATTTCAGTTTTATTGGGGGAACTTAAAAAGGAGGACCTTTCAGGCGTAAGCTTATGCATCATAAGCCCTGGCATTTCCTTAGATGCCCCCTTTGTGGCTGTCCTTAAGGAAGCGGATATCCCGATCTGGAGTGAGATTCAGCTGGCTTACCACCATGCCAGAGGAAAGCTGGCAGCAATCACGGGAACCAATGGTAAGACAACCACTACAGCCCTTACAGGGGAAATCATGAAGGCATTCTATGAACATGTATTTGTGGTAGGCAACATTGGAGTTCCATATACAGAGGAAGCACGAAAGACAGCGGATAATTCGGTAACGGTTGCAGAGGTCAGCAGCTTTCAGCTGGAGACGATCACAGACTTCCGGCCGGATGTGAGCGCGATTCTTAACATAACGCCGGACCACTTAGACCGTCATAAAACCATGGAATGTTACATAAAAGTAAAAGAAAGCATTACATCAAATCAGAGTCCCCGGGATTTTTGTATATTAAATTATGACGATCCTGTTTTGCGTGAGTTTGGAAAAACAATCAAACCCAAGGTAATCTATTTCAGCAGCCGCCAGATATTAGAAGAGGGCTACTGCATGGATGGGGACAGGATTATCCGAAACCATGAGGGCGAGAGGACAGAGATCGCAAACATTCATGAAATACAGCTCCTGGGCCGCCATAACCATGAGAACATCATGGCTGCAGCCGCCATATCTGCTGAAATGGGAGTACCCATGGAGATCATCAGCCAGGCAATCCGGGAATTCAAGGCAGTGGAGCATCGCATTGAATTTGTTGCGGAAAAGGCCGGAGTGAAATATTATAATGATTCCAAGGGAACCAATCCCGATGCGGCGATCCAGGCAATAAAAGCCATGCCAGGGCCTACGCTGCTCATTGCAGGGGGCTACGATAAGAGCTCCCAGTATGATGAGTGGATCGAGTCCTTTGACGGCAAGGTGAAGTATATGGTGCTTCTGGGGCAGACCAGGGAAAAGATCGCCGAGTGTGCGGCCAGACATGGTTTTACCAATGTGATGTATGCGGAGGATATGCAGGAGGCGGTAAAGGTCTGCGCTTCTTACGCCAACAGAGGTGATCATGTACTCCTGTCACCGGCCTGTGCCAGCTGGGGGATGTTTAAGTGCTATGAAGAGCGCGGCGAAATCTTTAAGGAGTGTGTCCGAGGCTTGTAAAAGCAATGAGCCATGCAGAAACATACGTGAAATTTATCCGTGGGAGCTTGCTCACAAAGCAAAAATTATATGTATGATTCTATAGGGCGAATGCCCGTCATGAATGATTTGGCAGCGCTTTTCCCTCAAATTATGAGTGGCATGGCGGATGATATGAATGAAATAGCAGTTGGCGAGGAGGAATGATATGGCAGAAAAAAGGCCAGTGAGGAAAAAAAATAAACCGCGCCGTTTTTATGATTACAGTCTTTTGTTTACTGTAATATTTCTGTCTGTTTTTGGTTTGGTCATGATTTACAGCGCCAGCTCTTACGCAGCCCAGCTTAAATTCGATGACGCCGCTTTTTTCATGATGAGGCAGGCCAAGATAGCCCTGGCAGGCTTTGTTATCATGATTGTGATATCCAAACTGGATTACCATTGGTACGCCAGGTTCGCTGTATTTGCTTACGCTCTTTCTTATGTTCTTATGATTGCCGTATCCCTGTTTGGGCGTAAGGTAAACGGGAAGAGAAGATGGCTGGGAGTGGGAAGTCTTTCTTTCCAGCCTACGGAATTTGTTAAAATTGCCCTTATTGTCATGCTGGCGGTTTTAATCGTCCAGATGGGAAGGAATATTAACACGAGAAACGGCGTAATTCTGGTGATTGTGACGACTCTTCCCATAGCGGGAATTGTAGCGGCAAATAACCTAAGTTCCGGAATCATTATCGTGGGAATCGCTTTTGTCATGCTGTTTGTGGCATGCAAAAAGAAATGGCCGTTTTTTGCCTGCGGTTTTGCATGCATAGGCCTGCTTGTTTTTGCCGGGCCAATGGCTACTGTGCTGGAAAAGCTTAATATCCTTCATGATTACCAGCTGGGCCGTATCCTGGTATGGCTGGAGCCGGAGGCTTATCCCTCCACCGGAGGCTATCAGGTGCTTCAGGGACTTTATGCCATAGGCTCCGGCGGCCTGGTGGGCAGGGGCCTGGGAGAGAGCATACAAAAGATGGGGTTTGTGCCGGAGGCACAGAACGACATGATTTTTTCCATTATCTGTGAAGAGCTTGGCCTTTTTGGAGCGGTTTCCGTGATCCTGATATTCCTCTTCATGATTTACCGTTTCATGCTCATTGCGGATAATGCGCCGGATCTGTTTGGAGCTTTGCTGGTTGTAGGCGTCATGGGACATATTGCCATACAGGTTATCTTAAATATTGCGGTTGTAACCAATACCATACCAAATACCGGTATTACCCTTCCGTTTATCAGCTATGGAGGTACCTCCGTTCTTTTCCTGATGATGGAGATGGGCATAGTCTTAAGTGTTTCTAACCAGATAAAGCTGGAAAAATAATGGGATGTGAAAACATTCTCTCACTTTTAACATAGGATAGTATATAAGAAGCCATGGGAGGTACCGGATTGTCAGTCATACAGGTCCAGGGGTTACGATCCTTAAAAGGTGAGATAAAAATTCAGGGTTCCAAAAATGCTGTTCTGCCCATGATGGCAGCAGCGGTTCTCCATAAAGGTACAACAGTGATTCATAATGTCCCCAGGATACAGGATGTGTTCTGTATGCTGGGGATACTTGAGCATATTGGTTGTATATGCAGCTTTGACGGCCATTCTTTGACAATTGATGCGAGGGATTTGACACAAGCGGAAATACCGGAGGAGTATATAAAAAGCATGCGTTCCTCTATCATGCTCTCTGGTCCGTTGCTTGGAAGAACCGGCAATGCGGTCACCAGCTTTCCTGGCGGGTGTTCCATAGGAGAGCGCCCCATTGACTTACACTTATCTGCCTTTCGGAAACTTGGTGCAAGCATCGAGGAGGAGGGCGATAAGCTCCTGGCGTCCGCAAATCGGTTGATGGGCAACCATATTTATTTTCCCTTCCCAAGCGTGGGAGCTACGGAAAATGCTCTGATGGCGGCTGTGTACGCCCATGGGGTGACCGTCATCCATGGGGCGGCAAAGGAGCCGGAGATCATCACTCTGTGTGAATTTTTAAACAACATGGGGGCTAAAATACATGGAACCGGTACTTCCAGGCTGGCAGTCACAGGCGTAAGAGAGCTTTGTGATTCGGAATTTACTGTGGCAGGAGACCGGATTGTTGCAGGAACTTATTTAATGGCGGTCATGGCAGCAGAGGGAAATATTGTAATACAGGGGATCCAGCCCGGTCATTTGACATCTGCCTTCTCTCTTGCCGAAAAAATGGGCGGGTCGCTGAAACGGTATGATAACATGGTTGAGGTATCCATGATCGGCCGTCCCGACTGCGTGGATGTTATGACAGAACCCTATCCGGGATTTCCTACGGACCTCCAATCCCAGTTAATGGCAGTCATGGCATCGTCAAAAGGTGCCGGCAGGATAAAAGAAACTATCTTTGAGGGCCGGTTTGGGACTGCAAAGGAGTTGCATAAGCTTGGTGCTGATATTATAATAGAAGGAAAGCGGGCCGACATACATGGGCTTTATCCTCTGAAGGGAAACCGGGTTACGGCTACGGACTTGCGGGGAGGCGCGGCCCTGGTGGTTGCGGGGCTTGCATGTGAGGGTTTGACTGAGATTCATGAGTGCCATCATATTGAACGGGGATATGAAGACATTTGCCGTGACTTGAGCAGTCTAGGCGCAGCGATCAGAGGGATGGAATGAAAGATTTAAAAAAAAGCAGAAGAAAAATTAAATTTGGAATCGCAGCCGCCGTGATTTTTCTTGGAATTGTCATTTTTTTGTCGCTGCAGATCAGGGATATTACGGTGTCCGGTAATAAAAAATACACATCGGAACAAATCGTTAATATTTTATTCAAGGACGGATGGGACCGGAATGCGGTTTTTTGTCTCTACAAGGATCGTTTTAAGAAGCATGAACAGATTCCCTTTGTGGAAGATTATAAAATCGTATTCCAGAGTCCGGTGAAAGTTGAGGTGATCGTCTATGAGAAATCCGTGGTAGGGTATGTTTCCTATATGGGCAGCTATATGTATTTTGACAAGGACGGAATTATTGTGGAGAGCTCCAGCGGAAAGCTTGACGGAGTTCCGTGGATTACGGGTCTGCGGTTCGGGCATATAGCCCTGCACCAGCCCCTGCCGGTGGAAAAGGAAAAGATTTTTAGTGAAATACTGAACCTGACCGACGTTTTGTCAACAAAAGAAATTATTGTTGACGAGATCCGGTATGATTCCCGGGGAGATGCCACTCTCGTAATGGGAGATATCCGGGTTTTCCTTGGAAGCAATAACCAGATGAATGAAAAAATCTCTGAATTGAAGGACCAGCTTCCTGTTTTGGGAGGTTTATCTGGAACCCTTTATCTGGATACTTATGATGAGGCGGAAACAGTCACATCCTATCGATTTGTGAAAGATTAATGAATTTACATAATTTGCTTGGAATTTTGTTTAAAAAGTGGTTGATATTTTCGGCGAAATCAAATATTATATTAATTAGGTTTATAGAGTAAGCTGTTTATGGTTAAAGGAGGATATAATCTTGTTAGAGATTAAGATAAATGAGGCGGATAATGCCGCAAGAATTCTGGTAATCGGTGTAGGCGGTGCCGGAAATAATGCGGTTAACCGCATGATTGATGAGAATATAGCTGGTGTGGAATTTCTGGGAATCAACACAGACAAGCAGGCCCTGCAGTTTTGTAAGGCTCCTACAGCCATGCAGATCGGAGAGAAGCTGACAAAAGGTCTTGGTGCAGGTGCCAAGCCAGAGATCGGTGAAAAAGCGGCAGAAGAGAATGCGGACGAGCTTGCTCAGACCATGAAGGGTGCGGATATGGTATTCGTTACCTGCGGAATGGGAGGCGGTACCGGTACCGGAGCTGCTCCTGTTGTAGCTAAGATCGCAAAAGATATGGGAATTCTCACTGTGGGTGTTGTAACAAAGCCTTTCCGCTTTGAAGCAAGAACCCGTATGAGCAATGCCGTTGCAGGCATTGAGCGTTTAAAAGAAAGCGTAGATACATTAATCGTAATCCCGAATGACCGTCTTCTGGAAATCGTGGACAGACGTACTACCATGCCGGATGCCTTAAAGAAGGCAGATGAAGTCCTTCAGCAGGCCGTACAGGGAATTACAGATCTGATTAATGTTCCTGGACTTATTAATCTGGATTTTGCCGATGTTCAGACAGTTATGACGGATAAGGGCATCGCCCATATCGGTATCGGCAAGGCAAAGGGTGATGAGAAGGCTTTGGAGGCTGTGAAGCAGGCGGTTTCCAGTCCATTGCTTGAGACTACCATTGAGGGTGCTACTCACGTCATCATTAACATCTCCGGTGATATCAGCCTGGTTGAGGCCAATGAAGCGGCCAGCTACGTTCAGGAGATGGCAGGAGATGAAGCCAATATCATCTTTGGTGCAATGTATGATGAGAATGCTCATGATGAAGCCAGCATTACCGTGATCGCCACCGGTCTGGACATGCAGTCTGAGACTCCGGTATCCAAGGTTATGACGAATTTTTCCAATCCTAACTTTAAACAGCCCAAAGCAGCACCTCAGACCCAGGCCGTGAATCAGGAGGCAGCCGCAACTGCAGCAACTCCTGGATATAACCAGAATTATAATCCTAATTACGGGAATGCAAACTATTCCAATCCAGCTTACAACAATCAGAATTATCCAAATAATAACAGCGGCTATAATAACCAGAACTACGGAGCAGGAAACTATACGAAGCCAAATTATGCGGGACAGAATAATGGTCAGGGGGCTTCCCAGGGAGGCGGACAGCCTTATCGTCCAACTGTGAATAAGGAAGTTCAGATCAATATTCCGGATTTTTTAAGAAATAAAAGATAAAACTTATCAGATTACATAATCAGGCAGGTTCCGATGAACCTGCCTATTTTTGAAACACTATACGGTATACCTTTACACCCGGTAAAGCGGGGTGGGCCCTGCCCAGAGAGCATGGGCAGGAAAGAGGAAAGGAGTGGCAGAATGTCAGAGAAAGAACTGGATTGGGAGATATCGGAGGATTATTATAACAGCGGGGAAAATGAAAGAAACTTGTCTTTGGAAGACTTTATTACAGAATCAGACAGTCAGGCATCCGGCCTCAAGCCTTCCGGTCAATCCGATGAATTGTTAAAAAAGACAATCGCAGATGTTCATCAGGTGCTGGCACTTGCGCAGGAAGGAAAAAACATTACTGAAATTGCTTTCATTACCGGCCTTCAGGAGAAATATGTTTATGATATACAGGTTTGTGCCCAGGGATTCAGAGAGGATGACGAGATTGCAGTGGCTCATCTGGTACTGGGATAAAAGGAGGAATTTGGGATGATGAAAAAGATTTGTCCGGTTTGTGATCTTCCGGTGAATGAGATGAATTACTGTCCACGGTGCAGGAAGGTGATCCGCCAGCCCCTTTTGTGGAACTCAGATTATTATTTGAATGAGAGACGCCCGTCTTATGAAAACAGCCGTAATGTTCCCAAACCGGCTGGACCGGGAAACCAGCAGAGCGGGAATGTACCGGGAAACCAACAGAACGGGAATGTACCGGGAAATCAGCAAAAAGGGAACGCGCGGGGCCCGGCCAGACAGATGAATGTACCTCAGAGACCGGCAGCCCCCATGGGTCAGGAGGGGAGAAAAACCGCCCCGCCAGCCGCGGGCCATAATCCTTCCATGCCTTCCCAGCCAGGCCAGGCAAAAAGGAGGAGGAATCCCCTGGCACCCCTGGCGGGGTTCATTACACTGATGGTTGTTTTAAATGGCATACCAAGGACCATTGGAAGCCTGGCCCGGTTAGTGGAAGAAAAGAGCAATTACAGTAATTATGAGACTGCGGTCCCATACGATGATTCCGGTTTCACTGAGCTTGAAGAAGAGGAAGTAAAGGCTTCCGGAGAGCCTTGTAACGGCTATGTCCATTTTCCGGTTGACGGAAGGCAGGTCGCGGCTTCTATGGAACAGTTTTTTAATGAAACAAACTATGGCTATGAGATAGAAGAGGGAGCTGTTTATTCTGACAATTACATGTTTGAAGAAGAGGACGGCCCTATATCCTATTATGAGACCGTAGAAAGCTTCTCTTTTGAGGATGAAGTAACCAGCCAGCTGGATACAGGCGATGAAAATTACGTATACCAGTATGTGGATGTCAATTATGACACTGCTACCGGAGAACTTCATGATTATATCTCTTCCCTGAAAGACCGGGAAAAATCCCTTGTGTTTTTAGAAGAGTTCTTAAGGCTTGTGGAAACAGGGGCAGGAATTCCTCAGGAGGAAAGCAGCATTCCGGCTATTATGGAGCAGGCCGGGACAGGGGAATGGCAGGAAGATGGAGCATTCATTACAGAAGGGCTGTTTGATATCAATCTTTATCTTACCAAGGATGGGGTCAGGATTTATGTTTCTTACAGTAATCCTCAGGTAATGGAAAGCCAGGAAACGTAACAGGGCTGGTTGCGGGAAACAGTTTTTTGTGGTAAAGTGTTAAATAAAAAAGGAGATACCCTTCGGGTATCCCTTTATGCTCAAAGTACGCAGGCAGCAGGAATGAAACGAAAGATAGGAGACAGAGCGCATGAAAATAAAAGATATATTGGGCCAGGGAAAGCCAACCCTATCCTTTGAAGTGTTTCCTCCTAAAACAGAGGATAAGTATGAGTCAGTGGAACAGGCTGCGGCAGAGATCGCAAAGCTGAAACCGGCTTTTATGAGTGTCACTTATGGGGCGGGAGGGGGAAGCAGCCAGTATACCGTTGATATTGCTTCTAACCTGCATCACCGGCATCATGTGACGGCCCTGGCTCATCTGACCTGTGTATCCTCCACCAAAGAAAAGGTACACCAGGTCCTTGGGGAGCTGAAAGCGGCTGGAATTGAAAATGTGCTGGCTCTTCGGGGAGATATGCCTACCGATGCTCCTGCTAAAAGAGAATACCATTATGCCTCTGAGCTGATCAGGGAGATAAAGGAGGCAGGAGATTTCTGCATTGGCGCAGCCTGCTATCCGGAAGGCCATGTGGAATCCGCCAGTAAGACCATTGATATGGATTACTTAAAGCAAAAGGTGGAAGCAGGATGTGATTTCGTCACCACCCAGATGTTTTTTGATAATAACATTTTATATAATTACCTGTACCGCATCCGGGAAAAGGGAATTACGGTTCCGGTGGTTGCAGGAATCATGCCAGTTACCAATGTAAGGCAGATCATCCGAAGCTGCCAGCTTTCAGGCACCTATCTGCCTTCCCGTTTCAAGGCCATTGTTGACAGGTTCGGAGATAATCCGGCAGCTATGAAGCAGGCGGGAATCGCCTATGCCACAGAACAGATCATTGACCTTATCGCCAACGGAGTGAATGCCATCCATGTTTATTCCATGAATAAGCCGGATGTGGCCTTAACAATCAAGGAGAACCTTTCTGAGATATTGTGATTCCTTTTAACCAGGGTCCGCTCCTTTTAAAAGGAACGGACCCATTTAAAATAAGAAAACGGAGGAACAGCAATGGAAATCAGCCGAAGGGAGATCCGGAGATATCTGGGATACGGGAAAAATGAAGGAGATGAAGCCGTAAATGCTCTGATCGAGGAATGTATCAGGGAGCTTACGGCTGCAGCATCCCCAAAAAGCATTAGCCGGGTATATCCCCTTAAGCTGCTTTCTGATGACTGGATCGATTTTACCGTATTTAAGACAAGAAGCCGGAACTTAAGCCGGAATTTACAGGAATGTGAACAGGTGATCTTGTTTGCCGCCACTTTAGGCGCAGGGGTGGATGTGCTTTTGCATAAGTATACAAAGCTGCAGATGAGCAAGGCGGTCACCATGCAGGCGGCAGCCACTGCCATGATCGAGGAATATTGTGATGAAGAGAACCGGAAGTTTAAGGAGGAATATGAGGACAGGAAGCTGTACTTAAGGCCCAGATTCAGCCCGGGCTATGGAGATTTTCCCTTAGAGTGCCAGAAGGATATTACAGCAGTTTTGGAAACGCCCAAAAGGATCGGTATCATGCTGACGGACAGCCTTCTCATGACTCCGTCAAAGTCCGTCACCGCGGTGATGGGTGTCAGCGGAAAGCCTTACCGCTGTGAGATAAAGGGATGCGAGTCCTGTGGAAAAACGGACTGTGCATACCGGAGAGATTAAAAGATACGAACGCAGATGGAGGAATGTATGGCAGGGATTTTAAAAGAGATAAAAAAGAGGATGGTATTTTTTGACGGAGGTACAGGAAGTCTTTTGCAGGCCAGCGGCCTTGAGCCGGGAGAACTGCCGGAAACATGGAACGTAAAGCATCCGGATATTATAACGAAGCTTCACCGTGATTATCTGGAAGCGGGTGCGGACATCATAAAGACCAATACCTTTGGAGCCAATGGGCTGAAATTCCATAAAGGTGCGGAATTTGATCTGGATGAGGTGGTGACCGCAGCGTTGCAGAACGCCAGAAAAGCGGTGGAGACAGCCTCTTATCCGGCCGGAAAGGAAAAGGGGTATATTGCCCTTGACTTAGGGCCTACGGGAAAGCTTTTAAAGCCTCTGGGAGATCTGGATTTCGAGGACGCCTATCAGATGTTTTCCCAGGTAGTTAAAATCGGGGAACGGGAGGGAGCAGACCTGGTGCTCATTGAGACCATGAGCGACAGCTATGAGGCCAAGGCTGCTGTTTTGGCTGCAAAGGAGAACTGCAGCCTTCCCGTGTTCGTGACCATGATCTTTGATGATAAGGGAAAGCTTTTAACCGGAGGAAATGTTGAATCCACGGTTGCCCTTTTAGAGGGCCTGGGGGTCGATGCCCTGGGCATTAACTGCGGCCTGGGTCCGGTGCAGATGAAGGGCATTTTAACAGACATCATGAAGGTGGTTTCCATACCGGTTATCGTGAATCCCAATGCAGGACTTCCGAGAAGCGAAGGCGGGAAAACGGTATATGATATTGATGCAGGAGAGTTTGCGGCTGCCATGAAGGAAATTGCAGAAGAGGGAGCCTGTGTGATCGGCGGATGCTGCGGAACCACGCCGGAGCACATTGAGAAAACAGTGGCCCTTTGCAAGGATTTTCCTGTAAGGATGCCGGATAAGAAAAACCGTACCGTGATATCTTCCTATGCACAGGCGGTTGTAATTGACAATGACCCGGTCATCATCGGGGAGAGGATCAATCCAACGGGAAAATCCAAATTTAAACAGGCGCTCCGGGATCATAACCTGGAATATATTCTCAGAGAGGGAGTGGCCCAGCAGGAC
This sequence comes from Hungatella sp., assembly GCA_031270005.1. Lineage (GTDB taxonomy): Bacteria > Bacillota > Clostridia > Lachnospirales > Lachnospiraceae > Lacrimispora. The sequence continues at coordinate 38,259 of JAISYJ010000074.1, read as the reverse complement.
AATGGAGCACACGTCCTGGACGTGAATGTAGGACTTCCGGAAATTGATGAGCCTTCCATGATGGTGGAAGTGATAAGGGAGCTTCAGAGCATCATTGACCTGCCTCTTCAGATCGATACCTCCAATACAGAGGCAATGGAACGGGCAATGAGGGTCTATAACGGAAAGCCTCTGATTAATTCCGTAAACGGGAAAAAGGAAGTAATGGAGGCTATTTTTCCTCTGGTAAAGCGGTATGGAGGCGTTGCGGTCGCCCTGGCCCTTGATGAAGACGGCATTCCGGAAACCGCAGAAGGCAGGATCACCGTTGCAAAGAAAATCTATGAAAAGGCCGCAGAATATGGAATTGGGAAAAAAGACATTATTATAGATGCTCTCTGCATGACTGTCAGCTCCGACAGCAGAGGAGCACTGACCACCCTTGAAACCTTAAGACGTGTCCGGGAAGAACTGGGAGGCAGAACCATTCTGGGCGTTTCCAACATTTCCTTCGGGCTGCCTCAGAGGGAAATCATCAATGCCGCCTTTTTTACAATGGCCCTTCAAAATGGCTTGAGCGCAGCTATCATAAACCCCAATTCGGAGGCCATGATGCGTTCCTACTACAGTTTTCGGACTCTTGCGGATCTGGACCCTCAGTGCAGCGGTTATATCTCAGTCTACAGTGGTCAGGTAGCCACTCTGGGTGAGACAGTGAGGCAGGGAAACACTTCCTTTGCAGGAGGCATGTCCGGAGGTGAGATGACACTGTCGGAAAGCATTGCAAAAGGTCTTAAGGACCGGGCATATACGGCGGTGACAGAGCTCTTAAGGGAGCAGGAGCCTTTAACTATTATAAACGGGGAAATGATCCCGGCCCTGGACCGGGTGGGAAAAGGCTTTGAAAATGGAACGGTATTCCTTCCCCAGCTTCTTATGAGTGCGGAAGCGGCAAAGGCAGCTTTTGAAGTTATAAAGGAGAAAATGGCTGAGGGCGGCGTGGCCCAGGAGAAAAAAGGAAAGATCATCCTGGCTACGGTCAAGGGAGATATTCATGATATCGGAAAGAATATTGTTAAGGTCCTTCTGGAAAACTATGGCTATGATGTCATTGACTTAGGAAAAGACGTTCCACCGGAAAAAATCGTAGAAACAGCGGTAAAGGATGAAGTAAAGCTGGTAGGCCTAAGCGCCCTCATGACCACCACAGTTCCCAGCATGGAAGAGACCATCAGGCGGCTTAATGAGACTGCTCCTTTTGCAAAGGTAATGGTAGGAGGTGCGGTGCTTACGGAAGGGTATGCAAAGACCATTGGTGCCGACCAGTACTGCCGGGATGCCATGGCTTCGGTAAACTATGCAGAGGGAATTTTTCAGGCAAAATAAGCCGTTTCATTGACAAATATAGAATGAATGGTATAATATCCACGAAAGCAATGAGTAGTGCGAAACAGGGCAGGAGAAGATTTTCGTTGTGCTCGCACATAAGAAAATCTTTTCATGGCATGTTTCATAGGGCGAATGCCCGTGAGCGAAGGAATCCTACGGATTCGTTCGCTGCACTACGGACTTACGATATAAAAATCTGGAGGAACAAACATGGGAAAGATTATTTTAACAGGGGACCGGCCCACCGGAAAGCTTCATATCGGCCATTACGTTGGTTCATTAAAGCGCAGGGTGGAGCTGCAGAATTCCGGTGAATTTGACGAGATATTTATTATGATTGCGGATGCCCAGGCACTTACGGACAATTCCGATAATCCTGAAAAGGTCCGTCAGAATATTATTGAGGTTGCGCTGGATTACCTTTCCTGCGGGCTGGACCCGAAGAAATGTACCCTTTTCATCCAGTCACAGATTCCTGAGCTTACAGAGCTGTCCTTTTACTACATGAATCTGGTAACTGTATCCAGGCTGCAGCGGAATCCTACTGTAAAATCCGAGATCGCCATGCGGAATTTTGAAACCAGAATTCCGGTAGGCTTCTTTACCTATCCCATCAGCCAGGCGGCTGACATTACGGCGTTCCAGGCCACCACAGTGCCCGTAGGAGAAGACCAGGAGCCAATGATAGAGCAGACCAGGGAAATTGTGCGTAAGTTTAATTCCGTTTACGGAGAAGCATTGGTAGAGCCGGAGATTCTCCTTCCTGATAATAAGGCCTGCTTACGGCTTCCAGGTACCGATGGAAAAGCCAAGATGAGCAAGTCCTTGGGAAACTGCATCTATTTATCCGATCCGGAAGAAGAAGTAAAGAAAAAGGTCATGAGCATGTATACAGACCCCAACCACATCCAGGTATCCGACCCAGGAGAAGTGGAAGGAAACACAGTATTCACCTACCTGGATGCATTCTGCAAGGATGAAGATTTTGAAAAGTATCTGCCGGATTATAAAAATCTTGACGAGCTTAAAGACCACTACAGACGTGGCGGCTTAGGCGATGTGAAGGTAAAACGGTTCTTAAACAGCATCCTCCAGGCAGAGTTAGAGCCTATCCGCAAAAGGAGAAAAGAATACGAGGCCAACATTCCTTACGTGTACCAGATATTAAAAGAGGGAAGCGAAAAGGCAGAGGCAGCTGCGGCCCGTACCTTAAAGGGCGTGAAGGAAGCCATGAAAATCAATTATTTTGATGATCAGGCAAGAAAGTATAAGGGCCAGGAATAGAGGTGTATATGAAGATCGTTTCCATTACCGAGATATTGGAATGCAATGAATATATAAAAGGCAAAGGCCTGGAATTTAAGATTCATTTAAGAGATGCCTGCGGCAAACAGTCCTGCTGGATCGAATCATTTCATGATAAAAACAGCAGCCGGCAATGGGAGGAGCTTTATAAGGCTTTGGAGGAGTTTTTTGGCAGTCTCCGGTTCCGCTTGGAATACGGGGAGGATAAAACAAACTTCTGGCTGTTGTAATACAATCGACAGAAATGCCGGGGAAGTGCAAAGGGATTTTTTTCTTTGCACTTCCCCGGCATTTTTTTGCAGCGTAAAAGATCCTTCTAAATATTTTGCCCTGATACCAATTATAAACCTCATCAGCCGGACCATATGAGCCCTCCGAAATAAGCCTGTCTGTTTCACCGGTTGTATAAATTCCCAATGAAAACGAGATAGCAAGTTCCAACAACTCCTATAAATAAGTGTAATTAATGAAAAGTTTATAATATATTAATTAAACTAATAAAATAAAATTAATATAAATAATAAATAAAGCATTAAAACTTTATTAAATTTTCTTGAATAAATAAGAAAAAAACTTTATAATTATGTGGTAATTAAGAAACGGCAGTCTCTTAAAATAAAATCAAAAAGGAGCTTTACCATGGAGCAGTTCTTTAAACTCAAAGAAAATGGAACGAATGTCACAACTGAGGTTATAGCCGGAATCACCACATTTTTTGCCATGGCGTATATAGTTATAGTAAATCCTAATACATTAAGCCAGGCAGGCATGGAGTGGGGAGCAGTATTTTTAGCGACCATCATTTCTGCGATTATAGGTACCTTAATTATGGGCCTTGTGGCCAATGTGCCATATGCTCAGGCACCTGGTATGGGATTAAACGCATTTTTCGTTTACACGGTTTGTTTTGCACTAAAGTTCACATGGCAGCAGGCTTTATCAATGGTTTTCATCTGCGGACTCCTTAATATTTTTATTACTGTGACCAGTATCCGTAAGTATATTATTAAAGCCATCCCTGTAAGCCTGCAAAATGCCATCGGCGGTGGGATTGGTATCTTTATTGCATACATAGGTCTTTTGAATGCTGGTGCCATCAATTTTACGGCAGGCGTTCCTGCAATGTCTGTGATCTCAACAAAAGCACTTATATTATTTATCATAGGTCTTGTATTAATTGTTGTATTGACTGTGATGGACGTAAAGGGCGGTATTTTAATTGGCATTATCTTTACAACTTTGATCGGTATTCCATTAGGCATTACAAAAACAGGCGATACTGTTAATTTTTCAGAAGCCTTGTCAGTGCTTCCAACTACTTTTGGCGTAATTTTTACGGCAGAAGGACTTCCTGCCTTATTTAACGATATGACAAAGCTTCCTATTGTACTGATTACTATTTTCTCTTTCAGCTTATCCGATACATTTGATACAATCGGAACCTTCATTGGAACAGGCCGCAGAAGCGGAATCTTTAGTGCGGAGGACGAAGCTTCCTTAGAGTCAGGTAAAGGGTTCTCTTCCAAGATGGATAAAGCGTTATTTGCAGATGCCACAGCGACTTCCATAGGAGCCATTTTTGGAACCTCAAACACGACAACCTATGTGGAAAGTGCGGCAGGAATCGGAGCCGGCGGACGTACCGGCCTTACTTCCGTAGTTGTAGCTGCCTGCTTTGCTTTAAGTGCATTTTTATCCTCCTTTATCAGTGCAATCCCATCTGTGGCAACGGCACCAGCCCTTGTTATTGTTGGCTGTATGATGATTTCTTCCTTTAAGGAGATTGATTGGACCCAGCTCGAAGAAGCAATTCCGGCTTTTTTTGCAGGCGTTTTCATGGCGCTTTGTTACAGTATTTCTTATGGAATTGCAACGGCGTTTATTTTCTACTGCATCGTAAAGATCTGCAAAAAGAAAGCAAATGAGCTGAATCCTATTATTGTAGTGGCAACAATTCTGTTTATTGTAAACTTTGTATTACAGGCATTTCTGTAATTAATTTAACCGAATCAGGCAGTGAAGCGGATTGTGAATATCCGCCTGACAAACTGTTGTAACAAAAGTAAGAAAAATAGGACCATACAATTTTAAGCTTTTGTCTCTGTGTAATGCAGGGGCAGAAGCTTTTTTTCTTTTATGGAGAAGTTAGTAATAATTATCAGTGTCAGTATTGAAGTTTCTGGTAAAATGTGCTATAATCACAATGTGAATTAGGAGCAACTAACTCATAATAATTATGGAAATAAGCCATATTAATGTAGTATGGCTGCCAAAGCGGTCCATTCCTGGAATTTGGAATGAGGCTGCAGCTTACAGAACGGCATCAGAAAAGTTTTTTATATGATGATCAATGATGGAAATTGGAAAGACTTCCCTTAAGGAATCCTTTCCATTGTAGAAATCATTTAAAAGAAAAGGAGAAAAACCATGAATTATCTGGAGATTGAAAAAGTAATAGGAAGAGAAATTATTGATTCCAGAGGAAATCCTACCGTAGAGGCTGAAGTACATCTGGCAGACGGAACCATAGCCAGGGGAGCGGCGCCCAGCGGTGCTTCTACCGGTGAATTTGAGGCTCTGGAGCTTCGGGATGGGGACAAGGCCCGCTATGGCGGAAAAGGTGTCTTAAATGCAGTTCATAACATCAATACAGTGATTCATTACGCAATCACGGGAATGGACGCTTCCGATATTTATGCCATTGACCAGGCAATGCTTTCTGCAGATGGGACAACGGATAAGTCAAGACTTGGAGCCAATGCGATATTAGCAGTGTCCATCGCCTGCGCCAGAGCAGCAGCTATGAGCATGGGAATTCCCCTTTACCGCTTCTTAGGCGGAATAACCGGCAACCGTCTTCCGGTTCCTATGATGAATATTTTAAACGGCGGAGCCCATGCAGCCAATACAGTAGATGTGCAGGAATTTATGATCATGCCGGCAGGAGCCTCCAGCTTTAAGGACGGACTACGGTGGTGTACGGAAGTATTTCATTGCCTGGCGTCCATATTAAAGTCAAAGGGCCTGGCTACTGCTGTAGGAGATGAAGGTGGTTTTGCACCGGATCTGGATAGCGACGAGGCTGCCATTGAACTGATTCTTGAGGCCATCAGAAAGGCAGGCTATGAACCTGGACGTGACTTTGTCCTGGCTGTGGACGCAGCTTCCAGTGAGTGGAAGGGAGCCAGCAAGGGAGAGTATATCCTTCCCAAATGCGGGAAACATTTTACTTCTGAGGAACTCATTGAGTACTGGAAAAAGCTTTGCGAAAAATATCCCATTTATTCCATTGAGGATGGCCTTGATGAAGAAGATTGGGAAGGCTGGGAAAAGCTTACAAAAGAACTGGGCAGCAAGGTCCAGTTGGTTGGCGATGATCTGTTTGTAACCAATACAGAACGCTTAAAGAGAGGAATCATGAATGGATGCGGCAATTCCATCCTGATTAAGCTTAACCAGATCGGTTCTGTATCAGAAACTCTTGAGGCGATTAAGATGGCTCACAGCGCAGGTTACACGGCAATTACCTCCCACCGTTCCGGTGAGACGGAAGATACCACCATTGCAGACCTGGCAGTCGCTCTTAATACGTGTCAGATTAAGACAGGAGCACCAAGCAGAAGCGAACGTGTGGCAAAATATAACCAGCTGCTTCGGATTGAAGAAGAACTGGGAGGAAGTGCGGTTTATCCGGGAATGGAAGCATTCCATATCCGGCGGTCATAAGAAATGGGGGAAGACCCGGCAGGTCTTAAATGACAGACCTGCCGGGTCTGTTTTATAGAGTGGAAAAGGAATTGATGAAAGAGGCAAAAGATGATATGCTATAAGCCATAAGAAATCCAATGAGGAGACGTTTGAACCATAAAAAGATGGAAGTCAGACCTGGGGTCTGCCTGTTTGAAAAAACCGGAAAACAGGTGCTTTTAAAGCTGGTACTCCCTAAGATGGAAAATGGAGTAATCGATTGTATATACAGAAAAAGATAGAAAAAAATCGTGAATATACAAGGCCTTCTTTCAATACAATGAACAATAGCGTAATGACGCCAAAGGCAATCCTGAGCCGGGCTCATTGCCTGCAGAAATAAATGTATTTGAAAGAGAGATGAAAAAAGTTGGCAGAAGTAAAACGGATCAGGTGCGGGAGTGTGAACAGCTATCTGATTGAGGAACATGGAAGAGCCATTCTTGTGGATACAGGAAGGAACGGATCGGAAGAAAAAATACTGGCACAGTGCCGGAAAACAAAAGTGGAACTGATCCTGCTCACCCATGGTCATGTGGATCATGTGCAGAATACGGCCTATCTTAAGAAGAAACTGGGAGTGCCGGTAGCCATACATAAGGATGATTTAAGCCTTATAAAGGATAATTTTAGTGAACCTCTCCGTTTTCAGGGGATGCTGGGAATGGCGGTTGCAGAAGTTTCAGCGAAAAGCTCAGAAACAGACCGGATACCTGAATTTACCTCGGAAATTTTTATAAATGAGGGAGACTGGCTGAAGGATTATGGAGTCAATGCCAGGATCATGGGGCTTCCTGGCCATACCAGAGGGTCCATAGGAATTGATATTGATGAAAAAGCTGTCATTGTTGGTGATGCACTGATGAACATGTTTTATCCGGGGCTGTCCCTGGTGTACTGGGACAGGACGGAGATGTTAAAAAGCGCGGATAAGATCAGCGCCCTTGGCGCAAGAAAGGTATATTTCAGCCATGGAGGTCCGGTGGAAAACCGGGCGTGGAACAAGGCAGGGATTTAGACAAAGGTTTAAGACGGTATGGTACGGATTTATCTGGAACGGTATGAAGCCTCCCAAGGAAAGAAAAAATGGGAGCAGGAGCACGAGCTTGGAAAAAAGCTTCTTTATACGGGATTGAAGGATTTATATGGAATCAGTTCAGAATTACAGAATCAGCCGGTCATTTTAAAAGGGGAGCATGGCAAACCCTATTTAAAGGACTTTCCTCACATCCATTATAACATCAGCCATACAGATGGCATGGTGGCCTGCGTAATTGGAGACAGGCAGTTGGGAATCGATGTGGAGAGGATACGGCCCTTCCGGCAAAATATCCTTAAAAAGGTTTTTTCTGATGCCGAAAGACGACGTATGGAGGAAATATCGGAGGAAGAACGTTCCCAGTATTTTTTTCGAATATGGACATTAAAGGAAAGCTACCTTAAGGCGACAGGCTTAGGTATTACCATCCCCCTGACCACCATTTCTTTTGAATGGAAGGAGGAGGCTTTTTTTGCATGCTCTGTTCCAGGTGCGTCTTTTCATCAGACCATGCTGGAGGGAGGCTATGTTCTTTCCATATGCACCCTGGGAGATGAGGAAATTAATTTTGGGCAGAACCTTGTTTTTTCCGCCAAAGACGAAAGCCTTTAGACCGGGCTTTGCTTTTAGAAACCATAAGACCTGAAAGGGTCAGCACGATTCCCCAGGCAGACTGGAAGCTGACGCGTTCATTTAGCAGGAGCATGGATGAGATCACGGTGATTACCGGGACCGCATAGATGTAAACACTGGTCTTTACAGAGCCCAGATCCTTTACGGCAAAATTCCAGGTGGCAAAGCATAGGGCGGAAGCGCCCAGGCCCAAAAACAGAATATTTAATAAGTTCTTTGTGTCAGCAAATCGGTAAAAGCCCAGACGGAAGGGGAGAATTGCCAGTACAGGAACCATGAACAGAAGGCCATAAAAGAAAATGTGCCTTGTTGTTTCAACGGTTCCATGGTCGTATTCGCCTATTTTTTTTTGTGATTACGGAATAAGCGGCCCAGGTAACAGTGGCAGCCAGTGCAAGAAAATCTCCCTTGGGGTTTGTCCTCATACCTGATGATCTTTGAAAGCTGATCAGGCTGATTCCAAGAATGGCAATCAAAAATCCGGCCAGAAAACGGGGGCCGGGTTTTTCTCCTTTTAAGAACAGCCAGTCAAACAGGGCTGTAAAAAAGGGGGCTGCGGCTATGATCACGCTGACGTTGGCAGCAAGAGTAATGGTAAGGGCAAAATTTTCCATTAAAAAATATAAGGTCACGCCGCAGATTCCGGCAGCTGCGAAAAGGCATTCCTGCTTTTTGCTTTTCGTCCGCAAAAGGCGGGGACAAGCCAGCCATAAGGCGGCATAGCCGATGAGAAAGCGGAAAAACAAAATTTCAAGAGGGGTAAAGGCCTCAAGAAGAACTTTGGTAGAGATAAAGGTGGTCCCCCATACGAATATGGAGAATCCTGCGGCCAGGTGTCCGTATAAATGGTTCTGCTCATTCATGATTGTCTGCTCCTGTAAGTAATATTATGCCACCTTAAAGGAAGGGCAGTTATCTCGTTATATTACTGGCTCTTCCTTGCCTGGCGGTTGATTAAATTTTAGCACAGAACATAAAAAATGTCCTGCAGAATGCCTCTGATATTGGAAAAATGGTATTTTGCCAAAAACAAGGCTTATGAAATCATAAAAAACGGGCAAAAATCTCATAAGGAATAAAAAGCAGATTGGAGGAAAAATCATGAAAACCATGACAGACAACTTTTTAATTTCCTTTTTACAGAGATTTGACGAGCATCCTTTTGATGTAAAGCTTCGCGGAGAGACTTATCATATCGGAGAGGGCAATCCGACGTTTATCGTGGATATGAAAGAGGACATCCAGGGCAAGGATTTACTGACCAGCACTTCTCTGGCACTGGGAGAGGCCTATATGAAGGGAAACCTTGATGTGGAAGGGGATCTGTTTCACGCACTGAATCATTTCCTGGGCCAGATGGGGAAATTTTCAATGGATCAGGGAAAGCTTAAGAAGCTGATTTTTTCATCCCAGTCCAAAAAGAATCAGGAGAAGGAAGTCACTTCCCATTATGATATCGGCAATGATTTCTACCGCCTGTGGCTTGACGATACCATGAGCTATTCCTGCGGCTATTTTAAGACAGAAAGCGATACCTTATACGATGCCCAATGCAATAAGGTGGAGAGGATATTAAAGAAGCTGTACTTAAAAAAGGATATGACTCTTTTGGATATCGGCTGCGGCTGGGGATTTTTGCTGATCAGGGCTGCCAAGGAATACGGGGTACGGGGAGTTGGGATCACCTTAAGCAAAGAGCAGAAAAAGAAATTTGAAGAACGGATCAGGGAGGAAGGCCTGACGGGCAGGGTGTCGGTGGAATTAATGGATTACCGGGATTTAGAAACTTGGGGCAGGACCTTTGACCGGGTTGTCAGCGTTGGCATGCTGGAGCATGTGGGAAGGGATAATTATGAGCTGTTCATAAAAAATGCGGAGACAGTGCTAAATCCCGGAGGATTGCTGCTTCTTCACTACATCAACGCTCTAAAAGAATATCCCGGTGATCCATGGATGAAGAAATATATTTTTCCGGGAGGCACCATACCAAGCCTTCGGGAGATCATCAATATTTTAAGTGAACACCGGTTTTACACCCTGGACGTGGAAAGCCTCCGCCGCCATTATTGCAGGACCCTGCTTTTTTGGGGAAGGAATTTTAATGGCCACCGTTCCGAGATCGAGGAAAAAATGGGAACAGAGTTTGCCAGAATGTGGGACTTATATTTAAGTGCCTGTGCCGCCACTTTCAATAACGGGGTTATTGATCTCCATCAGATTCTTGTATCCAAGGGGGTAAACAACCAACTTCCCATGACAAGATGGTATGAATAAATGAAAACAGCCGTGGCTGCCCATGTGTGTCAGCCGCGGCTTTTCTGTTTTTTGCCGGCCATTGGATCATCTGCCTGTCCTGTCTGTTTTGATGAGGAGAAATAGTTGCCGTATTTTGGAAAGCATGTTATGATTCCATAGGATAAAACTGACAGGAAGTGGAAAGGGATTTTTGTGGAACAACATGAACAAAAGAAAAAAGAACTGGCTCCTGGTTCTGATTTATACAATCATGATTCTCCTTTGTTTTGGCATTGTCATGGTTGTGGATCATCTGGATACCTCCGACCGCGACGGGAAGGAAACCTCCGGCAGTCCCTATGAGGAAAGCCCAGACAGCCCGGGGCAGGAGGAAAGCACAGATAATAAAGACGATACAGCCTCTGAGACAGAAGCAGGCGGCGGGATGAGGGAGCCGGAAAGTAAGAAAGAGATCAGGAAAAAAAGGCCGGATAAGCCTGCTGAGAGAGAAGAAACAGAGGAAGAGACAGAGGAATATAAGCCTCCTGTGATCGTAGTCGCTTCTGATGTTCATTATTATTCTCCGGAGCTTACGGATTACGGTGAAGCTTTTGAGGAGATGGAAAAGCGTGACGATGGAAAGCTGGTCCATTATATTCCGCAGCTCATGGACGCATTTACGGCTGAAATGGAAGAACTTAAACCCTCTGCCGTGATCTTAAGCGGGGATCTGACCCTTAATGGGGAAAAGGCAGGCCATGAAGCATTGGCGCAAAAGCTTGAGATCCTGGAAGAAAAGGGAGTAAAGGTACTTGTCATACCCGGCAATCATGATATCAACAATTATTCTTCAGCCTCCTATTTCGGCAAGGAGAAAAAAGTGGCAGATATCGTAGATCCCGAAGGATTTTATAATATTTACCGCCGGTTTGGGTATGACCAGGCAAGGAGCCGGGATGAGAATTCTTTAAGCTATGTTTACGGGCTGGATGAGAAGAACTGGCTTCTTATGCTTGACTCTGACCAGTATGACCCCCTTAACAAGGTTGGGGGAAGGATCAAAGAAGAAACCCTGGCGTGGATGAAGGAGCAGCTTGAGGAAGCAAGGGATCAGGGTATAACCGTAATACCGGTAGCTCATCATAACCTGTTAAAGGAAAGCATCCTCTATCCAACCGACTGCACTCTGGAAAACAGCCAGAATGTTATCTCCCTTTTGGAATCTTACAGGGTACCTCTTTACATAAGCGGCCATCTGCACTTGCGGAGGACGAAAAAACATAAGCCGGAGCCGGGAGAGAGCGGGGATGCGTACCATATCAGTGAAGTGGTTGCGGACTCCTTTGCCATTTCCCCCTGCAGGTACGGCATACTTAAATGGACCGAAGATGAAAGGCTGGTTTATACCACCAAAGAAACGGATGTGGAACGCTGGGCAAAAGAAACGGGGATTCCCGATGAAAATCTTCTTAATTTCAGGGAATACGGGACAGAATTTCTTGTAGAGGTGGTAAGCAGCCAGATTTCCGGCAGGATCAGGAACCTGCCCCAGGAACAGGTGGAAAAGATGGCGGAGCTGTATGGGGATATTAACAGATCCTATTGTGAGGGAATTCCTGTTGATGCAAAAGAAATACGCTCTGAGGAAGCCTTCCGCCTATGGCAGAGAAATCTGCCTGACAGCAGGATGTTTGATGAAATCGGCATGATCCTTAAGGACACAGGGCAGGACCACAATACCTGGGAGTGTGAGCTTCAGAAAAAGGAGTGAACCAGAAGGGAAAAGCGGGGGACACCTCTTTACAATATATTTCATGTCGTGATATAATTATGAAACAAAATTACACAAAGTTCGAGGTAGATGGTTTATGCAGGAAAATATTAGCGTATCCGGTGTTCTCTGCTCATCCTATGATTCGTTTTTTGAAGCGGAAAAAAAGATTGCGGATTATATCCTGGCAAATAAAAGTGAAATAATCGATATGACGGTAGCGGAGCTGGCCCTTGCCAGCGGAACCAGTGATGCCACTGTGTCCAGATTCTGCAGAAGGTGCGGCTTTCATGGGTTTCATCACTTAAAGATCAATCTGGCAAAGGAGGTAGCAGAGGAAAGGGGTAATTCCATTGAGGTTTCCAATGACATCAGCCGGAACAGCATTGCCCAGTCCCTGCAGAATATATTGGCCAATAAGGTAGCGGAACTGACCCAGACCATATCCATGATGGACCCGGAAGAGTTAGACCGGATCCTGTCTGTGATCGAGCATGCCAGAACCGTACAGCTGGTGGCGGTGGGAAATACCATACCGGTTGCCCTGGATGGCTCTTTTAAATTCAACCAACTGGGGATTCCAGCCGTTTCCGGCACCATCTGGGAGACGCAGATGGCTTATACCTGCAATCTTAAGGAAGAGGACGCTATCATCGTCATATCCAATTCCGGCTTTTCCAAGCGGCTGATGACCCTGGTGGCGGTAGCAAAGGAAAACCATACGCCGATCATTGCCATTACGAACAATCAGTCCTCCCCTCTTGGCCAGGCCTGTGATTACCATATTACCACGGCTACCAGGGAAAAGCTCCTTTTAGGAGAGTTCTGCTTTTCCAGAGTATCTGCAACAACAGTGATCGAAATATTATACCTGTTTTTATCAGTCAGCAAAGAAGATTCCCATGACCGCATCAGGCGCCATGAAATTGCTATTTCTGATGATAAAAGATAAATCAGAACCGCCGGCAAAACCGGCGGTTTCTTATGCCTTCCGGGTCAGCTCCCATATAAACTTAAAATTTATGTAAAGTTGAAACAGAAAACTTATGAATGAATTCATCTAAGCCGATATAATTCAATAAAGTTGATGGATCGGGCAATGCAACAATTGTCCGGGAATAATTGAAAAGGGAGATTAAGATGAACGAAGGAAAAATACTATGGAAAAACAGACTTTCAGTAAAAATTCCGGTTACAATGGCAATTATAATTTTGATTGTCATTGCCGCAATGTGTTCCTGTTTAAGTCTGCTGACGGGCAGCACCGTAACTAAAATGACGGAAAAAGAGCTGAATTATATTGCAGATGAAAATGCCAAAGAAGTGAGGTCATATTTGGACAGCATGCTGGTATTTTCCCAGGCATTATCTTTAGAAGTACAGAGGTATCAAACACTTAACGCAGAAGAAGCAGACAAAATGGTTCAGAAATCTTTGCAGGGGGTATTAAATAATAACAAGATATTTTCATCATATTTTGCTTTTGAACCGAACAAATTTATGCCGGATACACCAAACGGGCTTTCTTATTATGCCTTCCGTGATGGCTCCGGCATAGGACTTGATGTTTTAAATGATTATGATACATATGGAAATGCAGATTATTATTTACCTGTTAAAACAAATTTATCGATTCATGTAACAGAACCATATGAATACCAGCTTTCTACAGGAGAAAAAGTTTGGCTGATTACATTGAGCTATCCAATTGTAAATGAAAGCGGCGAATTTTTAGGAGTCGCAAACTGTGATATTGATATGTCCAGTATTGCAGGATTAAGTTATGCAGACGGAGGATATAAGACTTCATACAGCTATATTGTTACAAGCAATGGAACTTGTCTGGCACATACAGCAGATAAAGAAATCGTAGGCAGCGTGCCTAAGTCTGTTTCAGATTATGAAACGATTAAGAAGGCAGTAGCAAACGGAACTTCTGCAACAGATAAAATCAGGAATTCCTATTCTGATGGAAAAACTGCATTGGCTATTCATAAAGCCCTTAATTTAGAAGGGACTGATGTTAAATGGTCCAGTGCTTTTGTGGTGAATGAAAGCGAGGCCATGGGCTCCGTAACAAAGATCACTTTAGCATTGGCCGGCATTGGTATGATTGGTTTAGCTGTACTGATACTGGTCAGTGTTGTGGCGCTAAAGAAAGGCCTTGCTCCGGTGGATTCTGTCATGGGGCTTGCAGAAAAGATGAGGAAAGGCGATCTTTCTCACAGCAATGGGGAGGCAATTTATAAAAAAGATGAATTAGGGCTGTTAGCTAAAATCTTTTCGGAAACTTCGGAGGTATTGGGCGGCTATATCAATGAAATTTCAGAGGTGCTTGAAAATGTGGCTTCAGGCAATCTGGATATTTCAATTGAAAGAGACTTTATAGGAGATTTTAATAAAATAAAGCTTGATTTATGCCGTATTTTAGATTCACTCAATGATACCTTCAGCGAAATGAGAGTAGCGGCTGAACAGGTGGCAACCGGTGCAGAACAGTTTTCTGACGGATCCCAGTCCCTGAGCCAGGGGTCAATTGAACAGGCAAGTTCGGTAGAAGAACTTTCTGCCAAAATCATGGAGATCACCAATCAGGTCAAGGAAAGCGCAATGTACGCCAATAATGCCAATAATAAGGCTGAGATCGTTGGAACGGAGCTGGTAAATAGTAATAAACAGATGAATGAACTGCTTAAGTCCATAGGTGATATTACTGAAACCTCCAGCCAGATCGGAAATATTATAAAGACGATTGAAGACATTGCATTCCAGACTAATATACTGGCTCTTAATGCGGCTGTTGAAGCTGCCAGGGCCGGGGAAGCAGGAAAAGGATTTGCAGTTGTTGCGGATGAAGTGAGGAATCTTGCGTCAAAGAGTGCAGAGGCAGCTAAAAATACTACCGTTTTAATTGAAAGTTCTCTTCATTCCGTACAGGAGGGGGCTAAATTTGCTGAGATTGCAGCGGCTTCACTTGGAAATGTTGTGACAGGGGCCAGAGAAATTATTTCGGATATAGCTGAAATTTCAGAAAAAACAGAGGTGCAGTCTTCCTCTTTAGAAGAAGTTACAACGGGCCTTGAACAGATTTCAAGTGTTGTTCAGACCAATGCGGCGATCGCTGAGGAAAGCGCTGCTACCAGTCAGGAATTATCGGCACAGGCGCAGTTGCTGAAAGAACAGATTGCAAGATTTATAATAAAGAAAAAGGTCTTTTAATAAAATATCTCATTAAGAGCATATAGACGGCAGGTTTGCACAAGATTATGATGACTGTGTAAACCTGCTTTTTATATAGGTATTGGGTATGAATGCTTTAAACTCGTTCAGGGAATATTATAAAGTCAATTAGCATAAAAAGCAGTTTTTTTTCTTCCGGATTGAAGAGATAAATTGTGCAAAATCCTGAAAAATAATAAGAAATAATATTTCTTGAATAAACGTATTGACGAAATAAAGTAATCGTATTATATTATAGGAGAGGGAAGAAATAAAATTTTATAGATAAAAGGAGAGGTGACATATGATTTACACCGTAACATTTAATCCGGCATTGGATTATGTCGTAAGGGTAGATCACTTCACACTTGGAGCTGTTAATAGAACTGAGCAGGAAAGCATCTATTATGGGGGAAAAGGACTGAATGTATCTGCGGTTTTATCGACTTTGGGGTATGGAAATACCGCACTGGGCTTTGTGGCAGGGTTTACCGGAGAAGAAATTGAACGGGGAGTCAAGGGCCTTGGGTTTCAGTCAGATTTTATCCGGGTTGAAAAGGGGCTGTCCAGGATCAATGTGAAGCTTAAATCCCAGGAAGAGACAGAGATCAACGGCATGGGTCCTGAAATCACTGGAAAAGACGTAAAGCAGCTTTTTGAAAAGCTGGACCGCCTGACAGCCGGGGATGTTCTGGTCTTATCCGGCAGCATTCCAAAATCCATTGACGATGACATCTATGAGCGGATCATGAAGTCATTGGACGGAAGGGGGGTCCGTATGGTGGTGGATGCAACAAAGGATCTGCTTATTAATGTACTTCCTTACCAGCCATTTCTCATTAAGCCCAATAATCATGAGCTGGGAGAGATGTTTGGCGTAACCCTTCATGGCCCGGAGGAGATCATCAGCTATGGAAAGCGCCTTCAGGAAAAAGGCGCCAGAAATGTACTGATTTCCATGGCAGGAGACGGAGCTATCCTGATTACGGAAGAAGGGGAAGTGTTCCGGATGGGAGTGCCAAAGGGAACGGTGAAGAATTCCGTAGGAGCAGGAGATTCCATGGTGGCCGGATTTATTGCAGGTTACCTGGAAAACGGCAGCTATAAGCACGCCCTGCGCTTAGGAAGTGCAGCGGGAAGCGCCAGCGCCTTCTCAGAGGGGCTTGCAGGCAAGGAAGATATTATGAGACTGTATGAAGAATTATCAAAGGAGGGGTTTTGATGAGAATTACAGAATTGCTGAAAAAGGAAAGCATTGAACTGGGAGGAAAGGTTTCCGGCAAGGAAGAGGCCATTGACAGGCTGGTGGACTTAATGGAAGCCGGCGGAAGGCTTAAGGATAAGGCCGGATACAAGGAAGGAATTCTGGTAAGGGAAGCGCTGGGAAGCACGGCAGTGGGTGACGGAATCGCCATTCCCCATGCAAAGGTAGCGGCAGTAAAGGAGCCGGGCCTTTCTGCCATGGTTGTGCCGGAGGGCGTGGATTATGAAGCTTTTGACGGCTCACTTGCCCATTTGATCTTTATGATCGCAGCACCGGAAGGAGAAGCAGATGTCCACCTGGAGGCATTATCCAGGCTTTCTACTCTTCTCATGGACCCGGATTTTAAAAGTGATTTAATGAAAGCCCAATCAAAGGAAGAATTTTTACGTCTCATTGACAATAAAGAGTCAGAACGGTATCAGAAGAAAGAAGAAAAAACAGAACCTGAGGCAAAGGCCCGTACCGGATATCAGGTTTTGGCAGTGACTGCATGTCCTACGGGAATTGCCCATACTTTTATGGCGGCAGAGAACTTGGAGCAGCAGGGGAAGAAGCTGGGGATTGCGCTTAAGGCAGAGACCAACGGAGCAGAAGGCGCCGGCAATGTTCTTACAAAGGATGAGATTGCTGCAGCGGACGGAATCATCATAGCTGCAGATAAAAAGGTGGATATGGCCCGTTTTGACGGAAAGCGGGTGGTCATGGCCACTGTAACGGAAGGCATCCAAAAGGGAGAAGAGCTGATCAAAAAAGTGGTCAGCACAGAGACTCCTGTTTACCATCATTCAGAGTCTGCTTCCTCATCAGAGGACAGGGAACAGGAACATGTCGGCCGCTCCATCTATAAGCATTTGATGAACGGAGTTTCCCACATGCTTCCTTTCGTGATCGGCGGAGGTATTTTAATTGCTCTGGCCTTCCTGTTTGACGATTATTCCATTGATCCTTCTAATTTTGGTAAAAACACTCCCCTGGCCGCTTACTTAAAGACCATTGGAGAGCAGGCTTTTGGAATGATGCTTCCGGTTCTGGCAGGATACATTGCCATGAGCATTGCGGACCGTCCCGGCCTGGCAGTGGGATTTGTCGGCGGGCTTATTGCTAAAATGGGCGCCACCTTTGCGAACCCGGCAGGTGGAAGCGTGAACTCAGGTTTTCTTGGAGCTTTGTTAGCCGGTTTTATCGGCGGATACATTGTGATCATGCTTAAAAAGGCATTCAGCAAGCTTCCAAAGACCCTGGAAGGAATCAAGCCTGTTCTTTTATATCCGCTCATCGGTATTTTACTTGTAGCTGTGGTAACTACCTTTATCAATCCTTTTGTAGGCGCTATTAACGATGGAATTACGGGCCTGCTGAACGGTATGGGCGGTACCAGCAAGATCATTCTGGGTGCTGTGGTTGGCGGCATGATGTCCGTGGATATGGGCGGTCCTGTGAATAAGGCTGCTTATGTGTTTGGTACGGCTCAGTTAGCGGAAGGCAATTTTGATATTATGGCGGCTGTTATGGCTGGCGGCATGGTTCCGCCTATTGCTGTTGCTCTCTGCACCACATTTTTTAAAAAGAAATTTACGGAAAAAGAGCGTCAGTCAGGTGTAGTTAACTATATTATGGGATTGTCCTTTATTTCTGAGGGAGCCATTCCCTTTGCAGCTGCTGACCCAATCCGTGTAATTCCTTCCTGTATCATAGGTTCTGCAGTAGCAGGCGGTCTTTCCATGGCTCTTGGCTGCACCCTTCGGGCGCCCCATGGAGGTATTTTCGTCCTTCCCACCATTGGAAATCCTTTTGGATACCTGATAGCCATTATCATTGGTTCTGCTGCAGGCTGCCTTATATTAGCAGCGTTAAAGAAGAATCTGGAAACAGAATAAGGTGTCTAAGGCGCCCCGGCATTGCGGCTGGGGCGCTTTACTGCATTCTGGAAATGGGTGGATTTTTTTCCGGTTATGTTTTATAATCTTAAGAAGCAGGATAGAATCGTCAGAGAAAGGGGTTAAGCAGTAAAAGAACAGGAAGGAGAAAACGATGTATAAATGCTGTATATTTGATCTGGACGGTACCATTATCAATACCATTCAATCCCTGGCTTACAGCATCAGCCTGACCATGGAGCATTTTGGATATGGGCCGGTTGATGTGGATCACACCAAGAAATTTGTAGGCGATGGATTTAAAAAGCTGGTTGAACGGGCCCTTATTTATTCGGGAGATGATAAGCTGACCCATTATGAGGAAGCCCTTGCATTTTATGAGGATACCTTTGAGAAAAACTGCCTTTACAAGGTGGAGCCATACGAAGGGATGCCAGAGCTTTTGAAGTTTCTTAAAGATAAGGGAATCAAGATCGGGGTACTTACCAACAAAGGCCATGAACGGGCCGTTGAATGCGTGGAAGCTGTTTACGGCAAAGGTTTCTTTGATTTAATTACCGGGGAGGGCAATGGGGTCAAATGCAAGCCTGATCCTTCAGGAGCCTTTATGACAGCAGAGCACTTTCATGCAAAGCCTTCGGAGTGCCTTTATTTTGGAGATACCAATACGGATATGAAGACAGGCATTCATGCCGGAATGGATACAGCAGCCGTAACCTGGGGGTTTCGTGACCGGGCGGAGCTGGAAGCATTTCATCCCAGATACATGATCAGCCATCCCGATGAGATCAAGCAAATTTTTGAATAAAATTTAAAAATAATGGTAAATTAAGGAGAGATATGTAAGAGTATCTCTTCTTTTTTTATTTGGCAATGTGGGAGGAACTATGACGAATCACTTAAAATGGGGATTGATTATGATAGCGGCTGTCTGGGCTGCGTTAATAGGGATTATGCTGGGATATACCTGGAACATCATGCACATGCCCCAGAGGGCTCCAAATGTACAGATCCCTCAGATGCAAAATCCGAATATAAGCATTGAGACCCAGGAAAAAATGGAGGGCTACTGGACTGTGGCGGTGTTTGGCGTGGATTCCAGGGAAGGAACTCTGGGAAAGGGTACCAGGTCGGATATGCAGATGATCCTTAATGTAGATCTTGGCACCGGAGAAATCCGTCTGGTTTCTGTCTACCGGGACACCTATTTAAGAATCGATGATAAGGAACGGTATGATAAGATCAATGAGGCATATTTTAAAGGAGGCCATATACAGGCCATTGAGGCTTTAAGGGAGAATCTGGATTTAAGCATTGACGATTATGCATCATTTAGCTGGAAAGCCGTTGCGGATGCCATCAATCTTCTGGGAGGGATCGATGTGGATATCAGCCATGAGGAATTCCGGGTGATTAATGGCTTTATTACGGAAACTGTGGAATCTACAGGCGTAGGCTCCCATCACTTAAAGCAGGAAGGCCTTAATCACTTAGACGGGGTCCAGGCAGTTGCCTATGCAAGGCTCAGGAAAATGGATACGGATTTTAAGCGTACCGAGCGGCAGAGAGAGGTAGTGGACCTGGCGCTTAAAAAGGCCAGGGAAGCGGATGCGGCAACCTTAACAAAGGTAGTTACTGCCGTGCTTCCCCAGATATCCACCAGCATCGGTATGAAGGATATGCTTCCCCTGATGAAAAATGTAAAAAGGTTTCACCTGACTGAAACGGAAGGCTTCCCGTCAAAGCTTAAGGATGTGATGATCGGAAAAAGAGACTGTGTTGTCCCTGTGACCCTGGAGTCAAACGTAATAAGGCTTCACCAGTTTCTGTTTGATGAAGAAAACTATGAGCCTTCCGATACGGTAAAAGAAATCAGCAGACAAATCGAACTTCGGATAAAAAATAAGGGCTGAAAAGGTGTTTGGCCTGTAAAGGGCAGAAGGAAGTTTTTCTTCTTATGTCTTTTACAGGCCTTTTCCTGTTTAAATAAAAAACTGTCCTTTTCCTTCTGTTTAAAATGTGCTATACTATGCAAATGGAATCAGATAGGAGATGAAAAATGAATAAAAACAGCTTAAAAAAACTCCTGTTTTTATGCCTGGCCATTCCTTTTGCAGCCGTGGCCTTATGGGGCTGCAGCAGCAGAGATGACAGGCCCTCTGATACGGGAGAGCCTAAGCTTAAGGTCGTGACGACCCTGTTTCCATACTATGATTTTACAAGACAAGTAGCCGGTGACAGAGTGGAGCTGACCATGGTAGTTCCGGCAGGAATGGACAGTCACTCTTTTGAGCCAACTCCTGCAGATGTACAGACCATCCGGGAGGCAGATGTTTTAATATGCAACGGGGGAGCCCTGGAACACTGGCTTTCCCAGGTTCTTAACGCGGTTGATTCCAGTGCCATGACCGTTGTTACGGGAATGGATTATGTGGATTCGGTACAGGAAGAACTGGTGGAAGGGATGGAAGAGGAAGAACACCAGCACCAGGAAGACGGGGATGACCATGGCGGGGACATAGAATATGATGAGCATATCTGGACTTCTCCTGTGAATGCCATGACTCTGGTGGAGGCCATCCGGGATACCCTTACGGAAAAGGATCCTGAAAACCGGAGCTATTATGAAGAGAGAGCAAAGGCGTACCTTGATAAGCTTAAAAAGCTTGACGGAGAGTTTCGCAAGGTGGCAGAGAATAAAAAGCGGGATATGATCGTTGTAGGAGATAAATTTCCTTTCCGTTACCTGGCGGACGAATACGGCCTGTCCTACCGGGCAGCGTTTTCCGGATGCAGCACGGATACGGAACCCAGCGCCAGAACCATTGCCTATCTCATTGATAAAATGCGTCTGGAACAGATTCCGGTGATCTATTACCTGGAGCTTTCCAGCCACCGGGTGTCTGAGATCATTGCAGAGGAGACAGGGGCAGAACCCCTTTTGCTTCATTCCTGCCACAATGTTTCAAGGCGGGAGTTTGACAGCGGTATTACTTATCTTGATCTTATGGAGCAGAATGTGATTAATTTAACAAGAGGATTGGATGAATGAGCCCATTAATACAATGCAGTCATGTGGATTTTGGATATGAGAACCAGGATGCTGTGGTGGATTTGACGATGGACGTTAATCCAGGGGAGTATGTCTGCATCGTTGGAGAGAACGGTTCTGGAAAGAGCACTTTGATGAAGGGGCTTTTAGGGCTGTTAAAGCCTACAGACGGCGTTATATCCGTGTCTGATGAACTGAAAAAAAGCGGGATCGGCTATTTGCCTCAGCAGACTGCGGCCCAGAAGGATTTCCCGGCAACGGTTTATGAAGTGGTCTTATCCGGCTGTTTAAGCCGCAGAGGAATCCGGCCCTTTTATTCAGGGAAGGAAAAAAGGCTTGCGGTTCAAAATATGGAGCGGTTGGGAATTAAAGCCTTTGCCGGAAAATGCTACCGGGAACTGTCAGGGGGCCAGCAGCAGAGGACCCTGATTGCAAGGGCTCTCTGCGCCACTGATAAGCTTCTGATCATGGATGAGCCTATTACAGGTCTTGACCCTTCTGCCATCACGGAATTTTATGAAATAATCCGCAAATTGAACCGTGAGGAAGGGGTTGCCATTCTGATGGTGTCCCATGATATTGCCAATGTAGTGAAGCAGGCGGACAAGATCCTTCATTTAAAACGGGAGGTCCTGTTTTACGGACCGACTGAGGAATATTTAAAAAGTAATGCCGGATTTATTGATACAGGAGGTGCGTAAAGATGGGAATAATTGGTGAAATGCTGTCCTATCCGTTTCTGGTAAGGGCCCTGGCAGGAGGAATCCTGGTTTCCTTATGCGCATCCCTTTTAGGCGTCAGCCTGGTGCTGAAACGGTATTCCATGATTGGCGACGGATTGTCTCATGTCTCCTTTGGAGCCCTGTCCTTTGCGGTGGCCTTTGGCTGGTCCCCTTTAAGGATATCCGTGCCCGTGGTGGTGGTGGCCGCATTTTTCCTTCTGCGCATCACAGAGAATGGAAAGATAAAAAGCGATGCGGCCATTGCCATGATATCTGCCGTTGCCCTGGCAGCAGGCATTATCATCACCTCTATGACAACCGGAATGACAACGGATGTGAGCAGCTATATGTTTGGAAGTATTTTGGCCATGAGCAAAGAGGATGTCCGTTTAAGCGTGATCCTGTCCTTTCTTGTGCTGGGCCTGTTTTTGATTTGCTATAATAAAATCTTTGCTGTGACCTTTGACGAAAGCTTTGCAAGGGCAACGGGAGTGAGAGTATCCTGGTACAATGTTCTGATTGCGGTTTTAACCGCAGTTACCATTGTGCTGGGAATGAGGATGATGGGAGCCATGCTGATTTCCAGCCTCATTATTTTTCCTTCCCTTACCTCCATGCGGGTGTTTAAAAGCTTCCGGGGAGTGGTCATATGTTCAGGGATTTTGTCGGTCGTGTGTTTTGTGATCGGTATGATGGCCTCCTATCGTTATTCCACCCCGGCGGGAGCCAGTGTGGTGATGGTGAATTTGGCGGCATTTCTGGTTTTCTCAGCTGCAGGCTATGGGATAAGAATGAGCCGGGCCGATAAAAAAGCGGGCCATGGGACCGCAGGAAAAGAGGAAAGTCAGTGAGATGAACATGGAAGAAAAACAATTAAAGCGTGCCAGACGGCACGTAAGCCAGACGCAGTTTATTGCTTATGGATTTTTTTGTCTGATCATGACAGGAGCCCTTCTTTTGATGCTTCCGATTTCCAGCAGGGATGGGCAGTCTGAAGATTTTTTAAGCTGTCTGTTTACTGCTACCAGCGCCTCCTGCGTGACTGGACTGATTGTCAGGGATACCTGGACCCAGTGGTCTTTGTTTGGACAGATGGTGATTATGACGATGATACAGATCGGAGGTCTTGGGTTTGTAACGGTGGGCGTGTTTATTTCCATTGTGCTCAGACGGAAGATCGGATTAAAAGAGAGGGGTCTTTTGCAGGAAAGTGTCAATACTTTGCAGATCGGCGGAGTTGTAAGACTGGCGAAAGGGATCATAAAAGGAACCTTTCTCTTTGAAGGAACAGGAGCCATCCTTCTGGCCCTCCGCTTTATTCCGAAATACGGGTTCTGGCGGGGACTGTTTTACGGCGTTTTCCACTCCATATCCGCCTTCTGCAATGCTGGATTTGATTTAATGGGACATCAGGCGCCCTATAGTTCTTTTGTCTCCTATTACGATGACTGGCTGGTGAATCTGGTCATCATGTCTCTGATCATCATAGGCGGTATCGGTTTTATCGTGTGGGAGGATCTATATAGGAACAAGCTTCACTTTAAAAAATATATGCTGCATACCAAAATGGTTTTGGTGAGCACTGGGGTTCTGGTTTTTGGAGGCGGATTCCTTTTCTATCTGCTGGAACGTAATAATCTTTTGTTGGGGATGAATGCCAGCGGACAGATTTTAACGTCTATGTTCAGTTCTGTAACAGCCAGAACAGCCGGTTTTAATACCACCGATACAGCAGCTCTGACCGATGGAAGCAAGCTGCTCACCATAATCCTCATGTTCATCGGAGGAAGTCCCGGGTCAACGGCGGGAGGAATTAAGACCACGACGATCTTTGTCCTTCTTATGTGCGTACATTCCAATATCAAGCAGACCTACGGGGTTAATATTTTCGGAAGGCGTCTGGAAGAGACGGTCATTAAGCGGGCAGGCGCTATTTTGACCATCAACCTGTTTTTGGCTCTTTCTGCAGCTCTTGCCATTATGGCTATTCAGCCTTTGGGATTTTCAGATATCCTGTTTGAAACGGCATCAGCCATCGGAACGGTAGGAATGACCACAGGCATTACCAGAGCTCTTTATCCTGTATCACGGGTGATCATCATTATCCTCATGTACAGCGGAAGGATCGGAAGCTTGTCCTTTGCCCTGGCATTTGCTCAGAGCCAGCGGAAAGCTCATGTGGAACACATAGCGGAAGCCATCAATGTAGGTTAAAGGAAAAGGAGTGAAATCATGAAATCGATATTAATTATTGGACTCGGCCGGTTTGGCCATCATTTGTGCCTTAATATGGCAAGACTTGGAAACGATGTCATGGTCGTGGATCAGAAAGAAGAGTGCCTGGAAGACCTGCTTCCTTATGTTACCAGCGCAAAGATCGGTGACTGCACCAATGAAACGGTCTTAAAAAGCCTGGGAATAGCCAATTTCGATCTTTGCTTTGTATGTATCGGAACCAACTTCCAGAGCAGCCTTGAAATAACCAGCCTGGTCAAGGAGCTGGGGGGCAGGAGAGTCATCAGCAAGGCAAACCGTGACATTCATGCCAAATTCCTGCTGAGAAACGGTGCGGATGAGGTTATTTATCCGGACAGGGACATTGCAGAAAAGCTGGCTGTCCGCTATAGCACGGATCATGTGTTTGACTATATTGAGCTGACACCGGAATATTCCATTTATGAGATTCCTCCTCTTTCTGAATGGGTGCATAAGACCATAAGGGAAATGGATATCAGAAACCGGTATCATATCAGTGTCCTTGGAATCAAGCGGGAAGGCAGGGCCCAGCTCATGCCGCCGGCAGATTATGTGATTCAGGCTCAGGAGCATTTGATGGTAATTGGCAAAAGAGAGCATATTGAGCATATATTAAAGGAACTAAAGTAAGGAAGCAATAGGAGGTTTGTTATGCCCGCATGGTTAGCTTCTAACGGTTCGACGGTTTTAGTAGCCCTTGTGATTTTGGTGCTGGTGTGTATTTCGATCAGGCAATTCATTAAGAATAAGGGAAAAGGCGGCTGCGGTCATTGCGGCGGGTGCTGCAGCCATTGCAGCGGAGGCTGCAATCAATGCGTCTTTGGAAATGCTGATGAGGAAAAGAAGGAATGATAAAGAGGAAAAGAATGAAGGAGGATGCCCATATGTTTTAGGGCATCCTCCTTCCGGGTTTCCATTATTTCAAATCCAATTTTAAGTCTCCGAATTTAATCCAGCCGATTTTTCTAAGTATTTCACCAAAGAGCAGGGTGAGAAGGGCAGGAAGGAGGAAGCAGACCATCAGGATTCCAAGCCACATGAAAGGCCCGCCTTTCATAGCAGTGTAAACGCCGATGGGACCTACCAGCCCGCAGGTGCCCATGCCGGAGCCTGCCGGTATGTTTTTTAGCTGGAATACTATGGTTGCTATAGGACCGGTTATCATGGAAGCAAGGATGGGCGCGATCCAGATCTTTGGATTCTTCACGATGTTTCCCATTTGCAGCATACTGGTGCCAAGGCCCTGTGCCATAAGGCCGCCTACTCCGTTTTCCCGGAAGGAGAGGACGGCAAAGCCGATCATCTGCGCACAGCAGCCGGCTGTGGCAGCACCTCCAGCCAGTCCGTCAAGGGATAAGGCGATGCAGATGGCAGCGCTGCTGATGGGCAGGGTCAGGGCAATGCCGATGAGGGCGGATACCAGGATTCCCATAAACAGCGGCTGCAATTCGGTAGCTGTTTTCACAAGGACGCCAAACCAGTTCATAAAACTTGCCACGCCTGGTCCTACGGATTGTGCCATAAGTACTCCGGAAATGATGGTAACTCCAGGGGTGACCAGAATGTCCAGCCGGGTTTCCTTTGAAACGATCTTCCCAAGTTCTGTTGCAACCACTGTAGCAGCAAGAGCGCCCACAGGTCCTCCGAGAGCATTGCCGGCAATCCCCACGGTTGCTGCGGAAAAAAGGACCAGGGCAGGGGCGTGAAGGGCATAGGCAATGGCAACGCCCAGGGCCGCTCCGGTGGCGGCTTTTGCGTAGTCCGCGATCACGTTAAAAATAGTGAGATTGAATTGCTGGCCCAGAGTACCGAATATGGTTCCGATCAAAAGAGACGCAAAAAGGCCAAATGCCATAGCACCCAATGCATCAATGAGATAGGTCTGGACAGTAATTGTGACGTTTTTCCTCTTAAGGAACTCTTTTACGCCGCATTTTTCCATAATAAAAATCTCCTTTAAATAGTATGGTGCACACATTTGACCTTTGTCAAAGCAGTTGCCATGTATTCTACCATAAAATAACCGGATTGCAAATATTTATGCAGAAATTTGTAAAAATTGATAATTTTTAAACAATATCTGCAGGAAAAACCCATGGGCCGCTGCTTGACTTTGTTTAAGGTTTGTGACACAATAAATAAATGTAATTTCATGTAAAACTCTGGAAAGAAAAGAGGTACCTATTGATATGACGAAAATTGATATTATTTCCGGTTTTCTTGGGGCTGGAAAAACGACTTTTATTAAGAAACTGCTGCAGGAAGCCATTGCCGGAGAGCAGGTTGTCCTGATTGAAAATGAATTTGGTGAGATCGGTATTGACGGAGGTTTTTTAAAGGATGCGGGGATTGAGATCCGGGAAATGAATTCCGGCTGTATCTGCTGTTCCCTGGTAGGTGATTTCGGTAAATCCCTTGAAGAGGTGCTGACAAAATACCATCCGGACCGTGTGATCATTGAACCGTCAGGCGTTGGTAAATTATCCGATGTCATGAAAGCGGTTGTTGATGTGGCTTCTGAGGTGGAGGTGACATTAAACAGTGCGGTCACCATCGTGGATGCGCAGAAATGCAGGATGTACAGAAAGAACTTCGGAGAATTTTTCAATAACCAGATCGAGAATGCAGGAACAATCGTATTAAGCCGTACCGATATCGCTCCTTCCGACAAGGTGGATCAGGCAGTCCAGATCATCCGGGAGCTGAATCCAAAGGCTTCTGTTGTGACGACTCCATGTGAAGAACTGAGCGGAAAACAGCTTCTGGAGATCATAGAAAAACCGGATACCATGGCAGAGGATTTGATGAAAGAAGTGAGAGAACGCCGCCATCATCATGAGGAGGGCTGTGGCTGCGGTCATGACCACCATCACGATCATGTTGAAGCATGCGGCTGCGGAGGCCACCACCATGACCATGAGAAAGAAGAGTGTGGCTGCGGAGGCCATCATCATGACCATGAGAAAGAGGAGTGTGGCTGCGGAGGCCACCATCATGGCCATGAGGAAGAGGAGTGCGGCTGCGGGGGCCATCATCATGACCATGGAGAAGAGGAGTGTGGCTGCGGAGGCCATCATCATGACCATGAAGAAAAAGGGTGCGGCTGCGGAGGTCATCACCATGGCCATCACCACGATCATGGAGAGGAATGCGGCTGCGGCCACGATCATGACCATCATCATACGGATGAAGTATTCAGCAGCTGGGGTCTTGAGAATGTAGCTCCTATGAGCAAAGAAGAGCTGGATAAGATTCTTGATGAACTGGCTTATGGAGATGATTTTGGAGATGTACTGCGTGCCAAGGGCATGATTCCAGGTGAGGAAAAGGGCACATGGCTTTACTTTGACCTGGTTCCCGAGCAATACGAGATCCGAAACGGAGCGCCGGAATATACCGGAAAGGTTTGTGTGATCGGAGCGAATTTAAAGGAAGAAGAACTTAAGAAGTCCTTTGGAAGATAAGCAGAGTGGAGGGAGCCCTTTACAGGGATACCTATATGCCCTGAGAAAAGGGTAGGAAAGAGGAAACTATGAGCAACACGGATACAATGGAAGACGACTTTATGCCGGTATTCCTTATAAATGGATTTTTGGAGTCTGGAAAGACCCAATTCCTTCAGTTCACTATGGAGCAGGATTATTTTCAGTCTGAGGAGAAAACGCTACTGATTGTTTGTGAAGACGGTGAAACCGAATATGACCAGTCGCTGTTAAAGCGTACCAGGACAGCAGGTGTATTTATAGAGAGCATAGAGGAACTGAATCCGGACAGGCTTTTAGAGCTGGAACTGCTTTATAATCCGGAACGGGTTTTGATCGAGTGGAATGGAATGTGGAATTTAGATGACCTAAAGCTTCCTGATGATTGGAAAATCTACCAGCAGATCACCCTGATCGATATGTCCACCTTTGATTTGTACTCAGCCAATATGAAACCTTTGCTGTATTCCATGGTCCGTAATTCGGAGATGGTCATTTGCAACCGCTGCGACGGAATAGAAGACTTATCCGGTTACCGGCGGACCCTTAAGGCGATGTGCCCTAAGGGAGAGATTGTATTTGAAGATTCCGAGGGCGAGATCAATGAGATCTCTGAGGAAGATCTTCCCTATGATATGAGTTCAGAGGTGGTGAGCATTTCGCCGGAAGCCTATGGGATCTGGTATATTGATTGCATGGAAAGACGGGACCGTTATGAAGGAAAGACCGTGGAATTTACTGCTATGGTTCTGAAGACTCCCGATTTCCCGAAAAATTATTTTGTGCCCGGACGAATGGCGATGACGTGCTGCGAGGATGATATGACATTTTTGGGCTTTGTCACCAAGGCCAGGGAAGCCAAGGAACTGGAAACAAAGGAGTGGGTCCGTGTAAAGGCAAAGATTGCATATGAATTCTGGAAGGATTATGAAGGAGAAGGGCCTGTATTGTATGCGGAGTCTGTGGTTCCGGCTCAGCCAATTAAGGGATATGTGCAGTTTTAAGAAGAAAAGATTGTTTCCCATGGCATGATTCTGGGATGACAGAAAGCCGCCCTGCTGACAAAAAAAACAGCGGGGCGGCCTTTATCGCGTTATGGAGATTAATTTACATATTCCGAGGTTCAGTAAAATGCTGCATACACGGACAAATTGCTCACGTTGTTCATAATGGCACCATGAGGCTGCTACACAAACAAGCACCACCTGATTCCATATTTATCAATTAAATCTGTCATCAGTGGACTATATTCGCATGGTGAAAGGGGCATAAGAATCTTAGCATCTGCTTTCAATATTTCATATGCTTTCCTCACTATATCCTCATTTCCTTCTCCGTAATGAAGACAAAACTGCATTGCATTGCCTGTAATTGTTTCCCCGCCTTGAATGGCATATTCTGAATTCCGTTCTGACACTGCTAAAATTTCTCCCTGAATATCTAACTCAGCATGATAAAATGTCCCGTCACTGTTAGGATAACTGCTTATAAGAGTAGCATCAAAAGCTTTTTGATAAAGAGCAACAGCCTTATCACTTCTTGTAACGTATGCCTGCATCATTGACCTTTTCATAATGGACCTCCTGAATATTATTCCTGTTATATGTCTTATCTGTCTTTTGCAAATGACAGCGAATATAAAATTCACCCATATTTTAAAAGGCTCATCCATATAAGAGACTGCTTTTTATTTTCAGTATAACAAAGTTCGGCTGTTTTTTCTATCCTTTAAAAATGATTTTTCCTGTTTTTTCATCTTGTTGGAGAAAGTTCCCTCCCCTCATTGGGGAGCAGGCGTTTATACTGCCGGAAAAGAACTTGACGGCAAAACCGCTCCGCCCTTATGGAGACAAAAACAGAGGTGACAGGCCCGTTAAGGCGAGAAAAGAGGGTGTCGCAAATTGTAAAATTTCAACAAGATATGGACTCCGGCCATTTGGACAACACCAATATCTTGTATGAAAAAAACAATTTGCGACACCCTCTTCTAAAAGCATCTGCCTGACTGGAGGCGCCGGCTTTATGGTTTTTTGTTTTCAGATTACATTGGAGGCACCGGTGTCGGTCTTGCCGGATCAAAAACATCAGGAACATTAAATAAGTCCGTTAAGCTGTTAGGATAATAAAACATCCGGTATCCGTCAAGATTTCTGCGGGCCTGGCGGAAGTAGTCAGTGCCCATCTGCATCCAGGTCGGTTTGCTGGCGTCTACGTTACAGAAATAACGGAAGCCAAGGGATTTTAAATATGTAAAACGCTCATTATTATCGGTATAAGGAGTCCAGCTTCCGATATCGCTTCCAAAGGGGAAGAGGATAATATCTGTGGGCCCGATCAGGGATTCAACGTTGCGTTCCCATTTGTCACTGTCTGCCTTAAAATGTTCCATGGATATGGTTCCCATATTCCGATGGCCCCAGCTGTGGGAGGATAGCTCCCAGCCATGATCCTTTAAGGCCTGGGCTACCTTTGCAGCCTGTTCCCGGTCTGCTTCATAATTGGGATTCGTGGTCTTATAGGATTCATCTGTCCGATATCCCAGGATCCCGTTATAACCGGTAAATGCCAGGATTCCCCGGGCTCCCTTGTAGGAAAAGCCGGGATGGGTTTTTATAAAGTTTTCAAGAATCGGCACCAGATCATAGTCGCCAACAGAAACGCTTCCGTCAGCCATTGTCATCTCGCAGGTGGGATATCCATCCTCTCCGATGACCATGCGGGTGGCAAACCCGTCGCCCTGCATATATTCGTAATAGCACACATCATCCTGTGACAGGACAAAGGCTTTCTTTCCTGGAGGAAGCATGATATCACCGTAAACAAATTTTGGATTGCCGTTTTCATCTTTCGTTTCATAAGCCAGGTCATGGATCTTTACAAGAACATACCCTTTGTCATACATAGACTGCATCATTTTAAGAAATTCAGATTTGGTGGTCATCATCTGGTTGTAACCCGCCTGCTTGGAATCCCCGTCAAAGGCTTTTGAAGTATCTGCGATAAGGGAATGGAAAAAAACATGGGTGACATCCTGAGGATTGAACCTTACCAGGGCCTCCTTGGCGGTATTATAACCGGCAACTGCAGAAGTCACTTCTTCACTTGTACTGAAATCGGGATCAGACTGGAGAAGACTGATCGCCCCGTCATAATCATATTCCAAAGAAAGGGCTTCTGCCTGGGAAAGAAGAGCTTTTAATTTCTCTTCGCTGGATGGTTCGCTTGCAGTGGCCTCTTCAGGGGAAGGATCTGGTGCTGCGTCTCCGGAAGGAAGCTCTGCAACTGAAGTATCGGCAGGCAATGCCTTATATTTTAACTTTTTGTTAATCATAATTCCGCATAGAGTCAATACGGTAACGATTAATATTCCAAGGAGAACGATCAGGATAACCTGTAATGTGTTGTTCCGGCCTCCGCCAGAATTTCGTCCACGAAAATCATGTCTGTTCATAGCTAAACCTCTTAATTCTGTAGTATTGGGGCAGTATTGATAGATTTTAAACATACCCGATACAAGTATAGCATACTTTACCAGAAGATGAAACGAAAAGATGGTAATTATTTTTGGAAAAAATGGCATATGTACGGGAAGCAGTCCCATACAATGATACAAAGGAATTTTAGGGGATCGTGTATCATATGAAGAGAGTTACGGCATTAATATTAAGCTATCTTCTGCTATTTTTCTGTTTATGCTTTCCGGCAGCAGGGCAAGAGCCGGATGTGGCGGTAGCCTCGGACATGATTATCCAGGCAGAAGAGGCGAAAAAGGTGAACGAGTCGGGCGGTCCGGCTTTGCAGTCACCCAGCGCCGTTTTGATGGAAGCGTCAACCGGTCAGATTATCTATGAAAAGAACGCGGATGAAAAAAGGAGTCCGGCCAGTATCACGAAAATTATGACCTTGATACTTATTTTTGATGCGCTGGATTCCGGCAAAATCAAGCTGACAGATGAAGTGGTGACCAGCGCTCACGCAAAGTCCATGGGAGGCTCTCAGGTTTTCCTGGAAGAAGGAGAAGTACAGACGGTAGAAACCCTGATCAAGTGCATTGTAATCGCTTCCGGGAATGATGCCTCCGTAGCCATGGCGGAATACATAGCAGGAACAGAGGATGAATTTGTCAGGATGATGAATGAGCGGGCGGCAGGACTTGGGATGACAAACACTCATTTTGAAGATTGCTGCGGACTTACCGAATCAGGCACCCATGTGACGACGGCCAGGGATATTGCGGTTATGTCAAGGGAATTGATTACCAAATATCCTCAGATTCATAACTATTCCACCATCTGGATGGAGAATATCACCCATGTGACAAAGCAGGGAACAAAGGAATTCGGCCTTTCCAATACCAATAAGCTTTTAAAGATGGCTACGAATTTTACAGTGACCGGTTTAAAGACCGGCTCCACATCAGTGGCAAAGTATTGTCTTTCCGCAACAGCGGAAAAGGAGGGGGTCCGTCTCATTGCTTCGATTATGGCGGCTCCGGATTACAAGGTCAGGTTTGCCGATGCCCAGACCCTTTTAAACTATGGATATGCCAACTGCAAGCTGTATGAGGATAAGGAAATGCTTCCTCTTCCCGATATGGTGGTGGATAACGGAGTAACGGATCAGGTAGCCTTGCAATATGGGGGATCTTTTTCTTATTTAAGCCTTAAGGGAGAAGATTTCTCCACCATTGAAAAGAAGCTGGAACTGGAACCTTCCATCTCTGCACCGGTAGAAGAGGGACAGAAGGCTGGAAACCTTATTTACACCCTTGGAGGGCAAAAGATAGGGGAAGTTCCCATATTAACTGCCGAGGCAGTCAGGGAGGCCAAATTTACCGATTACTTTAAGCGTCTTTGGAGGGCTTTTAATCTGTAAGATATTCATGGGATAAACAATGCCCTGTAAGCGGTACACAAAAAAGAACCTGTGTACCGCTTACAGGGTATTTTGCCATATGCTTAAGAGAAAGAGCCGATGTATCTTGACGTTTTTTCTTCTTTCTGCAAAAATATTGACGGAAGGTCAAGGAAAGGATAAGATTAGTTAGTGCATGGGAGAAAACGAATCAGGGGAGGAAAACAGGTGGGAGATCGATTGCTTGCCCTTTGGTATCAGATGTCCTTGAAGCGGAAGCTGTATGTGATCATCGGTAGTGCGGGGATCATTATGGCGGCTTCCATCTTCATCAATCTGAAAGTGGCATATATTTTTATAAACGATGTGAGTATTATCATGGATGACAACCTGGCCTGTTACAAGTTCCAGGAGTCCATGAAGAATGAAAGCGTATTGTTTGCCCAGCTGCTGGCAAACAATACTGCAGAAAATAAAGCGGCATACCAGTCAGCCTGCCAGGAGACCAGGGTGTATTTAAACAGCCTGCCCTATGATTATGATAAAATTGGGGAAGAACGTTATGGGATCACCTGGAACATCATCAATTGTTATGATACCTATGAAAAACAGCGGGAAAAAGTGGTGGAGATGAGTCAGAATGACCCCGGCTATATCAAGGAACTGTACATAACATACAATATGCAGAAATATCTGGATAACTATGGGACACGCCTGACCAAGGTGGTCTTAATGGGCGGGAATGATTACTACGAGATCCAGATTCCTGTGCTTAAGCGCATGCCTTACATTCTGGTTGCCATAAGCATCGCCGCTTTTTTGGTGCTTATGATGCTTTTGCGATTTATTACGGGCAGCATTGTAAAAACAGTGGTGCAGCTGGCCACGGTCTCAGGTAAGATCGAGAAAAACGATTTTTCTTCCCCTGACGTCCACTGGGATGGAAGGGATGAAATCGGGCAGCTGGTGAACGCATTCAACAAGATGAAGCATGCCACACGGGACTATATTACGGCAACAGAAGAGAAACGGCTGATGGAAGAAAAGCTGTACCGCCAGGAATTGGAAAGGACAGAGCTTGAGAAACGGTTTTCCATGGCCCAGCTTCAGCTGATCAAAAGCCAGTTAAATCCCCACTTTCTCTTTAATACGCTGAACATGATCACCAGGATGGCCCAGATGGAAGAAGCTCCGGTGACAGAGGAAATGCTGGTTGCCATCAGCAACCTTCTTCGTTACAGCCTCCGTACGTCCAGTGCCTTTGAGCCTCTTGAACAGGAGTTAAAGGTGATCAGGGATTACATGTATATCCAAAAGATGCGTTTTGGGGACCGGATTCAATGGAAAATCCACTGCAGCACGGACTTATACAAGGAGGAGGTTCCGGTCTTTATGCTGCAGCCTCTGGTGGAAAATGCGGTAATCCACGGCATACAGGAAAAGGAGAGCGGAGGAAGCATTGATATACGGATCGAGAAAAGAGGAGAGCTTTTATGGATATCCGTAGCGGATACCGGAAAGGGAATGGATCCGGAAACCCTTGCCGCTATCAGGAGGGCCGTTGAAACAAAGGGGACCGGGCTCGGAATCGGGCTGGGGAACATATACAGAAGGGTTTCTTATTATTATGAATACGGGAAGGTAACCATTGACAGCGGAGAAAACAGCGGCACAGTGGTACAGATAGAATTTGGCTGGAGAAGGGATATGATGGATCATGTATCGGTTAATGATAGTGGAAGATGAGATGATTGAGCGGATTGTGCTCAAAAAGATGCTTCAGAAGAAATTCGGAGGGGAGTGTCAGGTTCTTGAAGCACAGAACGGAAATGAGGCTGTGGAGATTTTTAAAAGGAAGGATGTTCAGGTGGTGATCCTGGATATCGGGATGCCGGGAATGAATGGAATCCAGACTGCGGAGATTATGAGGAAGGAAAAGAAGGATTGCTGCCTTATTTTTCTGACAGCCTATGACCGCTTTGATTATGCAAAAAGGGCGATCTCCATCAGGGCTATGGAATATCTGCTGAAGCCTTATTCCCAGAAAGAGGTTTTAAATGTGGTTGAAGAAGCCCTGCGGCTTGCCGGTGAGCGGGAGGAGAAGCAGGGGGAATGTGCCGAAGCGCCGGCTGAAGACGATAATGTCCATCAGATCCATGACGATGAGCCTGATTTTAACGGAAGCCGTTTGTCTGTGCTGACATCCATGGTGGAGGAATACATCCGGTCCAATTATATGAATGATATCTCCATGAGTGAAACAGCCCGGGCTGTGGGATATTCAGAACCTTATTTTTGCAGGATGTTCAAGCTGCAGTTTGGACAGAGCTTTACTTCCTATCTGGCGGAATACAGGGTCGGGGAAGCCAAAAAGCTTCTGGTCCAGCCCAATGTAAACGTGAAAGAAGTAGGGGCCAGGGTTGGATATACGGATTCTAATTATTTTACAAAGGTTTTCAAGCGCCTGGAAGGGGTGAATCCCTCAGAGTACAGAATGGCAAGACTGAAAGACCTTCAAAGTTAAATGGACATAAAAATACCTGCTACTCTATGGTGACAGGTATTTTTATGTCCATTTAGCTGAAAAGGCAAAATTCTACTATGGATGATAAAAAGTTACGATAGAATCTGCCAGGACCTGCCGGTATAATGAATTCAAACACAGAAAGTGTATACAAAGCAGAGAGGATGGGGCATGGAACAGGAACTGTTTCGAATGGAAGGGATAAGTAAAAGCTTCCCCGGAGTCAAGGCTCTCGATAAGGTAAATCTGTCGGTTAACAAGGGGGAGGTCTTAGGGCTTGTTGGTGAAAACGGAGCCGGTAAATCCACCCTGATGAAGATCTTATCCGGTGTGCACCGGGCAGATGAAGGAGAAATATTTATTGAAGGAAATAAGATGGTCATAGATTCCGTTGCAAAGGCCCATGAGCTTGGTGTGTGCATCATCATGCAGGAGCTTAATATGTGCGGTCATCTCAGCGTGGCAGACAATATCTTCATTGGCAGGGCACATAAAAAGGGAATTTTCATCGATGACAGCAAGATGCATGAGGAGGCTAAAAAGATCCTTGATGATCTGGGCATTGAACTAAATACCTATGCCCATGTAGGGAGCTTAAGCATTGCCCAGCAGCAGATGGTGGAAATTGCAAAAGCGATCAGCTTTCATTCGAAGATACTGGTTCTTGATGAACCGACGGCAACCCTTACGGAAAAGGAGATCGAGCAGCTCTTTGGGATCATCCGCCGTTTAAAGGAAAAGGGAGTGGGCATGGTGTATATTTCCCACCGAATGGCGGAGCTTAATCAGATCTGTGAAAGGGTTACGATCATCAGGGATGGCCAGTACATAGGCACCAGGAATCTTAATGAGATCACAATGGATGAGCTGGTGAACATGATCGTGGGCCGTTCTTTGGAGGATAAGTATCCCAAATATAAGCGCAACATCGGAGAAATAGTTCTTGAGGCCAAAAATGTCCGCAGAGGCACAAAAGTGAATGCGGATTATTTTTATGTGAAAAAGGGAGAAATCCTTGGAATATCCGGACTGGTGGGAGCGGGAAGAACAGAGCTTATGCGCTGCATCTTCGGTGCGGATCAGGCGGATTCCATGGAACTGACTCTGGAAGGAAAACCCATCAAGGTAAACTCCGTGATCCAGGCCATTAAGCATGGGATCGGATATGCAACGGAGGACCGGAAGCGGGATGGTCTGGCTCTTGGCCTTGATATCAGATATAACACGAACATGGCCCATCTCCCAAACCTCACCCGTTATGGATTCATCAATGACAGGGAAGGGCTTAAGAATGCGGAAAAATATGTGGAGCTTCTGCACACGAAAACCCCAAGCGTGCATCAGCTTTGTGGGAATCTTTCCGGAGGCAATCAGCAAAAGGTAGTTTTGGCCAAATGGCTGTGCAATGATGTAAAGGTGCTGATCGTTGACGAGCCGACCAGAGGAATCGATGTAGGAGCCAAGTATGAGGTGTATGAGCTGTTTAACAAGCTGAGCGCCCAGGGAGTGTCCATTATCATGATTTCCTCGGAACTGCCGGAGATCCTTGGCATGGGCGACAGGATTCTGGTCATCCATCAGGGAGAGATCAACGGGGAATTGGATGCAAAGACCGCTACTCAGGAAGATATCCTGTATCTTGCGGCAGGTTATAACAAACTAGAAGGAAAACCAGCGCCAGTGCTGTCAGGCGGCGGAAATAGAAAGTGAGAGTAAGGATGGGAAACTTAAAAGCAAAGGGGCAGGGCAAGAAAGGCGGTTCGTTCAACAAGCTAAATGCAGCCACACGCCGGGCAATCTACTCATTGTGCATCCTTGTGGGACTGTTTGTGCTGTTTTCAATTCTTCAGCCTGCTAAATTTTTAGCTCCGGCCAATCTGCAGAATCTTCTGCAGCAGATCGTTACCTATACCATCATCGGCTGCGGCCTGACCTTCTGTCTGGTCTGCGGAGGGAACGATTTATCCGCCGGCGCTTCCATGGCATTGTCAGGCATTATTATGGTATCACTTCTGATGCAGGGACTGCCTCTTGTGGTATGCATCGCGCTTTGCCTGGTCATGGGTATCATGACAGGTATTATGAATGGTTTTTTTATAGAAATTCTGGGCGTTGTGCCCTTTGTTGCAACTTTGGCAACCCAGTGGGTATACCGGGGCATGGCAAACGTGCTGGTAAACGGTGCGCCCCTGTATACCACCAACATTCCTTCTAAAGCCATACAAAAGCAGTTTTACGTTCTGGGCGGCGGAAGGATCGGAGGGGATGGACTTCCCTACAGCGTTATCATCACTCTGGTATATGCTTTGGTTTTAGGGATCGTTCTTGCAAAAACGCGGATTGGACGCCAGATCTATGCCTGTGGTTCAAACCTGGAGGCTGCTAAGCTTTCCGGCATTAATGCAGTAAAAACCCGTATGTTTGCATATTGTATTTCCGGTTTGTCCGCAGCGATCTGCGGAATCCTGGTTGCTTCCCGTCTTTCCAGCGCCCAGCCTACGGCAGGAAACGGATATGAGATGGAAGCCATTGCAGCGTCCGTGTTAGGAGGAATCTCTATTCTTGGCGGAGAAGGAACGATACTTAATACAGTAATCGGAGCCTTGATGATGGGAGTAATCAGGAACGGACTGAACTTAAACGGTGTTAATTCGTTCTGGCAGCAGATGATCGTAGGTATTATCCTGCTGATCGCAGTGGCATCCCAGACGGCGAAAAAGAGTGGAGACTTAGGGGCAATCAAGCGGTTTTTCGGCTTGAAAAAATAATAACAATCAATTCAGGAGGAAAAAGAAGTTTGAAACAAAGAAGTAGAGGTAAACCAATAAAAAAGAGTATAGCAAACAAGCCCCTCACAAATTAGTGGGTGACAATAACTGCAAGTTATGAAAACGGACTTAGATATAACAAT
>JAISYJ010000062.1:0-25767 GCA_031270005.1 Hungatella sp. | reverse complement strand
CGAATCCCTAAATTATTACGAGCTGTTGCCGCAG
Organism: Hungatella sp.; assembly: GCA_031270005.1. Taxonomy (GTDB): domain Bacteria; phylum Bacillota; class Clostridia; order Lachnospirales; family Lachnospiraceae; genus Lacrimispora. Next base: position 25,733 of record JAISYJ010000062.1, on the reverse strand, counting down.
CTTCTATTATACAACAATACAATAAATAAGCTAACCCACTGCTTTTCGTTTACTGCGGCGTCGAAAAGACGTGGGGATTAGGAGGTGTGAATATGCAAGATTATTTTCCGGTAGTTGTACAAGTGATACCGTTAGATAATTATCATGTGCAGGTGTTTTTTGATAATGGGAAAATCGTTGAATATGACGCATCAAGTCTTTTACAAGGTGAGATTTTCAAGCCATTGCAAGATATTGAAATATTCAAAGATACATGTACTGTATTGAATGATACTCTGGCATGGGACTTATCGGGAGACAGGAATCCAAGTGAATGTTTAGACATTGATCCTTTCACACTTTACGAACTGGAATCCATTAATCACTTAATCGCATAAAAGATTATAAATCAAAGAGTGTAAAGCCTATTGAATTATTAAGGGTCTGCACTCTTTTTAATTTTGCTCTGAAAGATCCGAAAGCGAAGATTTATGTAAAGGCTGCCCCGGCCGAAGGCTTTATGCAGGTATTAAGTAAAACGGTATTTTTAAAGAAGCGGTCAGAATTTCCTCCAGGCTGCTGGCAGGCATTGGAAAGAGTAATACCACAAAATGCGGTATTTACTTCGGAAATGATATTTTATATTATATATGACAAAACGATTGCATATATGCCTGAAATTTTGGAGGTTAAAAAAGTGGGAATACTGTCAGAACTCAGTTCCGTTAAGAATGCTGTAAGCGGTATGCTGAATAACAAAGCGAAATTCAAAATAGAAGGGGATTCGTTTCCTCTTTACGTTCAATTCAATCCGGAATCCTACTCAGTCAGTGAAAGGGTGGAGTACAATCAGATTACGGGGCAGGGAAGTGCAAAGGATGTGACTCAGTATGTGAGTTCTGTGAAATCTGTTTCCAGTCTCAGTTTTCATTTTGATACGGATTCAGTTTTGGCTTCAAATGTGTCAAAGTCTAAAATAGCAACCGATGTATCTGCTTTAACTGCAAAATTTTCAAATCTGTTAAGAGTTGACGGAGATTTGCACAGGCCTCCATTAGTAACGTTTGTATGGGGGTCTATTAGTATTACCGGTGTGGTGGTTTCAGTGGATACAAGCTTTACGATGTTTGACAGGAAAGGCGTGCCGGTCAGAGCCAAGGTAGATTGCAAGCTTCTTTCTTCAGGAGAGGAAAGCGCCATAAGGCGTTCCCCTCTTCAATCACCGGACCGTACCAAAAGCCGGGTGATGTCAGAGGACAGCAATTTGTGGGAACTGGCGAACCGGGAATATGGGGATATTAACCGGTGGCGGGTTATTGCAAGAGCAAATCGGATATTAGATCCAATGGATATAGAAACGGGAACTGTGCTGAAGGTGCCTGCGCTGACAGACTTATAAAGCCTTTGAAGGAGAGAATAAGTGGGAGATTTGATGACGGGGGTTTCCAGTTATAAAATTCTGGAATCCCAATATGGTAATTTTATCATCCCTGCGCTGAAAATCAAAGTAAGCGGTTCTGATGTGATTAAAACCATGGGTCTGATAGTTGAAGAAATTTCGGTGACACTTTCAGTCAGGCTGGCGGGGATGGCGGTTTTTAAAATTGCCGGCCTGTATCAGGAGAAAAATCATTCTTTCCGTTCCGATGTAAAGGATAAATTTAAACCGGGAACCGTAGCGGAAGTGGAACTGGGGTATCTTTCAGCCACACAGAAGGTGTTTAAAGGCTATGTGGCTATGGTCGGGGCGGAATTCGGCGGGAATCCGCTGTTTGTAGTGACCTTGATGGATGCCAGAAGACTGATGATGACAAGCGGCAAAAAACAGGTCCTTTATGACGTGAAGAATTATTCTGATGCAGTAAAAACCGTTTTGGGGAGCTACTCAAAGCTGTGTTCTCCGGTTATTGATGCAACCTCCGATTCTTTGGACAAACCGGTATCCCAGATGACCAATGATTTTGATTTTATTACAAAGGAACTGATTCATACCGGTAAAACAGACAGGGAATTTTTTGTTATTGGGGATAAGGCTTATTTTCGGAAGCCGCAGTCTGTCAAGATGCCTATGTTAAATGTGGAGTACGGCAGGGAACTATGCAGTCTGAAAGTGGATTTTTCCTATCTGGATCTGCAGGTGGATGTGATTGGTTACAATCCAAAGGAACAGGAGCGCATTGAGGCAAAACAGAAGGCGGCCGGATGTTTAAGCCAGGTCAGGCTGATAAGCCAGACGCCGGTGTTAAGTGTTGCGGATGCGGATGCGGACAGTGCGGAAAAAGCCAAAATACGGGCGGCGGCATTAGCCAGAGAGCAGGAGGATAAGGCCTGTGCCGGAAGCGGAAGTACCTTTGGACTTCCTGAACTGATTCCCGGCAGGTATCTGCAGGTGGAAGCGCTGGAGGCAATGCTGAATAAAAAATATTATATTACGGAAGTAACCCATGTGATGAACAGTGAAAACTATATGACCTATTTTGAGATTGGAGGAGCAGGTTAATGGGGATATTTGATGATTTGCTTGAGACTGCCGATACAAAGAATCTTCCTTTTTCAAATCCTGGAATTGCGGTTGGAACTATAAAAGAAAACTGGAATAAAGATTTTCCCGGAAAGGTGAGGGTGGAATTGCTGCTGGGAGAAGAGGGGAAGAATGTCACAGGCTGGATACCGGTGGCTATGCCTTACTGCGGCAATGACTACGGGTATTACTCCCTGCCTGAGATTGGCTGCGAGGTAGTGGTGGCATTTCACATGGGGGACCGTAATTGCCCGGTTGTGATCGGTTCCCTGTGGAACAACAAGAATAAACTGCCGGCTGACACAGCCGTTGAAAAGAATACGGTAAAGCGTTTTAAGACAAAGGGAGGCTGTGAGGTGGTTTTTCATGATGAAGATAAAAAAACGGGAATTTCGGTGAAAACTCCCGGGGAGTTTCAGATTGTCATTGATGATGAAAAAAAGCAGATTGTGATTCAGGATGGCAAAGGAAAAAACGGCATCACGATTGACTCGGAAAAAGGTGAACTGACTCTTGCTGCTAAAAACAAGATTCACTTATCGGCCGGGGGTCAGGATTTAATTCTGGCGGACGGGCAGTCAAAGACAGTTCAGGTGAAAAGCAGTAATATAAAAGTGGAAGCGGATCAGGCTCTTAATTTAAAAGGACAGAACACTGCGCTGGAGGGTACCATGATAAATCTGAAATCCCAGGCTTCCTTTAAAGTGGAATCCAGTGCCATGCTGGAAGTAAAAGGAGCCATGGTAAAGATCAATTAGGAAGCAGGTGCTAATTAGGAAAGAGGTGAATGCTGATGGCGGACAGGAGCGATGCCAGTTCTTTTTTGGGAAGGGGATTTAAATTCCCCGTTCAGGCAGACCCGGTAACGGGAAGGATGATGACTTCTGCTTATGAAGATGATATTCAGGAAGCAATTTACATTATTCTGATGACCAGAAAAGGAGAGCGGGTCCGAAATCCCGAGTTTGGATGCGGAATTCACGATTATATGTTCGGAACCATGGATTTTACTTCATTAAAGGAAATTGAACGCAGCGTGGAAGAGGCATTGATCCTTTGGGAACCCAGAATACGGGATATTGATGTGGAGGTCATACTGGAGGAAGAGGATTTTGGTAAGCTGCTTGTTAAAATTGGCTATGCGGTAAGAACCACCAACAACCCCTTTAATCTGGTGTTTCCATTTTATATCAATGAAGGTTTTGGCGACAGCGTTTAACGAAAATCAAGCAGGAATGTGCTTTGGCTCATTGGTCATTGCGAATATCCGCTTGACATATAAGGGCAGGTAAATATATGCAGGATCTTGATATATGGACGAAAGAACAGATGATAGAACAGATCAGGGAAAAAGCCGCAAGTTATGTGCCGGAGTGGAGATTTGATACACAGTTTCCGGATATTGGTACGGCTTTGGCCCTTGTTTATGCCCAAATGCACGTAAAAATGGCAAACAAATTCAGCCAGGTTTTTTTGAAAAATAGAATCGCGTTTTTAAATGAATTGGATGCCGGACTGCTTCCGGCTGTTCCGGCTGAAGGATATGTCACATTTTCTCTTGTGAATGACGAAGTGGAGGGAGTGGAACTTTCGTCAGGAACCATTGTAAATGCCCATTCAGATGATGAAGAAATCGGATTAATCAATTACCGTACGCTGGATGATGTTTACGTATCTCCTGTGAGCGTGGAGACAATTTATCATGTCTGTGACCGTGAGGATTTTATCGGCCTGGCTTATGAGTGCAAAACACCCGGGGAAGACATCCCGCTTTTTGATTTAAGCCGGCCCAATCTCCAGCGGCATGAACTGTACTTTTCCCATGAAGAAGCATTGTACATAAAGGAGGAGGGCTGGATACAGCTATCTTTTTATTTAAGAGGTGAGATAAGGGTACCGGAGGAAATTCTAAGAAAACTGGCGGATACCGGATATGTCTGCTTTGAGTATTATTCCGAAAACGGATATGAAGCGTTTAAAGGGCAGAAATTTGAAAGCGGAACGATTCTTCTTCATAAAGATGCCGGGCAGCCGGCTTTTGCGAGGACGGAGACAGACGGAACCGAAGGGTATTTTATCCGCTGTGCCGTTACGGATATGGAGGCGCTTCAGCATCTGGAATTTGCCGGAATGACGCTTCGTACCTGGGGAAGCAATATTCTTCCTGACAGCATTTATGCCAATGGAATGGAAAACAATAAAAAACACTATTTTCCGTTTGGAGAAAGGCTTACGAATTTTAACGAGGTTTACTTTGGCTGCGGGGAAGCTCTTTGTAAGAAGGGAGCTGAAGTTACCCTTGCTTTTAATTTGAGTTTTGCTAAGATTCCCATGGATTACAATACGGAAAATGACCCGGTGAAATGGGAGTGGATTATGAAACGGTCCGATTTTAAGTCTGATCCGGAGTATGATGTGACTATTGAGGAGGTGCTGTGGGAGTATTATAACGGAACGGGCTGGGCCAGGCTGTTCCCGGACAACAGATATGCCGGCATATTCTTTCCTGATTATCATGGGGAGGGGGAATATAAAAAAATTGAGTTCCTGTGCCCGAAGGACATGGAGCCTCTGGTAGTAAATTCCTGTGAATCCGGCTATATCAGGGCCAGGATTATTAAAGTAAATAATTTATTTAAGTTAAAGGGTTCCTATATTTCTCCCATAATGGAAGATACCATATTTGAGTATGATTATCTGGGACATGAGGTGGAACCGGATCATGTCATAGCCTGTAATAACCTGGAGATGAAGCGGATACCCGGGGCGGTTTCCGGGCAGGTTCCGGCCCGGCCGTTTACGCAAACCGGAACAAAGAATCAAGCGCTGTATCTGGGCTTTGGCATGCCGCTGGAAAACGGTCCTTTAAAAATTCTGTTTATGATAAAAGATAATATGGACAGAGCCGGGAATAACCTTTTATGGGAATATTATGGCGGCGGAAATTGGAAAGAACTGAACGTGGTGGACGAGACAAAGTGTTTTTCCAAGTCAGGAATCGTGACCGTAATGGGAAGAAATGATTTTGTCTTAAAACGATTATTCGGCAGGGAGAAGTATTGGCTTCGTATCACGGAATCGGGCAATGCCTGTGCTTCCGGAAACAGAACTGGAACGTGTCCTGTGATTGAGGGAATTCACATGAACACGACCAAAGTCATGAATGTGGATAAGGCGGGAACGGAGCTGTTCCGGATGGAGGTTTACCAGGAAAACAGCCGGTTTGCGTTATCTGACAGAAGGATTATAAAGGCGGAAGTCTTTGTCAATGAAGTAAATGACTTAAGCGCCGGAGAGCTTTCAGAGTTAATGAAAGAAAAACGCTTAAAACCGGTATATGATGAAACCGGCATTTTGAGGGAAGCCTGGGTTCGATGGAACCAGGCGGAAGACTTTTCGGAATCCCGGGAAACCTCAAGGGATTATGTGCTGGATAAAAACGAAGGATTGATTCTCTTTGGAAACGGAAGGCACGGAAGGATTCCTCCCTCTTCCAGAGCTGAAAATATCCGGGTGGAATATTTAAGCGGCGGAGGGGAACATACCAATGTGAAGGAAAACCAGATACGGCAGATGAACCAGGAAATAGGGTTTATCAACAGCGTCAGGAATCCGGGAGCTTTGGCAGGCGGCTGTAATATTGAGTCCTTACATGAGGCACTGGTGCGCAATTCGGCTAAAATACGCCATCAGAACAGGGCCATAACAGCGCGGGATTATGAAGAGATTGCCATGGCTGCTTCCAGAAATATCAAAAGAGTCAAATGTTTTTCCGGATATGGAATTTATGGGCAGAAGTCTCCCGGAGCCATTACCCTGGTGGTCCTGCAGAAAGATTTTGAACAGGAAAGAGGACGCTTTGATCTGGTAAAGGAGGAAGTAGAGGCATATTTAAAAGATAAAGCAGACGGCAATCTGTTTTCTGCGGAAAAACTGACAGTTATTGAGCCGGAGTTTGTAGAACTTTCCGTGAGAGCGGAAATTACGGTTTCTCATTATAACGCCGCTTTTGGGGTGAAAAAACAGGTGTATGAAAGACTGACCGGTTTTTTTAATCCTCTGACCGGAAACTATCACGGTCAGGGCTGGGAAATAGGGCAGCTTCCCAATAACATACAGATAAAGAATGCCATAGGAAACATTCCGGAACTGTTGTTTGTAAGGAAAATTTATATCAGCGCCTTTGCCGAAGACAGTAAGGGGCGCCGGGAAGTTGATTTAGAACAGATTGGACGAAACCGTTACATACTGCCGGTCAGCGGAACCCATGAAGTAGTGATTGACGTCAGATAGGAGGGAGCAGATGCTTCCAGAATTAGTGCTTGATAATGAAGATTTTGAAGATATTATGGCGGAAGCCAGGAATATGATCATCAGTCTCTATCCGGAGTGGACGGATTTTAACTATCATGATCCCGGAATAACGCTGATTGAACTGTTTTCCTGGATGAAAGAAAGCCAGCAGTTCTTTCTGGATCAGATCAGTGAGGAAAGCAGGGAGAAGTATTTGAAGCTGCTGGGGGTCAGGCCTGGGACGAAACAGCCGGCCTATGCCCTCGTCCTGGTGATACCGGACGATGACATTACCGTACTGGAGGGAACAAAATTGTATGCCGGGGAAATATGCTTTGAGGCAAGGCGGAGAAAACAGCTGATCCGGGATGATGTAGTATGCTGTTTTTCGGCGGGAAACTCAATTTTGCAACGGGTGAACGAGGAGAGGATGAATTTTGGCACAAGCTTTCATCTGTTTCTTTTTGGGGAAAAGCCGGAAAAAGGAAACTGTTTTTATATTGGGTTCAGCCATGGCCTTCCCCAAAGGGAGCCGCTTGATATTTATCTGGAACTGTCCTGTGACTGCGAGAGAAAGAGAAATCCGCTGTCTTCTCCTATGACTGTGCCTCTGGCAGAAATCCGCTTACAGTATTTTAACGGCATAGATTGGAAAAATGCCGAAGGGTTTCAGGATGAAACAAACGGAGCGATTGTCTCCGGCCATCTCAGCTTCTATTTACCGGAAACCATGAAACAAACGGAGGTTTTCGGAGAAAACGGTTATTTCTTACGGATTTTACTTGAGGCGGAAAGCTATGACGTTCCTCCGGTGCTTCAATCCATCAGCGCTAACCGGATACCTTTGATTCAGCACAAACAGGTGATAGAGCGGAGGGAGCAGGAGAAGTTTGAACGGGTTTTGGATCAGGTTTTTTGCAGCGTTGATACCATAATGGCTCTGAATGGAAGAAATGATCTTTATTTTAACAGTGAGGGAAGCTATTACCGGATTACTGATTTTACAAAAATACCGAATTTTGAGACGGGAATTTCCTGCTTTCAGTTTAAAGTACCTGAGTATATGGGAGAGATTGAGAGTATCTTTATTGTCAGTACCATGGCGGAGCATGGGGAATCAAAATACCTGGCTGAGGGCAATGGATTTCCATATCAGGAATACCGCTTGAACAATTCCCGGGTGGAGTATGAGTCTTTTCACATAATAGTCAGGAAGGCGGACGGTCCGGAGTGTTATATTCCATGGACAAAGGTGAGGGATTTTTCCGGCTCCGGTCCGGAGGACCGCCATTACATTCTGGATTCCGGAAACGGAGTGCTCCGGTTTGGAGATTGTATTCAGGGACTGGCTCCCGAAGGTGATATCATCATTACTTCCTATACAGAGACGCTGGGGAGAAAAGGCAATGTAAAAGCGTATAAAATCAACCGTTTTGACGGCATGGAGCCGGAGGATATCAGCGTTTATAACCAGGATAATGCAGCCGGAGGAGAAGATGAAGAAAGCCTGGAGGAGAGTTTCTTAAGGGCAAGGAAAGAATTGCAGCATTCTGAGACGGCTGTCAGCGATACGGATTATGAGCGGTATGTAATGGAAACGCCGGGGCTTTTACTGGAAAATTGCAAGGTAATACCTGCCGGCCTGATGCGGCAGATAAGAAATGACGTGGATGAAGCGGAAGTCAATATTGTGGTAAGACCTTTTTCAGGGGGAGAAGAAAAAGGCTTAAGCGACTGCTATAAGAAGAATATCCTGGCTTATCTGGAACCATACCGCATGGTTGGGAGAAAGGTCAGCCTTCTTTCTCCTCAGTATATCACCTTTGAAGTTTATGCGGATATTGTGCTTTGGCCTCATTATATGAACGCGGAAGAAAAAGTGCGCGGCACGTTAAAAGAATACTTTTCTGATCTTCACCATGAATTTGGAGCAACCGTGCAGTACAGTGATTTATATGGGATTATTGATATGCTGGAATGTGTGCTTCGCATCAATTCCCTGAATATGGATGTCAGAGGAACAGGGGTGCTGCGCAGTAAGGATGGAACCATAAAGCTTCCCCCTAACGGAGTGGTTCGTCTGGGAGAGGAGAAGTATCTGTTTACAACCGGAGAGTAAGGCCGTAATGCCGGAAACGAGGAAAGATGAAGGAACGGTTAAAATACTTTATTTTTAATAAAACACAAGACTATTCCGGAGGATACCTGGAAAATATGGAGTGTGACCGGGACGGGATATGGATCCGCCAGAACAGCCGGGGAACATTTATATCCGGAATTATGGACAGCCGGGAAAAAGATATGGAATGGCACCGCATGACTTTTGACGTCAGCAGTGAAACTGACGCTCCTTATAAGATCACGGTTTTCGCTTCCAACAGCACAGGGTTAAACGACGGAAAACAGCCGGCGGACTTAAATTTGCTGATTAGAGATACAAAATGCACCTTTGATGAAAAGCTGGAACGGATGGAGACGTTTATTAAAAAGCAGGAAACAAAAGGACATGATATTCTTCTCTATGGGGTTACCGGACGGTATCTGTGGATTGCGGTGGAGCTGTTTGGACGCAGCGGACAGGTAATGAAGCTGGAGCATATAAAGCTTTACTTTCCGAAACAGTCCTGGCTTAGCTATCTTCCGGAGCTTTACCAGTCCAATGATGCCGGACGTTTTCTGGAACGGTATCTTGCGGTCTTTCAGACGCTGCATGAGAGTATGAATCAAAGAATACGTGAAGTTCCGGATATGATTGATGTGGATTTAGCAGGAAAAGAGTTACTGGTCTGTCTTTCTCAGTGGCTTCACATAGCCGGAAGCTATATGTGGTCGGAGGAACAGCTTCGGAAGCTGCTTAAAAACGGAATCCGGCTCTATAAGAAGAGAGGGACAAGGGAAGGCATACTGGAATTCATCAGACTGTATACGGGAGGGGAAGCATATCTGGTGGAATTTCACCAGGTGGAGCCGTATATGGCGGACAAAAGGCTGAAAGAAAGCCTGTCTAAGCTATACGGAGTCAGTCCCTGCACCTTTTCCGTCATCTTAAAAAAAGAATATGTTCCGACACAAAAAGATTATAAATCACTGGTACGTGTCATTGATGAGATAAAACCGGCACAGATGGAGGCTGATCTGGTGATCCTGGAGCCGTATATGTTTTTGGGAAGCCATGTCTATATGGGGATCAACAGTGCGTTCGGAGAGTACAAAAATCTTACTTTAGATGGTTTGTCCATGATTCCTTTTTCGACGATACAGTCCGCCGGACATATGTGAGGGGACTTTCCTGTTAAGGATTATAAATGTGAATAGATAAGAAAAGGAGAGCCGCAAATGAAAAACTCAACCATTTTTCCTTTTGAGAGGAACCAATATTTCTATGGCAAGCTGCTGTCAGTGGATGATTTTGAACTGGAACAAAAATACGGCAATGATAAACGGAGGATGATCAACCGGTTTGTTGGCGGAACAGGAGTGATTGCCGGCATGTGTACGGTAATGGTTGATGAACAGACCATATCTGTGGAAACGGGATGCGCCTTAGACTGTCTTGGCAGAGAAATTGTAATTGACACACCGGTTATCAAAAAGCTTTCGCTGATAGATGGTTTTGAGAGCTGTGCGGATATACAGGGCAGTTATTTGTATTTATGCATCGAATACAGGGAGGAAGGGACAAATCCGGTTCACAACATCGCCGGTAATTCCGGTATGGCTTCTGCGTCCGAAGTACAGAATAACAGAATTAAAGAGGGTTACCGCCTGTATCTGACCAATCAGGAACCGGAAGAGTTAAACTTATCCTATGATTCCCTGTATGAGGAAAAGGTCAGGATTTATTCGGGACAGGGGGTTACCATCACCCAGACCTGTCCTAAATATGTACAGTCCGGACAGGAAATACAAATGACCGTGGAAGTTGAGAATCTGGGACAGCAGTACATATCCTTTTCCTATGTCCTCAATCTGACCTGTTTTACCTGGGAGGATGAATCTTATGTAACGGTTTCGTTTGATGAAATGATGTTTGAAAAAACGGGTAAGTACACGCTTACTTATTATCTGAAGGCCATGGACGTGTCGGGAGTGGAAGGAAGCGCAGAGGTAGACCGTGACAGTTTTGGCCTGTACGCTGCAAAACAGCAGATAGATGCCGGGGCAAAGGGGCGGTCCGTCATGCAGATTACTGTCCGGGATGTGAAACGTGAACTATTACATCAATACCATTTTTCGGCTATGGAAAAACTGATGGAAGCCACCTGCAAGGAGAGCATTTATCTTGGGAAAATATACATGATAAAAGCCGGTGACACCTATTTAATCGACAGAATTGAAACGATGCCGTTCAGTCAGTATGTGATGAACAATTCCCTGAATGCAGCGCTTATCAGAATGTTAATGAAGGATTCCGCCGGGAGCGGAGTCGGCAGAAGCGTAACCGATTCCCAGAGGCAAAGCGGCGGCCCGGACAGTGCCTTGGGGGCGCAGGTGAGAAACGGCATCATTGAGTTTGACTTAAAGCTGGGAGGACAGAGGGGACAGCGGCTGTTTTCCAAAGAGATATTCCACGGCCTGGGGTTTGGCAGTGTGGCAATCCAGGTTGGTCTGGAAGAAAATTCCCGGGAAGTTATTTATGGCTCCTGTGAGGTGTTCGGGGATCAGAAAATCCGGGTGGAATCCGCCGTCCGTTCCTATGAAGATAAGGGAAGCTTTGTCGTGGGAATCCGCCTGTTGGAAGCGGTTATGGACGGAAAGCTGACCGTTCATTGGACTGCCGTTAAAAATGTCAGCGAAGAGCATACGGGAAGAACAGAAAAAAAGATATTCATAAAGCCGGGTATTCTGGAACTGGGACTTAGAGAAACCCATTATCTGGAAGTAAACTGTGTGAATATGACAGATAAACGGGTGGAATGGAACGTAAAGGATAAGGGCGGCTATGTAGATGCCAACGGACATTATACGGCGCCTAATACACCGGGGGTTTATGAAGTATTGGCACAGAGCGTGGCCTTTCCGGAGGTAAAAGCATCTATTTTTGTCGTGGTACGGGATAAAAATTAACTAGTTCATATGGGTGGTGTGAATATGATCATACAGACGGTTAAAAAAAAATATCTGGTTATAGGATATTTGGAGAAAGACGGGCAAAAAGAATCCTTCCTTTGTGAAAATGTGGCTGACCACAGCCGGTGTCTGATCATCAGGATAAAGGATCAGCAGCTTATATCGGCAGTGGTGGAGTTTTTGTATGAACAGGCGGCTAATGAAGCGTTTACAGATTTTAAAGACTGCTTTGTCAGTGAAGAATCCCTGGTTTTGGTTTTTTTCCATTGTGAGGGACAGGAACTGGACCGGAAGATTGAAGGGGAATATTCCGGACTGGAAGAGCGTCTGGAGATTATAAAAAAGACACTGGAGCGGATTATATTACTGGATATGCCATTGTTTTTTGCCTGCCGCTGCTTAAAGGTGCAGAATATTTTTATCAAACGGAGTCTGGATGTTTCTTTTTGCTACAGCATTGACGGCATTGCACAGAATAAAGCCTGTTCCATGAAGGAGGTACAGGACCGCCTGCGGGAAGTAATGGGATTTGTTTTCAAAGAGGAACTGAAAAAAGAGGTCATCAGGCCAATGGAAGTTTTCCTGGAGGTTTTAAGTAAGAAACAATATGACAGTTATCTGGAATTGTACCGCTCTTTTCTGTTTGCAAAAGATCAGGTTCTGGCACTTTCCAAACAGGATCTGGAGGTTCCCAAAACCTGGATATTCCGTATGTGGGATAAAGTCAGGAAATTGTTTAAACCGCTGAAAAGAATCCTTGTGATTACAGTTTTGGCTGTAGGTCTGCTTTACATGCTGTGGACGATTGACAGCATGTCAAAACCGGCATCGTCTTCAAAAGTGGTTGATCAAATTGGAACTCTGAAAATTCAGTAGCAGTCATTCTGACAGGAATGGAGAGATAGAAATATGAAGTTTTCTGATAACTTTAATCTGGGAAAGTCATTTTTACTTTTGCTAAGAAAAATCAAACGGATTTTTGCCGCTCCTGTGCTTATGATGTACCGAAAGATTCTTCGGATAATCAGCCCCACAAACATTGTGGGCAGGGTGTCAGAAGACATTAAAAGTGAAGTAAAAGAAGTCGCTGAAAAACCCAAATCATTAAAAGAGTACTTCCTTTTTGGTGAGCATTACGTAGCGAAAAAGCTGGTCGCGGCGGCACTGCTGTTTTTCATGCTGGCAGTCGTGCTGGCGGTTAGGTTTGGTATTCCGTTTCTGCAGGCTAAATTTTTTATAAAGACTATGGTCATCAATACGGTTGAGATGCAGGGGTATACCGGGCGCGTAAAATTATTGGACAGCTATGAATATAAGAAGCTCTTATTTACCGGCCGATTAGAAGACGGACAGGTAAATGGCAGCGGAAACTTATATGACTACAGCGGAAATCTGATTTACAAAGGAGAGTTTGAGATGGGGATGTATTCCGGTACCGGCGAGGAATATGATCCGGAAGGAAAGCTCTGCTATAAAGGAAGCTTCCTGATGAATAAATATGATGGCACCGGAATCTTGTACTATGAAACCGGCGGTATGAGATATGAGGGGGATTTTGTCCAGGGAGTTTATGAAGGCGGCGGAAAACAGTATTTTAAAACCGGCGGGCTGCAGTATGAAGGGAATTTTGCCCAGGGAGTTTTTGAAGGCAGCGGAAAGCTGTATTTTGAAACCGGAGAGCTGCAGTATGAAGGGGATTTTGTCCAGGGAGTTTATGAAGGCAGCGGAAAGCTGTATTTAAAAACCGGAGAGCTGCAGTATGAAGGGAATTTTGTCCGGGGAATTTATGATGGCAGCGGAAAACAATATGATAAGGCAGGAAAGCTTATTTATGAAGGAATGTTTGCCGGAGGGCAGAGGCAGGGAAACGGCCGGTATTACATAGAAGATGAATTGGCGGAGGAAGGCGAGTTTAAGGCCGGCTATCTGGATCAGGGCTATACTGTCCTTTATGACAAGGAAGGGGAAGTGCTTTATGAAGGCCAGGTCAGTCAGGGACATTATTCCGGCCAGGGAAAGCTGTACAGCCAGGGGAAGCTGCAGTATGAAGGCGGATTTCTGGAAGGCGTCTATGACGGAGAGGGGACTCTTTATGATGAAAATGAGAACCCTGTCTATAAAGGGGGCTTTGCAAAAGGGAACTGTGAAGGAAAGGGAAAGCTCTACGAGCAGGAGCAGCTGATTTATGACGGTGATCTTTCGGAGGGACAATATAGCGGAAAAGGCAGGCTTTATGACAGTCAGGGAAACCTGCTCTATGAAGGAAGCTTTGCGGAAGACCGGTATTCCGAAACTGGAAAATTGTTTGATCCGGATACGGGAAAGCTGATTTATCAGGGGACGTTTTATAATGGACAGTATCAGGGCACGGGGACACAGTTTTTCCCTGATACCGGCAATCTCCAGTATGAAGGGGAATTTTTTGAAAATGAGTATCAGGGAGAAGGAAAATTGTACGATGCCGGTGGCGTAATGCTTTATGAGGGCCGTTTTCAAAGAGGACAATTTGAAGGCAGCGGAGTGCTTTACGATGGGCAGACCGGGAAGATTGTCAGTCAGGGCGTATTCCATCTGGGAGAATTGCTGGTTTCCAAAGAAGAACTTGAGAAAGCGGGAACAGAGGACGAATCTGAGGAAGAGGTTCAGGAATCGGAATCTGAAACAGGCGAAGACGAAAAGAAAGGCTCAGAATCAGGGCCGGAGAAAGGTCCGGAGAAAGGTCCGGGGGTATAGATGTCAAATTATTCAGTTATATCAGATGTGGGCAATGGAATTGTCAAATTGTTAAGGCGCCATATGGTTCCGGAAATGATAGCCAGTTCGGACGCAATCGGCCTTTGCAGTCCTGAGGATAAAGGAGATTTGTCTTTGGGAGTTTATTTATATGATGTAAAGGAAAGCGAAGAGATGATGGGGCTGAGAAAGCAGAGTACCTCTGAAACTACCATGAAGGCTCCCTCTCAGTATTTAAACCTGTATTATATGATTACCGCTTATTCTTCCAGTGATATCAAATTCAGAGCGTCTGAAGAACACCGGATTCTGGGCCGGACCATACAGGTATTGTGGGATAATGGGGTGCTGGGAACAGAATATTTGAACGAAACCGGCGGAAATATGGAATATCCCGTACGAATTGAAATGTTAAGACTGGATAATGAAGAAAAGATAAAGCTTTGGAATACGCCAAACCTTCCCTATAAGCTTTCTCTGTATTATAAAGTCTATCCGGTGGAAATCGAATCTCTGAAAGTGAAGACCATACGCAGAGTTGTGGAAGCAGACTTTGCGGTTGATGAAAAGAACGGAAACAATAGATAGGAATGGCGGTGGGGACAGTATGGTCGACAGAGTGAAGACCAGAGTATCTCTGGTGGTGGAATTAATTGATGATTTCAATAACAGGATTATCACAGGAAGCGGGATCAGGGTGTGGATACCGGGGGAGAAACCTCCGGTCCGAAAGCCGGAAGGTTACTATGTCTTTACTAATCTTTCTCAGGCACAGGCGGAAGTTTTTATTGAGAGCGGAAGGTATGAAAGGCAGAGCATTTCGGTTGATTTGTCGGAAACGGATGCCGCATATACCGCGCGTAAGGTCAGGCTGGTTCCGGGACGGGCTTATGTTCTGCCGTCAGGGACTACCTGCGTGGAAGGCATGGCCGAACCGGACAGCCGGATCCGCATGTTTTCCAGAGAAAGTGTTAAAACGCTGAAGCTTTTGTATGATTATGCCTGCGGCGGAGAACAGGAGGGGAAAATCGGCATTTATCATCCGGAGGATATGGATATTGAAGGGAAAAGCCTTTATATTGAAAACCGGGATAAGTCAAACTATGAGTTTTTCCGGATTTCCAAAGGCTGCAAAGAAGGAGGCGGATACGTTCTTTCGGAACCGTTAAAAAGTGATTATAAAAAGATCGGTACTACGATTTATCCGGTACATACTGCAAATGCAGATGAAAAAGGACGCTTCTTTCTCCCGATTTTAGATATAAGAGAGAATGCATGTGAGTTTTTCTGCGAAGCGGAAGGAAACGGGAAAACAGCCCGGAATTATACACTGGTAAAAGGAACTGTAAACAAGGTGGATCTTTTAAAGAAGGACGAATAAATGGGAATATGTATCTGTGGAAATTCTGTTTTACAGTGTTCCTTTGGAGTTGCGCCGGGTACCTTAATAGTACTTCCGGCAAATATGGTAATGAGCAGTACTCCTCTTGCAACAATCATGGACAATAAACCGTTGGTGAACATCCCGGTTTTCGGGATGTGCAACTCTCCGGCCAATCCGCAGGTGGCGGCAGCCACTGCGGCGGCTCTTGGAGTTTTGACGCCAATGCCCTGCATGCCGGTTATTTCGGCTCCGTGGGTGCCCGGAAGCCCCACCGTGCTGATCGGGGGATACCCGGCTCTTAGCCAGACGTCAATGCTGATATGCAACTGGGGAGGAGTGATTCAGGTTATCAATCCCATTACAATGAATATTTTAGTACCTTAAGGAGAAGGAGGTAGGAAGAGTGAAATTTGACAGGAATGAGATGATGATAATCTTAGGAATCTGCCTGTTTCTCTGTATTTTATGGAATATTGCGCTGCACAGGAGGCTTGCCGGCACCGAAAAGCAGGATGAACCGATCTCCGGAGAGACTTCTGAAAGAAAGGAACCGGAAGATATCCATGAACGGATGATACCGGGTGAAATGTTAAAAATGCTGAAAGTAAAACACTATTCTGACCTAAGAGTCGGGGACCAGCAGTATTTTTCCTCGGTTCTCATGGAGGTAAATCTGGTGGATTTAACGGGGCTGGTTCACAGTAAAAAAGTGAACGAAGTGTTTACGTCTATAAACAGTATGATGAATCAGGTAATTCCTGTTGTATACGGCCACGGAGGGATGGTGGAAGCGTTCCATGGAGGGGGATTTGGCGCGCTTTTTCTGGAAAACTATGAACAGGCTTTAACTGCGTCCGTATCAATTTGTGAAACTGTTAACAGGATTGACGGACTGGATCAAAAATATGAGTCCGTAACGGTGGGCTTATGCTACGGTTCGGTTATGATTGGAGTGGTGGGACATGAACGCCGGATGACAATTCTGACGCTTTCAGAGGCCAAAGAATTTGCAGATGCTCTGCGTGTAATAGGCAATCGGTATAACTCTAAAATTGTTGTGACATCAAGATTCTTAAACCAGATAGAAAACAGTGCAGGAAAGTTCAATTACCGCCTGTTGGGATATGTCCTGGTCAGCGAGACCAATGCGGCGGAGAAAATCTATGATGTATTTGACGGGGATGTGGTGGAAGTACGCAATAGAAAACGAAAGAGTAAAATGGTATTTGAAAAAGGTGTGGAATTATTTGCGGAACAGAAATTGCCGGAGGCGAGGCATCATTTTATAGAAGTGCTTAAAATGGCGCCTATGGACAAAGCAGCAAAGTATTATCTTCTGCGTTGTGATGAATACCTTAACAGTGAAGGTGAGAAGAACATTTTTATTGGAGATTTACGAAAAAGCAGTTGAGGGAGAAACATATGCTTACGACAATCAGAGAACTGATGAAGCGGTATAATCTGGAGCCGGAGAATACTGTATACCGTTTGGAAAGCGGCGGAATACTGGATTATCCGCTGACAGCGGGAGATTTTTTTGAAAATTTTTACGGAACGGAAAAAGGGAAAAATTATTATAATATCTATGGGTTTTATCAGGCCTGTAAGGAGGAAGAGGAAAAACGCGGTGTCCCGCTGCTGCTTAAAAAAGAGGAACAGAATCTAAAACAGGCGGAGAAAGTAAAAATCAGCTGCCGCGGGGAAGAGAAAAAAGCACTTCTGGAGCAATTGAAAAAAGAGCGGAGGATATTACGCAGTGAAATTGCCCTGCATATGGAGGCCTCTTATGAAACAGTCATAAAAAAATATGGGGAAAGCCCGGATAAGCTTCAATTTTTTGAATACAAATCCCGGGTTCTGATGACATCGTTTGAGAATATCACCAGGATGGTACCGGAATTAGGTGCGGCGAAATTAGAAGAATTAAGAAAATCCCCATGGCTGACCACCAGTCTGGCTAAACTGCGCCATGCCGTTTGTCAGGGGGAAGAGCTGGGAGTTGTGGGGGGACCCTGTTTGTTTGGAGTGGATGAGGTTTTGCTTCAAGTGGAGACGGCAGAAGGGAAACTGGAATTGTTTGACTGCAGCAGCGGCAGAAACTGTGCCAAAAATCCGGAGAAAGAGGCAATTATTTTGGCAGATTATTTGGGATGTCATCGGCACCGGATTAAAAGCCTCCATATTCTAAACCGAAAAACAGGTATCACCAGGCAGGAATATATCAGCTTACTTTATGTTTTTGAAATTGCCGGTCTGCTGGGCGGAAAGGTAGTGATTCCCCTGCCGGATCTATCCTATATCAAATATATGACCAGCGATATCATGCTGTTGGAGGAGCCGCTTAAACAACAGATTCTTGCAGAGTTTGAGACAGAAGCTTATAAGATAACTGATTTGTTTTTAGAAGTAATCGGCACTTTGAAGACAAGGTATCCTGGACTGCCGGTAACGGTTCTTCACAGCAGGGAGGAGGAGTTGTGCAGGATATTTTATGATAAAAGAGAACCATTTATCAGGGATTCTTCCTATATGAGGAAACTGACCAGCGTAAACGGAAAAAAGGACGCTGTGACAGATTATATCACCATGCTGGCGCTTCCTTATTATATTTATGGTACGCGCCAGATTGTTCAGGTGGACAGCCTGGATGAAACAGATTCAGGGAGGAAGTGCCAGAAAATACATGGAGATACGATAAAACTTCATTCTGTCCTTTATCCGGAACTTATAAGCAGAGATGGGAAAAACACCATTTACAACGCAGGGCTGGAATACAAAGATTATATGGAGAGCGGAGAATATTAAAGATGACCGAACTGTTCAATAAAGCCGGAAGCTTCATAGCAGAAAAGAAAATTAAGAAAATAGATATAATCTGTATGGTTATTGCGATTTTTTGCCTGTTTTTTATCAGGCAGAACTGCTACCGGTATGATTGGAAAATCAACCGCCAGATGTCTTTGGAATCACCCTGGCTGGTGAAAGCGGATAAGCAGGGAAATTACTATGTGGTTGACAATGAAAAAAACAGAATATTGAAAATCGCGGACGGTCAGGTGGAACAGAGTATTCATGGAAACGCGCCCTCCGGCGATACCTTTTATTGTGCGGAAAATATCAGTATTGCGGACAATGGAAATATCTTTGTACAGGATACCGGCTGGAACGAGACTGGATTTTCCCTGAAATACGAAAGTATTCTGCAGTATGATGCAAGAGGGAAGTTTGTGGAAGTCTGCTATCGGATTGATTATGATGACATTTATTGTGATAAGCACCGGTTGTTTGGCATGACTGTCAAGGGAGAGATTCTTTATTTTGTGGAGGCAGATGAACAGGGTTTTTCTCTTAAAGAGATTAACCTGCCGGATAAGAAGTTAACTGAGGTTTTTACATATGAGATGGCGGATGCTATCAATTTGATACATGACTTTGTGATAGATACGGAACATTTAGATGTCTATGCCATTGGAAAAAGAGGAGAGATTTACCGGACTTCGGGAGGACGGGGCGTTTTGAGCGTGCTGTACCGGCTGAATGAGGACCCGACGGTTTTAGCGGGGCAAAAGAGTGCTTTGTACCGGGGAGCCGTGGGGCGGGGAGGAACGGTCTATGTAACGGACATTGCTTCTGATCAGCTGCTTAGGTTTTCCGAAGACAATGGCTATCAGCGGGAGGTTGTACTGGAAGGTTCTCAGATGTGGAATGCTTCTTGTCAGGAACTGGAGAATGGCCGTGAACTGCTGACTTATGTTGCGGACGGCGGGATTTGCAGCGCGGACACAGACGGCACAGGGGCGGCCGGTATCAGTAAGTACATAAAGTCTTTTAAGTATGGCATGAAAGAAGTTCTGTTTGATCTGACAGCAGCGGTGTTTTTTCTTGCAATGAGCTGTCTTTTGCTCCGTATCCTGTTCATTGTTTTTACCGTGTCTTATACAAACATCCAAAAAATCGGTGCATTGGTAATTTCTACGGTGATTGCAGTTTCCGTAATCCTGGTATATGGCCTGATGGGGCAGTTTAAAGACATTTACAGAGACGAGCTTTTGAAAAAATTGTCCATGACCGCGCAGATTGTCAGCAACGGCATTGATAAGGAGCAGTTGGATGATATTGAAATGCCGCAGAATTACATGAACGAAAGTTACCGGAAACTGTGGAATACGCTGGATGCTGTGCTGGATAAAGAGTACGCCTACAGTAAGGACACTTACTGCAATATCCTCCGTTATGATGGTACGTTAGGTTATGCGCTTCTTTACCTGGACAATTCTATCGGTACGTTTTATCCTTTGACGGATGACGAAACAAAAGCGGTAAAGGAGGTTTATGAACAGGGAATTTCGCTGCAAAGCGACATTCAAAATGAGACGGGTTCTTACATCTATGTAATGATGCCGGTTATGGGGAAGGATCATAAAGTAGACGGCGTGGTTTCCGTAGGAACCTTAAGCAGTGTGATCGATGGAAAGATTCAAAAAATGTCAGAAGATATTGTCGTTGCAATTCTCATGATTATACTTGCGATTATGTTCCTGTTCAGCGAGGTGTTTTCTTTCTTTGATTTAAAGGACAAGTACAGGGAGGCAGCAGCAGGCGGTGCGGCGGCGCCTATTCCCATGCACGTTGTGAGGCTGACGGTATTTATTACTTTTATGGCCTTTAATATGGCTACTTCTTTTCTGCCTGTTTATGTCATGGGGTTTGTGAGGGAAGGAATGGGAATTCCCACTGCGCTGGCAAATTCCCTGCCTATTACCGTTAATCTTGTTTTTATCGGACTGACCTCGGTATTCTGTCCGAAGATGATCGAAAAGCTGGGCTTTGCTAAGCTGGCTGCATTTAGCGGGGCAGCCGCTTTATGCGGAGATCTGTTCATGGCGTGCAGCAGAAATTACGGCATGATTTTGCTGGGTTTATCCTTAAATGGTATTGGTGTGGGATTAATTACCAATTCCATCCAGATTTTTATTGCTTCGATTTCTAAAAATCAGGAAAATGAAGAAGGTTTTTCGATTTTTAACGCCTCAAGTATTTCGGGAATCAACTGCGGCATGCTCTTTGGCTCTACCTTGGCGGCGCATTTGGGACAGAACCGGGTATTTTTCATTTCGGCCATGGCATGGGTACTGGTTATTATTGTATTTTTAATGGCGGGCGGCCGGTTTATCACGGCTGGGAGCAGCCGGTCGGGAGAAAAACAGAAAAAGCAGAGTATGCCTGCTTTCATAGTCTCACCGGGAATCCTGAAATTTATCATTTGCATTCAGCTTCCGTATATAGTCATGAACAGTTTTACTTATTATTATGTGCCGGTCTATGGCAGCGAACACAATTTGACGGAAAAAGTCGTCAGTCTACTGATTATTGCATGCTCCTTATGCAGTGTGTACTTAAGTGTGGCAGTAACCGGTTATCTGAGCCAAAAGCTTAAGGACAAAGCCATGTATTTATCCAGTGCGATTACCTTTGCCGGACTTTTGTTCTTTGCGTGGAAGATGTCCCTGCCGTCTCTGCTTGCGGCCCTCCTGTTAATCGGTCTGGCTAACAGCTTTGGTTCTTCCACCAGGATTTCCCGTTTCCTTAAGATGGAGGAGTCGGTCCGCTATGGGGAAGAACATGCAATGGGTGCATATAATTTTGTGGACAATTTAGGAGAGTCCACAGGTTCGATTATCTTTGCCGGGATTATTTCCATTGGTTTTGGCAGCGGAATCCTGGGGCTTATTGGGTGTACCGGAGGATTAAATGCGGTTTATGCCCTGACTGACAGGAAAGCAAAAAAGAATACAGGCATCTCATAAGGAGGGATTCAGGTGAAATCGGAATACCGAAGTAAACTAAGAAACAAAGCGGTTATGGCCTGCACCTTGTTTGCGCTGTTTTTAAGCCTGCTGATAGGAGGACTTGGTTATTACCGGTATAAAGTGAGCATTGAACAAAGCTATGAGAATTACGCGCATACCCTGATTTCTATTATTTTAAGTAAAATTGATATCCGAAGCCTGGAGAAAACGATTAAAACAGGAATAAAAGACGAAGCCTTTGACAGGCTTCAGGATGAATTTAATCACGTGAAGGAAAATTCGGACGCGCAGTATATCTATATGTTTTATTATCCGGACGGCGCCGGGCAGGGGACAATCGCCTATGCCATGACCGGCTATACGCAGAAGGAACTGCTTTATGAACCGGATACCATTGACTACCTGGGATATATTGCCGAGGAAGAGGATTTCGGAGGAGAGTTCCGCAGACGGATGCAGGAAAGCATTGCAGAAAACGATACGGAAATCCGGTATCTGGACAATAAGACTCAGGTGTCCCATGGCTTAGGCAGTTCTGTGGAGTATATGAAAACGGCTTACCGGATGATCAGAAATGAGAACGGAGAGTTAATTGCTGTCTTATGTGCGGATATATCCATGACCCGTATTTATAATGACTTGCAGCTTTATCTGTTTTCGGTCGTGACGGGAGCTGCTGCTGCTGCTGTGATTTTCCTGGCTTTGTTTATATATATTATGAACCGTCAGGTGATCCGCCCGATTAAGACGATTGCGGAGCGGGCGCAGGATTTTGTAAAACAAAGCTATAACGTTTCGGACCCGTCACAGTTTCATTTTGAGGAGATTCAGACCAGGACAAGAGATGAAATCCAGTCCCTGGCGGAAAGCTTAAACCATACGATGAAGGAGCTGATTCATTATATGGTAGATATGAAAAAGATGTCCGCCTCCCAGGAGAGGATTTCAGCGGAGCTTGACGTGGCAAAGCAGATACAGCTGAATTTATATCCCAATACTTTTCCTGCATATCCGGAGCGGAAAGAGTTTGATATTTATGCGAAGCTGGAATCCGCCCGGGGGGCAGGCGGAGATTTTTACAATTTTTTCTTTACTGACAACACGCATTTATGCATGATGCTTGGCAGCGTATACGGATCCGGAATTCCCGCCACCATGTTTGCGGCCATTACGACTACGGTGATGAAAAACTATGCGATGCTGGGCTATCTGCCGGCCAGAATTTTATCTGAGACAAACAATCAGGTCAGCAATCATAACGAGGCTGAATTAAGCGCCTGTGTATTTTTGGGAATTATCGATCTTGTTAGCGGAAGGCTGGAATACGTCAGCGCCGGAGATATAGCGTCTCTCATTAAAAAGTCGGGACAGGCTTTTGAACAGCTGCCGGATAAAAAGGGAATCTGTTTAGGTTCTATGGAAAATGTGCCCTACTTCCAGCAGTCGGTTTATCTGGTACAGGGGGATATGCTGTTTCTTTATTCACCGGGAATGTCGGAAACTACAGATGAACGGGGCAATGTTTACTCAGATAATTATATCATAGAACAACTGAACCGGATTACAAAGCAGGAGATCGGTCTGGAGCGGATAGCAGGCATAATAAGCGAAGATATTGGCAGCTTCCGCGGCGGTCGGACCCGGGAGAGGGACAATACCATGATGATGGTACGGTATTATGGCTGAGTAATGCATAAGCGGAGGGCCTGGAAATGAGACTGTATGATACGTATTTCAATAGAAAAATAGAATCACGGGCATATAAACAGGAGGAAGAATACCGGCAGGACTGGTTTGCCATGCTGGATATGCGGCTTTCCGTATTATTTGCATACCGGCTGCAAAAAAACGGAGAGCGGGAAGCAATGAGAATGAAAGCTTCCACAGTGCGCGGGCTTGTACTTCCTATTGAAGACAGGATTGCGGGTCTGGAAGAGGAAACCCTCCGCTGGTCTGAGGACAAAGGAAATGAGGAGATAAGAAGCGAAATCTGCCGGGCAGAGGCCCATATCATGAGCCGTCTGGCCAGTACACCCCAAAGGGGAGGCGCCTTTTTGACCAGAAAGCTTGTTTTAGCTTTTGAGCTTGGCAGGCTGGAAGAATTTTTGCTTTTTTTATCCATGGCTGTTCATTATGATGCGAAATATGAGACGCTGTTCGGCTGTCTTCAGGGGGAGGATAAAAGCCTGCCCACCCTTCGCCTGGCATTTTCCCTGTATGAACTGACGAATGAAATTTCTCCAGTGGAAAAGGGATGTTTGCTGGAGCAAAAGGGGAAGTTGTTTGAATATCTGGTAACAGGAGATCAAAAGCACAGCGGTCCGCCCGGTTCCAGAAAATTTATTGTTTACGGGCGGGTTTATGCCTTTATGATGGAACGGCGTTTCCTGGCGCCGGAGCTGGAAGCTGTGGTTACCGCCTATAAGCAGGAAACGCTGCCTCCGGTTCTCATCAGGCAGGAGACCGTTGACCGGCTTGGCCGCCTGTTTGGAATCTATGGGGGAAAGAAAGAGGGAGACTGCCATATTCTTCATATCTATGGGGAGAAGGGAAACGGAAGGCATTTTTCCGTAAAGCATGCAGCCGGCAGGAACGGGTACAATGTGTTGTTTATAGATGTTTCCCGTATAACGGACGGCAAGATACAGGAGATCGATTTGGCGGTCAGGATATTGAAACGGGAATCTATACTCACTCATTCCATCCTTTGTTTTGAGGACACAGGCTTTAGGGGGGAGGATGAGGAAGGAATCCGGGCACAGCCCTTTCCCCCGGCTCTGGATTACTTACTAAAAAGGCTGGCCCGGGAATTTCCGTTTTTTGTCTGGCTGACGGAGGAAAAAGCGGGATACTTAACCGGCTATCCCCTTCATTTTATGGCTCTGGAATCCCCAATGCTGACAGTGGGGGAGAGGATCGTGCTTTGGAAGGAACTTTCCGGGGAGTATTCCCTGGCGGAAGACATAGACTTTCTGCTGTGCGCCAATCAGTATATATTGACGGCGGGAGGAATCAGGGAGGTGCTGGCCAGGGCCAGGATGATGTGTGAGGGAGACGGACAGGAAGTGATAAAACAGGAAGTCCTTTTGGCGGCAGTAAAGCAGCAGTCCGTAAACCAGCTTGGCAGGTATGCAACCTTGATTCCTTCTGTATTCACCTGGGGGGATCTGGTGATTGACGAGGATCAGAAAAGGCAGATGCAGATGATCTGCGATCAGGTCCGCTACAGGAACGTTGTGGGGGAAGAGTGGGGATTCCATAAAAAATCCCCTTACGGCAGGGGGATATGCGCCTTGTTCTATGGTTCCCCGGGAACGGGGAAAACCATGGCGGCACAGGTTATGGCCAATGAGCTGGGGCTGGATTTATACCGTATTGACCTTTCACAGATGGTAAGTAAGTATATCGGAGAAACGGAAAAGAACATATCGGCACTGTTTCGTAAGGCAAAGAACATCAATGCGCTGCTGTTTTTTGACGAAGCGGATTCCATGTTTGCAAAGAGGTCCGAAGTAAAGGATTCCAACGACAGGTATGCCAATTCGGAAACTGCCCACCTTTTGCAGAAACTGGAGGATTATGGCGGTATCACCATTTTGGCGACCAATTACGCTAATAACATTGATGATGCCTTTAAGCGGAGAATTAAATTTATGATTAACTTCGTGTTTCCGACGGAAGATGTGCGATGCCGGTTGTGGACTACCATTGTTCCCCCGCAGGCAGCATATGAGGAAGAGATTGATTTTGAGTTTTTTGCCCGCAATTTTGAACTGTCAGGAAGCAACATCAAGGAAATTCTGACCAGTGCGGCTTACCTTGCGGCGGCAAAGCGTCGGGGGCTTGCAAACGGAGATATTGTGGAGGCGGTAAAGCTTAATTTTGCGAAGTACGGCAAGATACTGACGTCAGAAGACTTCGGTTATCTGGGGCAGATAAAATA
>JAISYJ010000130.1:0-19130 GCA_031270005.1 Hungatella sp. | reverse complement strand
AAAGCAGATGCTGGACTTAAAGGATGAAACCTACCGGGAACTGGCCGATATCAAGGATTTTACTACAGGACAGCTTTCTATCGGCATCTCCCATACCAGGGGACGCTTCCTTCTCCCCGCCATCCTTCCCGCTTATAAGGAAAAGTTTCCAAACATTGAGATCCATCTGGTAGAGGGAAATTCTTCCGAATTAAGTACTGCTCTGATACACGGAAACATTGATCTGATGATCGACCTTCTTCCTTTTAAAGCCGATCATGTGGAAACCATTCCTATCTGCGAGGAGGAGATCCTTCTTGTGGTTCCTGACCAGATTCTGGACCGGTATTTTCCGGGCCAGCAGGAGGAGATAATAAAGATACTGGATGAAAATGCGGACGTACAGCTTTTAAAGGACTGCCCCTACCTTCTCATCAACAAAGGAAACCGGGTGCGCACCATTGCCGATGAAATCTTTGAGGAAGCCCAGCTCACTCCTTCCATTCTTCTGGAGACAGAGAATATTGAGACAGTGCTGGCCCTTGCAGCCAAAGGAATGGGGATCACCTTTTACCCCAGAATGTTCATGTCCGGAAGCCCTAATACCGGCATGAAAAAAACAGGGCTGCATTATTTTTCCTTAAATTACAGGCGCAGCCACGGCGTCCTGGCATTTGGCCGCCACAAAGGCAGATATTTATCCCAGGCTACGGAAGAATTCATACGGATCGCACGGGAGAACATATAGACACTATTTAACTCTGGATTGACAAAAGCGCTGAAATCCTTTATTATTAAATAGTAACAATTACTAATATAATTATTATTTTAGAAAAGGAGCGGCCATGAAAACATTAAAGTATAGCCGTCAACGGGAATCTATTAAAGCCTGCCTAATGTCAAGGCACGACCATCCCACTGCCGATGCCCTATACACATTGATTCGCGAAGAATATCCCAATATCAGCCTTGGAACGGTATACCGCAACTTAAACCTTCTGGTTGAGCTGGGAGAAATCCAAAAGCTGACTTGCGGAGATGGCGCGGATCGCTTTGATGCGGACACATCACCCCATTACCATTTTGTGTGTAAAAATTGCGGAAAGGTCAGCGACCTGCCACTGGACCCCCTGGTAAATATCAACCACCTTGCTCAGGAACATGCGGACGGCACGGTGGAAAGTCACACCATTTATTTCTATGGGACCTGCAAGGAATGTTTTGAAAATAATTATCGATAACGCTTGACATAAAGATAAAGATATGATAAATTAATATCAGTAATCATTACTATTATTGATTGCCATTAAAATAACAAAACAATATTACAAAATAAAAAGGAGATATGAGATCATGAAGAAATGGGTTTGTACTGTATGCGGTTATGTTCACGAAGGAGAGACAGCTCCTGAATTCTGTCCAGTATGCAAGGTTGGTTCTGAAAAGTTCAAATTACAGGATGAAGATATGTCCTGGGCCTGCGAGCATGAAATCGGTGTTGCACAGGGTTCTCCGGAAGACATTATGATGGATTTAAGAGCTAACTTTGAAGGCGAATGCTCTGAAGTTGGTATGTATCTTGCAATGTCAAGAGCTGCTCACAGAGAAGGCTATCCTGAAATCGGCTTATATTATGAAAAAGCTGCTTTCGAAGAGGCTGAGCATGCTTCCAAGTTTGCAGAATTATTAGGCGAATGCGTAACTTCCAGCACAAAGAAGAACCTGGAGTTAAGAGTTGCTGCTGAGAATGGCGCAACTGCCGGTAAATTTGATCTTGCAAAACGTGCAAAAGCATTAAACTTAGATGCAATCCATGACACAGTTCATGAAATGGCAAAGGATGAGGCTCGTCATGGCAAAGCATTCAAGGGCTTATTAGAAAGATACTTCGGTTAATACATCTTAGGGAGCGGCAGAACAGGCTGCCGCTCCCTGTTTATAAAGTACAAATCATTCAAAATTCAAATCAGGAGGGTTTATACGATGTCCAAATATGCGGGAACAAAAACAGAACAGAACTTAAAAGACGCCTTTGCAGGTGAGTCCATGGCAAGAAACAAATATACATATTATGCTTCTGCCGCCAAAAAGGCCGGCTATGAGCAAATGTCTGCCCTGTACTTAGAAACTGCTGACCAGGAAAAAGAGCATGCTAAGATGTGGTTCAAGGAATTGCATGGCATCGGCACCATGGAAGAAAACTTAGCAGATGCCGCTGCCGGTGAAAACTACGAGTGGACCGATATGTATAAGAGAATGGCAGAGGATGCCAGGGCAGAAGGCTTTGAAGAGCTGGCTCTGAAATTTGAATTCGTAGGAAAAGTAGAAGCTGCTCATGAAAAACGTTACTTAAAGCTTCTTGACAGCTTAAAGAACGATAAGACCTTTAAGGGAGATGCTCCTCTTGGCTGGAAGTGCCGCAACTGCGGTTACATCCACGAAGGACCGGAGGCTCCGGAAATTTGCCCGACCTGTGCTCATCCTAAGGCCTATTTTGAAAGAAAAGTGGAAAATTATTAATGCAGTCTGTTACGGCTGCCGCAAATGATTTTGAAGCAGTGTTTTAATCAGAGAAATCACAGATAAAATAAGAACATGCACCTTGAAAGGGCTTATCAAAGCCGATCAAGGTGCATTTCTTTCTGTCCGGAACCGGTTAATTCTCTTCTCTTAAAAATGAGATAATATGACTTCAAAGGCGATCCTGTAGCCGTCCTTCAAGCTTTCTGTTTCAATCCATTCCTGTCTTGTATGGGCCAGGCCTCCCCTCACAGCTCCAAAGCAGACGCTTGGGATTCCCATGGATAGGGGGATGTTGCAGTCTGTGGAGCCTGGGCCTTTTTTCGGCCTGTTCCCCGTGTGTTTATAAATGACTTCAGAAACATGTTCAGCCAGTTCCTTTTGCTGTTTCTCATCCACGGCTCCGGTGCAGGGACGCTCTCCAACCAAAGTGGTGTTTACTTCTATCAGCTTTGCCCGATAGCTTTCGATCACACTGTGAAAATGCCTGTCCATGATTTCCAGATCTTCTCTGCTGTCCGAGCGGAACTCGTAAAGCATCTCAGCCTGCTGGGCAATGGTATTAACGGAAGTTCCTCCTTTAATCGTCCCCACATTATAAGTGGTCTTCGTCTTTGTTTCCGGCACTTTCAGTGTGTAAAGGGTATCGATTAAAGATGCCAGATAGGCTATGGCATTCCGGTTCCCGAATTTTCCAAAGGAATGGCCTCCCTCCGTTAATATCTCCACCTTATACCTTTTAGAGCCTGCCGCATCGTTTACAATCCCCTCCATGTACCCGTCAAGAGAATAAAACGCAGTAATGCGGCTTCCAAAATCCTTAATGATCTGCCTTGACCCTTTCAGATTTCCAAGCCCCTCTTCTCCGGCATTTGCCACCAGAAGCATGCCGCCCCTTTGGGGCACGATCTCTTTTTGGGCGATGTACTTACCGCACATGAGAAGTGCGCATAAGTTTGCCGTGTCATCGCCGATTCCCGGGGCCTTTACCCTTCCTTCTTCCACAACAAGGGGAAGGGGCTCCGTATCCGGAAATACCACATCCGTATGTGCTGCAAACACCACCACAGGATTATCTCCGGTACATCCTATGGGATATATAACATTCCATGCAGAATCTATATACACTCCCTTTGCTCCCTGTTTTTCCAGCCACTCCTTACAGAACCTGGCCCTTTGTTCCTCATGATTAGAAGGTGCAGGTATCTTTCCAAGGGTTAAAAGCAGTTCATAAGCTTCCCCGCTGTGATTCTCAATATACTGCCACATGTCTTTTATCTGTTCATTCATGCTCCTTTTACTCCTTTTCCATAGATTTGTTTTCCGTTCTGA
This sequence comes from Hungatella sp., assembly GCA_031270005.1. Lineage (GTDB taxonomy): Bacteria > Bacillota > Clostridia > Lachnospirales > Lachnospiraceae > Lacrimispora. The sequence continues at coordinate 15,299 of JAISYJ010000130.1, read as the reverse complement.
TCCCGCACACTTTTTTCCCCCTCCAAAAACCATATCCTGCAGCGCTGGGGTATAAACAGAATCCGGAAGAAAGTCTCATGTTTCAGATTTTCTTCCGGATTTTTGCAATAGAAACTATATGATCTTACACGACCTTATTCTTAATGGCCCCGATCCCCTCGATCAGGCATTCCACTTCATCTCCTGCCGCTAAAAACTTCGGCGGTTCAAATCCCATTCCAACCCCCTTAGGCGTTCCGGTGGAAATGATGGTTCCTGCCCTCAGGGTCAGCCCTTTAGACAGTTCGCTGACAATATGGTCTATATTAAATATCATGAGACGGGTATTGCTGTCTTGTCTCAGCTCTCCATTAACCTTTGACTGAATGTCAAGCTCCGGCGGATAGGAAATGGAGCCTGCAGTCAGAATACAGGGGCCCATAGGAGCAAATCCGTCAAGGCTCTTTCCAAAATACCACTGCTTATGGGCATTCTGAACGTTACGGGCACTGACGTCATTAATGATGGTATATCCGAAAATATAATCCTTCACCTGTTCCGGGGCAACATCCTTTGCATCCTTTCCAATGATAACCCCTAATTCTACCTCATAATCCAGGCTGTCCACCATATCGCTGTGACTTAAGATTTCTCCATATGGATCCACTGCCTCATTGACTCTCTTTGAAAAATAAACGGCATTGGGGCGTGTCCCGTCAAAATCTTCTTTTTTATATCGGGCAGACTCCTCGGCATGTTCCATGTAATTAAGCCCCAGACAGATGATGTCCTGATCCGGTGTCCGGATGGGCGCCAGAAGCATGACCTCTTTCATCATGGCAGCTCCAACGATGTTGCTATTGTAAGGATCCAGGCCGGAGGCATGTTCCAGTAAGTCAAGCTCAGACTGGGTGAGCCCCTTAACGACCTCCAGCATCTCCTTATACTCCATACCAAATGCCCTGAGAGGAAAGACCCACATTTCATCCTTACTCACTACCCCGATATCTTTTCTCCGGTCAACCTCGTATGTAACTAATTTCATAACATCCTCCTTTTACATGAACCATAACTCTTCCTTTGTGGTAGAGATTGCATCCGCACCTGCGGAAAAAGCCGCCATGATATCCTTTTTGTCTGATATCAGTCCGCCTGCAATAATAGGAATATCCGTATAGGCGCGAATCTCTTTAAGTACCTTGGGCATGACCCCGGGCATGATCTCGACCAGATCCGGATGAAAGGTGTCAATCTGCTTTTTTGTCGTACTCATGGCAAGAGAATCAATGATAAAGGTTCTCTGCACCCCAACCAGGCCCAGCTCGACCGCCCGCTTTACAAGAAGAGGCTTTGTGCTGATAATTCCGTCTGCATGAGTATTCCGCTTAATAAAATCAACAGCAATCTCCCTGGAGCTTAAGCCCTGTGCCAGATCCGCATGGACGATGACATATTTCCCATGCTCCTTTATCTGCCTTACAATGCTGCTGATATTACAGATATTTCCATACAGAATAAATACCACCTGGCATTCCGAATCCAAGCATCTTTTTAATCCACTATCATCCTTAACTGCCGCAATCACCGGAGAAGCCTCCAGTAGTTCAATCGCCTTCATTAATATTCCTCCGCCCCACAAAATATGGATCTCGTTCTACTTTATCAATCCTTTCCCCCACCGTCAAGGCAATTTTTGCCCTTTCCGGGTTTTCCTTGGAAAGAAAAGCATATTTTAACGTTCTTTTTCTCATACAAGATAGCAGGAGCTGCAGTCTTCTGGAAACCAGATGCCTCGCTCCTGCTATGTATTATCTACAGTTCTTTGCTCTGGACCCACCGCTTGCAGACTTCAGGAAAGTTGGTTATGACTCCGTCACAGCCCCATTCATAGACCTGTTCCAATTCGGACATGCCGTTGACCGTCCAGACATTCACTAAAATTCCGTATTTCCTGCAGTTGTCCACAGCCTCTTTTGTCAATCCCTTAACCCCTGGGTGGTAGCATTCGAAATGATACCGGTCACAATAATATCCTGCATTTCCAAGGCCCTGATCCCCAAGAAGTGCGCCGCACTGGATCCCGGGAGCCAGCTCCTTTAAGCGGATTATGGAAGTATGGTTAAAGGAAGAAAAGATGACCTTTTTTTCAAGCCCGTATTTGCACACAAGTTCCAGGGTTTTCTCTTCCAGGCCCTCGTAATAATATACGCCTGTCTTAATTTCGATATTTGTGACAAGCTCCTGATCCTTCGCCCATTTACAGTATTCTTCAAAGGTCGGAACAGGCTCAAATCCATGAATCCCTCCGCAGACAGCATCTCCATTGAATTGCTTCAGTTCCTCATAAGTGAAATCCTTCACAAAACCGGTTCCGTCTGTAGTCCGGTCAATGCTTTCGTCGTGGATCACCACCACGGTTCCATCCTTTGTAAGCTGTACATCCAGTTTGATCCCGTCACAGCCTGTCTCTGCCGCCTTTTGAAACGCCAGCATGGTATTTTCCGGATACCTTCCACTGTAACCCCTGTGCGCGAACACCCTCATAGCAACCCCTCTTTCTCAAAAATCTCTCTCCAGTATATCATTTCCTGTATAAACTTTCCATAGATTCCCCTGTTTTTATGCAAAATAGCCTTGTAAATCCACAAGCTGCCAGAAGTTATCCAGACAGCTTGCGGCAAATACAAGGCTATTTCAGAAAATTACATTATATTTTTTCAATGTTCCTTGTAGCTACAATGGAAACGCCGGTTCCTGCACAGTCGGGAATGATCACATCTCCAATGAGAACAGGTGCAGAAATCTCCACCTTCCTGATTTCCTCCATGCAGGCAAAAATCTTATCCTTGGGAATGTCCTGCTTTGTCTTTACCGGCACCATTTCCAAGCCGCCGCCTATGACGCGGACTGAGGAAGTCACCACTCTGGTAGGGCTTAAAACCTCTTTTTTTCCATATTCTTCCCCGCGGCTGCAGGAATTCCCTGTAACTTCCACCTGATCCCCTTCGATGCGCACCGTCAACGGGCAGCCCAAAGGACACCGGATACAGATCATTTCTCTTGCCTCCATATTATTCCACCTCCGTACAGACAATGATTCTCTTAAGCTCCGGATAATCCTTAAAGCTGTCTTTCTTTAATACAACCTGCTCCATCTCACCGGGAGCCAGAACCTTTTTCTTTTTGTGGGAAACCCTTGCATCATCATAGTAAACACTGATAAAGCGGTCCTTGTACACATCGGCCACGCGGAAACGGACCGTGACCTTATCCTCCATGTTCTCCACATCAATCATCTGAGGCACCGTATAGCGGACTCCGTTCTCAGCTGCCAGCTCCACGGTATGAGCCGCCTTTTTTTCACCGGCCGCTTTTACGTAGGCGGCTGCACTTGTTCCGGCTAAAGCTGCTTCCTCGGATACATAATCAACCAGGTCATGAACGTGAAGCACATTTCCACAGGCAAAGATGCCTTCCGAGCTGGTTTCCAGCTGGTCGCCTACTACAGGACCAGACGTCACCTGGCTCATCCGGACGCCAGCTCCCCTTGAAAGCTCATTTTCCGGAATCAGGCCTACGGAAAGAAGAAGGGTATCGCAGCTGTAATATTCCTCTGTACCTGAAATGGGCTTTCGGTTTTCATCGACCTGGGCAAGAGTAACGCCTGTCACCCTTTCTTTTCCCTCAATGTTTATTACCGTATGGCTGAGCTTTAACGGAATTCCATAGTCATCCAGACACTGGACGATATTTCTCTTTAAGCCGCCGGAATATGGCATAAGCTCTGCCACCACCTTTACCTTGGCACCTTCTAAGGTCATACGCCTGGCCATGATAAGCCCGATGTCTCCGGAGCCTAAGATCACTACCTCTTTTCCCACACTGAAGCCTTCGATATTCATTAATCTCTGGGCAGTTCCTGCAGAATAGATTCCTGCCGGACGGTAGCCCGGTATATTAAGGGCTCCTCTGGGACGCTCCCTGCAGCCCATGGCCAGGATTATGGCTTTGGCTTTTATGGTTGACAGTCCATCTTCTCTGTTGATGACTGTTACTTCTTTGTCCTTGCTGATATCAAGGACCATTGTATTTAATTTATAGGGTATGTTTTCCGACTCCGCCATCTCAATATAACGGGCCGCATATTCCGGTCCTGTTAATTCTTCCTTAAAGGTATGCAGGCCAAAACCGTTATGGATGCACTGGTTTAAGATGCCGCCAAGGCAGGATTCTCTTTCCAGAATCAATATATCTGTAATGCCTGCCTTTTTTGCCGCTACTGCTGCAGCAAGACCAGCCGGACCGCCTCCGATTATCACTATATCATGCTCTGTCATTTTGCTGTCCTCCTTATTTATGACCGGTCACTATATTGGAGCCGGGCCTGTTTTTGCAGATATCCTCCATGGTCCTGTCTGTTTCCCTTGCCAGGATCTCCATGGTCCTTGGGGCACAGAAACCGGCCTGGCACCGTCCCATGCCGGCACGGACACGCCGTTTGATTCCGTCTAAGGAAACCGCTCCCAGTGTCCGGGTGATGGCATCTACGATCTCTCCCTCACTGACCCCTTCGCAGCGGCAGATAATGGTGCCGTACCGGGGGTTCTTCTTAATAAGCTCCGCCCGTTCTTCAAAAGACAGCTTCTGAGGATCCAGGATTCCCTTCCGGGTTGCCTTAAAATTCTCCTTTCGGGAAGCCTTTGCCTTTTCTGCAACCAGACCGGCAATGTAAACGCCGATGGCAGGAGCGCTTGTAAGCCCCGGTGATTCAATGCCTGCCGCATCAAAGAAGCCGGCGGCATCGGAAACCTCGCCCAGGATGAAGTCATCCCCTGCCTCATGGGCACGAAGGCCGGAAAAAGAGGTGATTGTCTGGCGGAATGGTATGTTCTTTACTCCCCAGGCAGCTTTCACCATAATATCCGACAGATACGCTGCATCTGTATTGACGCCTTCTTTATCCTCCACATCGGTTGCCGAAGGGCCGATCAGCAAGTTGCCGTGAACGGTAGGGGTTACCAGCACGCCCTTTCCCATCTTGCCCGGAAGCTGGAAGATGGTATGGGACACATGGGTACCTGCCTCCTTATCAAGCAGGCAGTAATCCCCTTTTCTCACCGTGATGTGTATCTTTTCTTCGCTTACCATGTTGTGGAATACGTCGGCATAAACACCGGCTGCATTGATCACATAGGCGGCATGGATTGTTCCTTCCCCGGTTTTTAGGTCATAGCCCTTTTCCGCCTTTTCAATTGCTTTTACCTCAGTATTAAATAAGAACTCCACGCCGTTGTCACAGGCGTTCTCCGCCAATCCTATGGTTAAACCAAAGGGACATACAATCCCTCCCGTAGGCGCATACAGGGCTGCCACAACCGTCTCCGTCACATTAGGTTCCATGGCCCTCACCTCATCGCCGGAAAGGATGGTTAAGCCGGTAACTCCGTTTTTTATGCCTTTCTCATAAAGCTTCTTAAGAGCGGGTATATCTTCCTCCGAAAAACAAAGCACCAGAGAGCCATTTTGAATCATTGAGAAATCAAGTTCCTCTGAAAGCTCTCCCATCATTCGGTTGCCTTCTACATTGAATCTTGCCTTTAAAGACCCGGGCGCCGCATCAAATCCTGCGTGGACAATGGCGCTGTTGGCCTTTGACGTGCCGGAGCAGACATCCTCCTCCCGTTCAATGACACAGATGCTAAGGTCATAGCGCGCCAGTTCTCTCGCAATTGCACAGCCGACTACGCCGCCGCCAATGATCGCTGCATCGTAATTCATTTCCATCATGTTCTTCTCCTCCATATCTGTAATGGTCACCCTATTAAGTGGCAAATCATATAAAAAAAAGTAAGGAAAACAAACGGATCACTCCGCTTTATTCCTTACTCTTTCATCTCAAAGGTTGTATATTTAATTGTCTTAATGCTAGCATAATCCCGACTGGATTGTCAAGATTTTTCTGCCGGTCCCTCCCCCCTCCTATTCGCTGACTGCCATGACGGTATTCTCCTCTGCCAGCTTGGAAAGCAGGACTCCCTTGTTAAAGCCCGGCGGATAAATGACTTCAAATTCCAGTTTGATCTCATCCTTTTTATTCTTGTTGATCTTCACAGAAGCAATCTCAACCTTTTCTTTTTCCAGAAACTCTTCCATGTTTTTTACTGCCCCGGATTTTTGCGCTATGGTCATCCGCAGGCATCCGCAGGAAGGCACCTGGGCAAAATAGTTGATCCGGTGAGTCAGAGTCTGCATGGCAATGATGAGAACCGCAGACAATATACCCACAATGTACTGGCCCGCCCCAAGAGCCAGCCCTACCCCGGCGGTAGCCCAGATCCCGGCTGCCGTCGTTAAACCATTTACCAGATTGTTCCGGACAAATATGACCCCTGCTCCTAAAAAGCCCACTCCGCTGACCACCTGGGCCGCAACTCTGGCCCCGTCGCTGTTTTGGATGTCAGGGAATCCATATTTGGAAACCACCATCATGAGTGCTGAACCGATCGCCACAATGGCGTGGGTCCGGATTCCGGCCGATTTGTTCCGGTTTTTTCTCTCACTGCCGATCAAAAACCCCAAAAAGCCTGCTGTTATAATGCGAAGCATAAATTCCAGCTGAATCATGACGTATGTTAAGGTAATTCCCCCAAATAATAAATATGTACCCTCCAAAATCCTACCCCTCCACGTTCTACTCTCCTTCTTGTGACCAGTAGAGCGCGCATTTAACTGCCCTCTTCCAGCCTTTTACCAGCTTATTCCGGTTTTCCTCCTCCATCTGGCTGTCAAAGGCCCTGGATACCTTCCAGTTTGCCTTGATTTCTTCCCGGCTCTTCCAATATCCGACTGCAAGTCCGGCCAGGTACGCGGCTCCAAGGGCGGTTGTCTCAATGCATTCCGGCCTTACGATCTCTGTGTTTAACAGATCAGACTGGAACTGCATGAGGAAATTATTGGCACAGGCTCCCCCATCCACCTTTAGCTGCTTTAAATGAATGTCCGAATCCTGTTCCATTGCCTCAATGAGATCACAGACCTGATAGGCCATGGATTCCACCGTGGCCCGGATAAACTGCTCCTTGCTGGTCCCTCTGGTCACCCCCACAATGGTCCCTCTTGCATACTGGTCCCAATAGGGTGCTCCAAGCCCTGCAAAGGCCGGTACCACGTAAACGCCCCCCGTATCCGCCACCGCCTTGCAATATTCTTCTGTCTGGGCGGCAGTACGGACCATCCGCATCTCGTCTCTTAACCACTGCACCGAAGCACCTGCCACGAACACACTTCCTTCCAGGGCGTACTGAATGCTCTCCTGGTCGCTTGCAGCTATGGTGGTCAAAAGTCCATGCCCAGACCTCACCGCTTTTTCCCCTGTATTCATAAGGAGGAAACAGCCGGTTCCATAGGTATTCTTTACTTCCCCCGCCTCAAAGCAGCACTGGCCGAATAACGCAGCCTGCTGGTCGCCTGCCGCTCCTGCAATGGGGATCTTTCCTCCCATGACATCCGAAGAGGTGTAGCCGTAAATACAGCTTGAGGGCTTTACCTCCGGCAGCATGCATCTGGGAATGTGGAAATAGTTGAGAATCTCCTCATCCCAGCACTTCTTGTGTATATCGAACAGCATGGTTCTGGAGGCATTGGTATAATCCGTCACATGGATGCAGCCCTTGGTCAGATTCCAGATCAGCCAGGTGTCCACGGTTCCAAACAGCAGTTCCCCGCGTTCGGCCCGTTCTCTTGCCCCCTCTACATGATCCAGGATCCATTCGATCTTGCTTCCTGAAAAATAAGCGTCAGGGATCAGTCCGGTCCTTTCAATAATAAGCTCCTCCAGACCGTCCTGCTTTAGCTTCTCGATCCTGTCCGAAGTCCTGCGGCACTGCCACACGATGGCATGATAGACCGGCTCCCCTGTCTCTTTATCCCAGACCACCGTAGTCTCCCTCTGGTTCGTGATCCCGATTGCAGCAATATCGCTGTAATGAGCCCCGATCTTTCCCATGGCCTCCATGGCCACGGAAAACTGTGAAGACCAGATCTCCATGGGATCATGCTCCACCCAGCCCGGCTCCGGAAAAATCTGTGTAAACTCCTTTTGTGCTGCACTGCAGATGTTCCCCTGCTCATCGAACAGGATACATCTGGAACTTGTCGTGCCCTGATCTAAGGCAATGACATATCTCCCCATAGTTTCCTCCTTCTCGCCTCTACTCTTTTGTCATACAGATATGCCTAAGGGTGCCCCTCCCCCTTCCAGCAGCTGCCACTGATTTTACCCTTTGTTAATTTTTTCTCAAGGGATAAAGAAAGAGCCTTGGAAATGAACGGTTACCCGCACTCATCACCCGGCTCTGTCATCTCTTAGGCTATCTATTTATGTATACTTAATAGTACCACGGACCAAAAAGTATGTCAAGATTTCAGGGTACTTTTTCTTAATGAAGACTCTCTCTTATGGTCTTAAATGCCTGAATTACAAGCGTAGGAATAAATGCAAATATGAAAATGGTAATAAACTGCCTTACATTTAAATCTGCCACATAAAAGAAGGTATGAAGGCCTGGTATAAACAGCACGGCTGCCAAAAGAATTGCTCCTGCTTCAAAGGCCATAATGCTCCACAAATTACTTTTAAACCCGATCTTTAAAATGGAATGGCCGCTTCTGCAGTTAAAGCCGTGGAACAGCCTTGCCAGGGTCAGGGTGGAAAATGCCATGGTACTGGCGGCCACCTCGCTTCCGGTCACCATGCCTGTGTGGTAGGAGGTCATGGTACAGGCAGCTATGAGGGCCCCCTGAAGGAGGATCTGAAGTACAAACCGCTTTGTTAAGATTCCTTCTTTGGGATTTCTGGGCTTTTGGGCCAAAAGGTCTGCTTCCGCCTTTTCCATTCCAATGGCAATGGCAGGAAGAGAGTCGGTCAAAAGGTTGATAAACAGCAGATGCACCGGTGCAAAGGGAGGCGGAAGAGCCCGGAAGGATGTGTACAATACACACAGTATCCCTGCCATATTTCCTGATAACAGAAATTTAATGGCATTCCGGATGTTCCGGTAAACATTACGGCCGTTGGCAACCGCCTTAATAATGGTTGCAAAGTTATCATCCGTAAGGATCATGGCAGAAGCATCCTTTGACACTTCTGTCCCCATTTTTCCCATGGCAACCCCGATGTCAGCCTGCTTTAAGGCAGGGGCGTCATTGACTCCGTCTCCTGTCATGGCTACGATATGGCCTTTTTTCTGCCAGGAGCGGACGATTCGTATCTTATGCTCCGGCGAAACCCGGGCATAGACGCTGATATGCTCCAGCCTGCGGCTTAATTCCTCTTCCGGCATATCATCAAGCTCCGGTCCGCTGACCGCCAGGTCATCTTCACCCAGAATGCCAATTTTCTCCGCAATGGCGGAAGCGGTGATCTTATGGTCTCCTGTAATCATAACCGGACGGATGCCCGCTCTTTTGGCGCTTAATACCGCATTCTTTGTTTCCGGACGGGGCGGGTCCATCATTGCGGTCATTCCAAGAAAGGTATAGCCTGCCTCCGATTTTTCCGTCAGCTTCTCAGCCTCATGCATTTCCCGGAAGGCAAAGCTCAGAACCCTTAGCCCCTGCCTGGAAAACTCCATGTTCTGATCCATTAAAGTCTGCCGGTCCCCTTCCCTCATAGGACGGATCCCTTCCCCTGTCCATATATGGCTTATCCGGGGCAGCAGCACATCCACCGCTCCCTTTGTGAACAGAACCCTTTTACCTTCGATCCTGTGCATGGTGCTCATAAGCTTTCTCTGGGAGTCAAAGGGGATTTCCCCTGCCCTGGGGTAATAGGATTTCATGGCTTCCTCTTCCATGCCCGCCCTTTCGGCCATCTGTATCAGCGCGGCCTCCGTCGGATCCCCCACCAGCTTTCCTTCTATGTAGGCGGAATCATTATTTAAAACAGCATCATACAACAGATATTTATGTACTGGAACCTGTTTGTTTAAGAGTTCCGGAGGATAAAGGCGGCTGTTTACATAGATTTGCTGTACGGTCATGCGGTTTTGGGTCAGAGTTCCCGTCTTATCGGAACAGATGACCGAAACACAGCCAAGGCTTTCCACTGCCTTTAAATCCTTTATGATGGCATTTTCTCCTGCCATTTTCTGTGTGCCCATTGCCTGAACGATGGTGACAATGGAGCTTAACGCTTCCGGAATCGCCGCAACCGCCAGGGCTACTGCAAACATCAGGGAATCCAAAACCGGCATCCTGCGGTAGATGCTCAGACCGAAAATCACTGCACAGATAAACAGGATGGCTGCTGCCAGCTTGCTTCCAAACTGGTCTAAGCTCACCTGAAGAGGTGTCTTCTTTTCCCCGGTGTCATTCATGAGGGAAGCGATCCTGCCGATTTCCGTATCCATTCCGGTACCTGTTACCAATACCTTTGCCCTGCCCGCTGCCACCAGGGAACCGGAAAACACCATATTTGTCTGCTCTGCCAAAGGCACCTTTTTTTCCCGTATCCTCCCCGTCCGCTTATCAACATTAACGGATTCTCCGGTCAGAGAGCTTTCATTGACCAGGAGAGAATAATTTTCCAGAATCCGGCCGTCTGCCGCCACCATATCCCCTGCTTCCAAAAGCAGGATGTCCCCCGGTACGATTTCCCCTGACAGGATTTCCTGCCTCCGCCCCTCTCTTACCACCTTTGCTACCGGCGATGACAGGGCCATAAGGCTGTCTATGGACTTTTCCGCCTTCTGATGCTCTACTGTCCCCAGCACCGCATTCAGCAGAAGCACCGCAAAAATTACCCCTGTGCTCTCTACGTCACCGGATATCATAGAAATTACTGCAGCTATAATCAGGATGATGACCAATAAGTCTTTAAACTGGTCCAGAAATACCTGGAAAGCGCTTTTGCGTTCCGCTTTTTTAAGTCTATTTGGACCATATATCTGTCTGCGCTTCAATACTTCCCTGGAATCCAGTCCATTCTTTCCTGCGCCAAGCTTTACAAGGGCCTCATCCTCTGATAAACGAAACCATTCTTCCATTCTGACGCTCCTTCCTGTTTCTCATATTACCGGAAGCTGAAACTGCTTCCGGTAATCAGATGGACGGGCTGAAAAGCAGCCCTTCTATCAGAAATCTAAAAAGCGATTTCTGATAACCTATATTATGAAAACAAAAAGATGTTTTCATAATCGGATGGACGGCAGCAAAAAACGCTGCCTTTTATCAGAAATCTAAAAGGCGATTTCTGATAACCTATACTATGTTATGAGACAGGAAGTGAATTTCATGAATGATTTTGCCTTGCTATTGACATGGACCGGACAACAGGCACTAAATCAATAAATTGCTATTGGCCCATACGGCCCTTCGATAATTTCTATTTTGGTTTCAAAAATATCGGTCAAAACGTTTGAATCCATAATCTGGTCTACCGTGCCAAAAGCGGCAATTCGTCCGTCTTTCATCGCACAGATTCGATCAGAATATTTGGCCGCAAAATTAATATCATGCATAACAGCCACAATTGTTCTTCCAAATTCATTGGCCGCATGCTTCAAATGCTCCATCATCTGAACAGAACGTGCAACGTCAAGATTGTTCAAAGGTTCGTCCAAAAGTACATATTCCGTCTCCTGGCACAGAACCATTGCCACATATGCCCTTTGCCTTTGGCCGCCGGAAAGCTCATCCAAATATCTGTTTTCCAAATCAGTCAACTCTAAAAAATCAATATATTTAGAAATAATGGCTTCATCCTCTTTTGTTAATCTTCCTTTTGAATAAGGAAAACGGCCAAATCCAGCCAGCTGCCTGACAGTAAGCCTCGTTACAAAATGATTTTCCTGCCGCAAAATGGTCAAAACTTTTGCCAAGTCCTCTGATTTCGATTCAGTCACATCCATATCTGCCACCTTAATATGGCCTTCTTCCATATCCAAAAGCCTTCCAATCATCAAAAGTGTGGTAGATTTTCCAGCACCATTGGGCCCGATCAAAGAAGTGAGACCTGCTTTTGGTATTTTAATATCCAAAGGTCCTATTTCTACCTCATCATAGGACTTTCTGGCATTATCTATTATTATCATAAGGTACCTTTCCTTAAAATCACGATTAAAAATGCTATTCCGCCAAACATCTCGATAATAACCGAAACTACACCTTGAGCCCTGAATATATGGTACATAAAAAAGTATGCACCTGTTATTATCAAAAATCCAATCGCAAGAGCCATTGGAAAAATATATCTGTGATCATAGGTTGGCGCTGCCTGATAACTCAAAGTTGCAACTAAAAATCCATAAAAAGTAAGCGGTCCAACCAAAGCCGTAGAAATTGACATCAAAACAGATACTAAAACCAGAGCATAAATCACGTGAACCTGATGTTTGACGCCCAAAGAAGTAGAGCAATCCTTTCCAAGTGACACAACATTTAACTTCTTAGAATAAGCCAGAAGAAGCAGTGCTGCAATTATTACAGCCGGAATTGCAAGAGGAAAATATTCCGAATCCGCATTGTTGACAGAGCCAAACAATCTTGCCTGTAAAATATCAAACTCTGACGGCGCAAGAAGTTTTCTCATAAACGATGATAAAGACTTCAGACCAGTTCCCATAATAACGCCAACTAAAAGCATAAGCTGTAAATTTCCATATTTTCCGGAAAGCAGCCAGCCATAAAGGATCAGGCACATCAAAACCATAACAACAACTTGAAATACAAAGGATCCGATCCCACTAAAATTAATAAAGGTACTGGCACCAAAGAAAAATATGGTACTGGTATGAATGGTTGAGTAAAGTGCTTCAAAGCCTAAAAGGGAAGGGGTTATAATCCTGTTACTCGTAATCGATTGGAAAGTGACTGTCGATAGACTCTGACAAACTGCAGAAATGATCATTGCCACAAGAGCGAACATCCTTCTTCTGACAACCGGGAGAAAAGAAGGAGAATCAATTGGAACCGGATTATTATAAACCAAAAGCCCATAGGAAGCAAAAACGCCCAAAACAATCAAGGTTATCAACAAAATCCAATATTTTTTTTCTTCCTTCTTAGAACGAAAAGCTCTCGCTGATCTGTGTTCATGACGAAGGCCGGTATTGTATTCTATTCCGTTCATCTTAGCCTCCTTTGCCTTAATAAGATAACAATAAATACAATTGACCCCACTGTTCCAAGAATCAAAGAGACAGGAACTTCAAAGGGCATTATAATTGTTCGGGAAATTATGTCACAAAGAGTTATCACACCCATTCCCAGCACACATACCCAAGGCAGATTACTCCTAAGATCATCTCCTCTGTACATGGAAACAATATTGGGTACAATCAAGCCTAAGAAGGGTAAATTTCCAATAACAGCTGTTACAATTCCAACTGCAAAAGAAATAAGACCGGTCCCCAAAATAATTATCTTATTATAATTTACTCCAAGACTTGTAGCGACATCTTCCCCCAGACCGGCTAAGGTCAGCTTATCCGCATAAATAAAAATCAGGCCGGTAACTATAATAATCAGCCATAAATATTCGTATCTTCCGATTTGAACGGCTGCAAATGAACCTACAAACCAGCTTTCAATATTTTGCGTCATTTGGAAGGTAAGTCCTACAAAAGTAGAAAATGCTGAAATAACTGCTCCAAGCATCATCCCAATGATCGGTACAATCAAAGAAGAACGGAGCTTCACTCTTCTTAAAAACAGAAAGAAAATCATAGTTCCTATAAAAGAAAACATGATTGCCCCGGTCATTCTTAAAACTAAAGTTGGTGCCGGAAATAATAAATAGACAATGAGAAGTCCCAAACCCGACCATTCAATCGTCCCTGTTGTTGTAGGTTCCACCAAACGATTTTGTGTAATAAGCTGCATGACCAGTCCTGACATTGACATTGCAGCTCCGGTAAGCATGAGTGCAGCTGTTCTAGGTACCCGTGTTATGAAAAACATATCCCTTCCATCCGCTTGACCCTGTATATCATAAACTCCGGTAAACAGTGATATAATACCTAAAATAATAACAACGATAATCGCTGATATAAAAGGTTTTGTCCATTTCTTATTGTTATAATAACGTTGGGGCTGAGAATTCCCAGCCCCAATCGTTTTTTTCGCTGTATTTTTCAACTCTAAGCTATACTCCTATATACTATTCAGCCAAAGCCTTTGCAAGGTCTCCAAATAACTCCAGATAGGTTTGTATGGATTCATTTGTGTAAGTATCAGCTGGTGCATAAACGATATGTCCTTCAGAAACAGCAGTTACGTTTTGAAGAGCAGGTGATTGATCGATAACGTCCTGAGCAGGAACCGCATCAGTTGCAGAAGATACTGCAGCATCACGGTCTAATACGAAAATCCAATCCGGATTACTTTGTGCAATCGCTTCAACAGAAATATCATCCCCTTGATGATCGGAAGTGGTATTGTCAATATCTAATGCCGGAACCCAGCCGAACACTTCATACATGGGCCCCCAAACACGGCCGGAATGAGGAGCTGAAAAACCGATATTTCCACCGGAAACCACAACACTCATAATGGTATCCGTTCCGTTATATGAAGATTTGACAGATTCAATCGCCTGATCAAAGTCAGCTGTCAATTGTTCAGCTTCTTTATTTTTATCAAAAATTTTTCCAAGTGCAACGGTGGAATCCTTAAGTCCGTTTACTAAGTTTTCTCCAGGTGTATCCGTTTCCTCAGAAACATCAAAGTTTAAATCAATAACTACTGCATTTGGCACTAATTTTTTTATTTCTTCATAATAGGACGCAAATCTTTGACCGACTATTACGAGGTCAGGGTCTGCAGCTGCTATAATTTCAAGATTCGGTTCGCGGTGATTTCCGATATCCAGAACAGACTCATCGGCTACATATGGGGAACCCGCCGGCATTACGCCCTTTGGAGCAGCGACTAATTTAATTCCCCAGTCTGATAATGTTTCAAAAGTTCTATTATCCAAAGAAATTACCTTTTGAGGATTTACAGGAACTGTAACCAGTCCATGAACATCTTTAATTTCAACCGTTAAAGCTTCCCCGCTCTCAACAGCTGCAGTGGTTTCAGTAGTTTTTGTAGTGCTTGGACTTGAGCAGGCTGTCATCATTAAAACGGCCGCCGCCATAATGGTAGTTAATTTTAATACGTTGTTTTTTTTCATTTCATCTCCTCGTTTAATAAATGTATTATAGGCGTTTGCAAAACGCCGAAACCCTCATAAAATCGGGTTGTTTTTGGTTATAAAATAAAATAACTCCTCACCAGATATGGTATAATAGAATTGCCTAGAAACCATTAACCATCCA
>JAISYJ010000128.1:0-8733 GCA_031270005.1 Hungatella sp. | reverse complement strand
TCCAAGGAAGGGAGACGATATACCGATTGCTACCTACATTCTAACAGTTAAGCAACAAGATGGATAATTCCTTACTGGCTGTAAGGGATATTAACCATAAATATATTGTAGTAGAAAGGGGATATTTGCCGTGGGAAAGTATGAGGAACTGGCAAAGAAAATCGTCAAAGAAGTAGGAGGGGAAGAAAATATTGCGTCTTTGACCCATTGTATTACCCGTCTTCGTTTTCAGTTAAAGGATGAAAGCAGGGCAAACGATGAAGTTTTGAAGAAAATGGAAGGCGTTGTTACGGTTATGAAAAGCGGCGGTCAATACCAGGTGGTAATTGGGAACCATGTACCTGCCGTATACGAAGAGGTCTGTCTGGCAGCTGGAATCAGCACGGAAGGGGGCGGCGCAGAAAGTACATATAAAAAGAGTGCGTTTGACCGACTGATTGATATCATCAGCGGCTGCTTCCAGCCGTTTCTTGGAGTTCTGTCAGCGGGTGGTGTTATAAAAGGATTAAATGCACTTTTTGTATTTCTTGGCTTTTATTCTACTTCGTCCGGATCTTATGCGATGTTCAATGCCATCGGTGATTCTGTTTTTCAGTTTATGCCTTTGATTATTGGCTTTACTGCAGCGGCAAAGTTTAATGTAAGTAAATTAACAGGTATGGCCCTTGGCGCGGCCTTATGTTATCCCAGCATTCAGTTATCTGCCATACAGGGAGGGGAACCGTTAGGCGTTTTATTTGAAGGAACGATTTTACACAGCGCTTATTACTTCAAAGCGTTTGGGATTCCCTGGGTAGCCAATAATTATTTAAGCAGTGTCGTTCCGGTTATTATTGTGGTGTGGTTTGCGGGTTATGTGCAGAAAACAGCAAAAAAAGTAATTCCTGAGATGCTCCAGACTTTTTTTGTTCCCTTTGCCGTGATGGTTGTCTCCATGGCTGCCGGATTTTTACTCATAGGACCTGTGGTATCTGTTGCAACAAGTCTTTTGAGCACAGGATTTGCCTCTCTATTTGCGGCTTCTCCTGTTTTATTTGGTATCCTGATGGGGTTCATATGGCAGATTCTGGTTATTTTCGGCCTGCACTGGGCGGTCATTCCCATGGCTATTATCCAGTTGTCTGAATTTGGCTACAGCAATGTATTAAATGGAAGCTTTGGCGCAAGCTTTGCACAGACTGCATGCGTACTGGCCATGTACTTTAAACTCAAAGATGAAAAAACAAAATCCCTTTGTATCCCTGCTGTGGTTTCCGGCATCTGCGGAGTAACGGAGCCTGCCATTTATGGTATTACACTTCCTAAAAAGCTGCCATTTATTTTCTCTATGATCGGCGGTGCTGCGGGCGGCGCTGTGATGACTGCCATGGGAACTAAGTCCTATACCATGGGAGGTCTTGGAATCTTTGGTGTTTTAAATTTTATTAACAATGCAACAGGAGATGCAAGCGGAATGTTTAATGGTTTTGTGTGCATCATTGTTTCTTCCCTGGTAGGATTTTTGCTTACGTTCTTTTTCTGGAAAGACAAGGAAACGCCGGATGAGGAAATAAAGGAAAGCGATGAATCAGCAGGTACACCAGATGGTTCCGGGGAGATTCTTTCCATAGAGGTTCTTTCTCCGGTAGAAGGCGAAATTGTCCCATTGGAAAATCTGGAAGATGCTGCATTTTCCAGCGGCACATTGGGAAAGGGGATTGCGGTAAATCCATCAAAAGGAGTGATTATTTCTCCGGCAGATGGTGTGATCACTGCTTTTTTCCATACAAAACATGCTTTGGGCATTAAGGCTGACAATGGTCTGGAGATCCTGATTCACGTTGGAATGGATACCACAAGATTAGATGGAGAAGGTTTTACCGCTAAGGCAGGGCAGGGACAGAGAGTAAAAAGAGGCCAGGTCTTATTGGAGTTTGATATGGATTTTATTCAATCAAAAGGATATTCATTAGTGACACCGGTATTGATTACAAATTTAAGTGAACATGACGGCATGATTTTGTGGAAAGAAAAGAAGATCACTACAGAGGATTGCCTGATAGGAATTGAGAGAGCAGCTGTCCGGCAATGATCTTTTATGTCAGAAGAACATGATCAGGAACCGATAGAGGAAAGGAGTTATCATATGGCATTTAGAAAGGATTTTTTATGGGGCGGTGCAACTGCTGCCAACCAATGTGAAGGAGGATATGCAGAGGGAGGCAGAGGCCTTGCCAATGTGGACGTGGTTCCCCATGGCAAAGACCGCTGGGCTGTTGTTACCGGAGACATGAAAATGTTTGATTTTGATGAGGAACATTACTATCCGGCAAAAAAATCCATTGATATGTATCATCATTATCTTGATGATATTAAATTATTTGGGGAAATGGGGTTTAAAACTTATCGCCTTTCCATCGCATGGAGCAGAATATTTCCAAACGGGGACGATGACATTCCCAATGAAGAAGGGCTGAAATTTTATGAAGCTATTTTTAAAGAATGTCATAAGTACGGCATTGAACCCCTTGTT
The DNA here is from genome assembly GCA_031270005.1 of Hungatella sp. GTDB lineage: Bacteria > Bacillota > Clostridia > Lachnospirales > Lachnospiraceae > Lacrimispora. Next base: position 6,221 of record JAISYJ010000128.1, on the reverse strand, counting down.
ACTTTGGGGCATTTTGACTGTCCTATGCACTTGATCACAGAATATGGCGGCTGGAGAAACAGAAAGGTCATCGACTTTTTTGTAAATTACTGTAAGACCGTATTTACCCGCTACAAAGGACTGGTCAAATATTGGCTTACTTTTAATGAAATTAACATGATTTTTCATGGCCCTTTTATGGCGGCAGGATTATATTTTGAAGAGGGAGAAGACAGAACCAGGATTCAGTACCAGGCAGCTCATCATGAACTGGTCGCCAGTGCGTTGGCAGTAAAAATGGCTCATGAGATCGATCCTCAGAACAAGGTAGGCTGTATGCTGGCGGCGGGACAATATTATCCCTTCACATGTAAGCCTCAGGATGTATGGGCGGCACTCGAAGGAGATAGAGAGGGATATTTCTTCGTTGATGTGCAGGCAAGAGGTGAGTACCCTCAATATGCCTGGAAACGCTTTGAAAGAGAGAAAATCAAGCTGGATATAACAGACGACGATTTGAAAATATTGAAAGAAACGCCGGTTGACTTCATTTCTTTTTCTTATTATTCATCCAGAGTAGCCAGCGGGGATCCAACTGCTGTGGGAACAACAGAAGGCAATGTGTTTGCCTCCCTGAAAAATCCTTATCTGGAAGTGAGCGGGTGGGGCTGGCAGATCGACCCTCTGGGACTTCGCATCACTTTAAATGCCTTATATGACCGTTACGAAAAACCACTGTTTATCGTGGAAAATGGTTTAGGTGCGAAAGATGTGGCCGATGTAAATGGATATGTAGAAGACGACTACCGCATCGAATACCTGAAATCCCATATTGAGGTCATGAAAGATGCGGTTGAAATCGATGGTGTGGACTTAATGGGATATACGCCTTGGGGCTGTATTGATTTAGTGAGTGCTTCCACCGGAGAGATGAGTAAACGCTATGGATTTATTTATGTAGACCTTGATGATTCAGGAAATGGAACCGGAAAACGCTCCAGGAAAAAATCCTTTTATTGGTATAAGAAAGTCATTGCTGCTAATGGGGAAGATCTGACCTGCTGAAACCGGGAAAATGCGCCAGGTCCGTCAAGAGGGGGGCGGGCTGGCTGCTTTCCGGCGAAATGGTCATGAGGAGTATGTAATATTAAGGATGAGGAGAATAATATATGAAAAAAATTACCGGATATATATCAGCGCTTTTACTTGGAACCATGTTTTTGACCGGCTGCCAGACAGCATCTGTGAAGCAGCCGGAAACGGCAGTAACAGCAACACAGACTGAAACAGAAAAAGTATCGGAAGAAGAGCCTGCGGCAGTGGTTGATACAGTAACACTTTATATTACACGTCACGGTAAGACCATGTTAAATACTTCGGATCGCTCACAGGGCTGGATTGATGCACCACTCACACCCGCCGGTGTAGAAGTGGCAAGGGCTTTGGGACGAGGTTTAAAATCAGAGGGAGTTGAATTTGACGCAGTGTATACAAGCGATAGCGGACGAGCCATTGAGACGGCAGAAATTGTACTGAAAGAAAAAGGCCAGGACCTGGAAATACATAAAGACAAAAGGCTCAGAGAGTTTAACTTTGGTACTTATGAAGGTATGCCAAATGAGGAAATGTGGGAGGCAGTTGCAGAAGCCCAGGGCATAACACTGGAGGATATGATGGCTTCCATGCAGGCCGGAAGCTTCATGGACACGGTTGCACCATTTGCAGATACTCTGGCACAACTGGATAAGGATAAGGCAGAAAAAGAGGGCAATTGGCCTGCAGAAGATATTGCCGCAATCCAGACCCGTTTGCAGGCGGCATTTGGAGATATCGTAAAGGAATCCATGGATCAAGGCAATGCTGATGTTCTTGTGGTTTCTCACGGATTAAGCATTGGAACATTTCTTGTTTCAGTTGATGCAAATGCAGAGGTGCCGGCAGCAGGGCTTAAAAATGCCAGTGTATCAAAAGTGGTTGTCAAGGATGGCGTATATACAGTTGAAACGGTGAATGATCTGTCTTATGTTGAAAAAGGAAAGTGATCAGGACTCCACCTTGCTTTGTATCACGTTTTAGGCTATACTGGTGTTGTTTTACACTATAATAGGCAAAGGAAACGTGATTTACATGGATATAGAGTTAAAGCATAAGACAGCAATCCCGCGCTATCAGCAAATCGCTGTGGAAGTGGCGGCCCGGATCGCCAATGGGGAGTATGAGGTAGGTGAGAAGATATACGCCCGTTCCTCTCTTGCCGGCCAGTACAGCGTATCTCCGGAGACTGCCCGGCGGGCGATCTGTATACTTAGCGATTTAGGAATCGTAACCTCTGAAAAGGGCAATGGGATCATCATCAAGTCCCAGAGAAAAGCAGCAGAGTACATCCAGCAAAACAGCAAAAGGCAGACCATTGATACCATTAAGGAAAATCTTTTAAAAAGTGTCAGCCGTCAAAAACAGGAAATGGAATACTTAAATGACTGTCTGCAGGATATGATAGAGGCCTCGGTTCACTTCCGGTCAATGAATCCATTTATGCCGTTTGAGATACGGATCACCAGTGAATGTGCCCATTTGAATAAGACGGTAACTGAAATCCAATTCTGGCAGCGGACCGGGGCGACTGTGATTGCAGTCAGCAGGAATGACACTGTCATAAAATCCCCCGGACCATACGTTGCTCTTTCGGAAAATGATACCATATATTTTATAACACAGGATGATACTCCTGACAGAGTAAGAGACTTTTTATATACTTCTGAATAGCAGTTTTATCACAGCGCTTGAAGCCAGATTGGCTCAGGCGTTTTTTTTGAAATTTGACAAAGTGACAACTTTATAATATAATCAAGTTGTTACTTTGCTAAAAAGGAGGGAGATATATGATACAATTTGAACGTATTTCCAAGCGTTATAAGACAAAGCAGGTTCTTAATCAAATTACATTCACGATAAATAGCGGTACACTGGTTGCTATTATTGGTGAGAGCGGCTGCGGTAAGACAACACTCTTAAAAATGATCAACCGGCTGATCAAGCCCACATCAGGTACGATTTCCATTGATGGTGAAAATATCGGCGGCATGGATGAAGTGGCCCTGCGGCGGAAAATCGGATATGTGATCCAGCAGACTGGACTGTTTCCACACATGACAGTTAAGGAAAATATTGAACTGATTCCAAAGCTTGAAAAGATGTCGTCCAAAGACGTTGAGGACAACACAAGGAAGCTGATGCAGATGGTAGGACTTGATTGTGAAGAGTTTTTGAATCGATATCCGACAGAGCTCAGCGGAGGGCAGCAGCAGCGGATCGGCGTTGCCAGAGCTTTTGCCACGGATCCCAATATTATCCTGATGGATGAGCCATTTTCGGCCCTGGATCCCATAACAAGATCAGATCTTCAGGATGAGCTGGTGCAGCTGCAGGCCAAGTTAAAGAAGACGATTGTCTTTGTGACTCATGATATGGATGAAGCTATTAAGATCGCGGATATGATCTGCATCATGAAGGATGGCGATATTCTGCAATATGACACGCCGGAAAATATCCTGAACAATCCTGTAGATGAATTTGTTTCAAGCTTCGTAGGAAAAAACAGGATCTGGTCTTCACCGGAATTCATCAAGGTATCCGACATTATGATCGAACAGCCGGTCAGTGCGACCAAAGACTTATCTGTTCTGAAATGCATCGAAAAGATGCGGAGAAACAAGGTCGACAGCCTGCTCATAGTGGATCGGGAAAGCCGGCGTTTGAGCGGAATTGTCAAGGCCAGCAAATTAAGAGGTATAGAAGACAGAACCCAATTGGCGGAACAATTTATGTACGAGGACTTTCCTACCCTTTTACCGGACCAATGTATACTGGATGCGCTGAAAATAGTGACAGAAAACCAGGTGTCAACAGTTCCGGTGGTGGATGAGCAAAGGCGTCTTAAAGGGCTCATTACCCGGAGCAGTCTGGTCACGACCATGAGTCAGCAATATTTTGACTATGAAGGAGGAGAGGCAGAATGAATTTTTGGAATTATATAATAAGCAATTATCCCCAGATCCTTTCATTATTGATCGAACATCTGAAGCTGACTGCCGTATCGGTGGGTCTTGCCATATTGATAGGAGTGCCCCTTGGAATTTTTATTTCCTTTGCGGCAAAAGCCAGTAAACCGATTTTAGCAATCGCAAACGTGATTCAGGCAATTCCCAGTATGGCACTGCTTGGCTTCATGATCCCGTTATTGGGAATCGGTGTCATTCCTGCAATTGTTGCAGTCGTTCTTTATTCTCTTCTTCCCATTATTAAGAATACCTATACAGGAATTGATAATATCAATCCCCAGACGCTGGAGGCGGCCAAAGGGATTGGCTTGACGCCCTTTCAGGTGCTGACAAAGGTACAGATTCCCCTCGCTCTTCCGGTCATTATGGCAGGAGTGCGGATCGCTTCCGTAACAGCGGTAGGGCTTATGACCATGGCAGCGTTTATTGGTGCGGGCGGCCTGGGATACCTGGTGTTTTCCGGCATACGGACGGTGAATAACAATCAAATCCTGGCGGGCGCGATTCCTGCCTGTTTATTGGCATTGATGGTAGACTTTCTGATTGGCCTGACTGAAAAGCTGGTAACGCCCATCAGCCTTCAAAAGGGAGACGCCTCGGTTAAGAAAAAAAGCAGGAAAATCCAAAAGGGAATGCTGGGAGCGGCTGCCATGTTTATTGCGGCTGTATTCCTTTTCACATCCGTGGGCAGTGTATCAGGAGATGTGCGTACACTCTCAGTCGGCTCCAAGGATTTTACGGAGCAGGAGATTCTTAGCAGTATGGTAGCGGATTTAATAGAAGACAGAACCGATATCACCGTAAACAGAAAGCTGAGCCTGGGCGGGTCACAGGTGTGCTTTTCTGCAATACAGACCGGAGATATTGATCTTTATGTTGACTACACCGGCACTTCATACACAGACATCCTCAAACATCCGCCGATCAGCGATATGGAGCAGGTGTATCAGACTGTAAAGAAAGAGTATAAGGAGCAGCTTGGTCTGGAAGTACTTAAGCAGATGAGCTTTAATAATACTTATGCATTGGCTGTAACTCAGAAAATGGCAGAAGAGAATCATTTAGAAAAAATAAGTGATCTTGCTAAAATAAGCGGAAACCTGATATCCGGTACTACTTTTGAATTCTCCAACCGGGAGGATGGATTATCCGGACTGCAGAAGGCCTATGGCTTCCAAATAGGAAAACGTCTTACATTAGACTCTTCTCCCCGCTATACGGCTCTGGAAACCGGTGAGGTAAATATCATTGATGCTTTTTCCACTGACGGACTTTTAAAGAAATTCGGCTTAAAAACGCTGGCAGATGATAAGAACTTTTTCCCGCCCTATTATGCAATTCCTGTTATCAGAGAGGAAGCATTGGAGAAATGTCCGGAAGTCGCCGGAATCATGGAAGAATTAGCGCCATATTTAACAAATGAGGTTATGATTGAACTGAACTACAAGGTAGATGAATTACAGCAGACACCTGCTGCTGTAGCCCATGATTTTCTAAAAGAGAGTGGATTGATATCATGATTTATGTAATTCTGCTTTTTTCGTTTCTTTCCCTTGTTTTTTCTTCTCCCAGGTGGCGGTGGCTGATAAGTACTGATACGCTCCTGTCCCTAAGGGAAGAAAAGGTCGGTTTTCTGTTTGGACGATATATGCGGGATTTGGCTGTTGTGATGCTGATTTTATGGTTACTTAAAGCTTTGAACATTCCCTGGGTATATGTAACTGCAGGGTGTGTGTTTTTCCTGCGTACACTGGGTTTTCTTATGCATATGGCTCAGGTTCTTATAAAAAATTAAATGATGTCCGGTAAGCCGGGAAAACGTGAGGTTATTTTCAGTTTATCATAGGAGCTGTTTGAAAGCCAAAGTCTTTATGCAGGCATTGGCTGGACAATATTGGAAATGTAACAAATAAGGGCCGTTGCATCGGAAAAATGCAGCGGCCTGATTTCATCCGTACTTTGCACACGAACATTAACCTCGGCTCTCCCCGCGATCCGCCTTGAAATTTCTAAACAGTTCAGCAGAACTCTTAGCTTTTTCTCCTCATACTATATAAACTTCTATAGGCGTTTGCAAAACGCCGAAACCCTCATAAAATCGGGTTGTTTTTGGTTATAAAATAAAATAACTCCTCACCAGATATGGTATAATAGAATTGCCTAGAAACCATTAACCATCCA
>JAISYJ010000083.1:0-51491 GCA_031270005.1 Hungatella sp. | reverse complement strand
GTGCATTTCAAGGCGTTACCCTCTCATTCTACACTTTGGATTACTAGTTCTCCACTAGTTTGTTGAAAATTCACAACTCTAGCGTGCCTAACCTTTTCAGTTAGGAACGAGTCGCACCTTGATACATAATAATAGATCATAAGAGGCAGTGTTTTGGAATTGGTGGATAAATACATGGCATAAGTAAATTCATTCCATGCATTCAGCCACACATACATGGCAGCTACCGCAATTCCCTGCATGGCTACGGGCAGAATCACCTTTTGTATGATCTGGAACTTGCCTGCCCCGTCAATGGCAGCCGCCTCATCAAGGGTAACGGGAATGCCGGAAAAGGAAGAAACTAAAATCCACGCCATAAAAGGGATCTGGCTGATCATATTGGCAAGGATCAATCCCTATACCGTGTCTGTTAAGTTCATTTTAATGAAAGTGACAGAGATAGGAAGGGCTATGGCCACACTTGGGATCATTCTGGTAAAAAACAGGGACAGGATGAACAGATACCGGATCTTCTTTGACATTCTGGAAACCACATAGGAAGCCGGAACCACGATCAACAGGGACAGCAAAGTAGTTCCTGTTGAAACCAGCAGGCTGCGTTTTAAGGGTGCCCATAAATTTCCTGCCCGGAACACATTTCCCCAGTGCTCCAGTGTAGGGTTATGGAGCAACAGGGTGGGATGCTGTGTCAATACCTCAGACTTGATACTGAAAGACACCTTGGCCAAAATATATACCGGGCTTATCATGATAAAACAGATTAAAATCATGGCCCCATAAAACAGTGCTTTTTTCACGCCCTTTTTCATGCTTTGTTCACCTTCTTTTCCCGTTCTGCAAAAAACATGTACGCCGAAACAACCATGAGGATAATCATCAGCAGCAAAGTGGATGCAACAGCTGAATTCCCAATATTATTATAAGAATACTCCTCATAGGCAATGGTTGCTAGAAATGGGGTGCTCTGTCCCACTAAAACCTTGGGCAGCTCAAAGATTCTTAAAAGATCCACCACCCTGGTTAAAACCGTCATGGTCACCGTTGCTTTTAACTGAGGCATTGTAATGTGGTAAAATTTATCCATGGTCCCTGCACCGTCCACGTTGGCAGCCTCATAAAGCTCTCCTGGTATGGCTTCCAGCCCTGCCAGAAAAAGCATCACAACCATTGGCATTACCTTCCAGCTGTCTGCCACTGCGATCACAAGCAGGCTTCGCAGCTTTGTTGCCGTCCAGTCTATGGGAATGGGAGCAGCATTGATGCGGTAAAGCACCTCATTGATATATCCGGAAGTGCTGAACAAATACAGCATGGCCACGCCGGATACCATGGTGGGAACTCCCATTGGAAGGAGTACCAGTGTCCTGGCAAGCCCTTTGCCCACAAAAGTTTTCCGAAGCATGGTTGCAATGAGATACCCCAGGCTCATCTGCAGCATCAGGCCTATGACAGTGATTGCAAGTGTATTGAAAATCGCCTCCCCAAAAATCCCTCTGGTAATTACGCTTTTATAATTATACAGTGACCAGGCAGAGGTAGATTGATCCTTGAAACTGATTTCAATGGTTTGCATAATCGGAACAATGGTAAAACTGAAAATAAATATAACAAGCGGTAGTACAAGCAGAATATTAAACCCATTTTTCTTTAAAAATTTCTTCAGTTCTCTCTGTGGCTTCACTGACTCATTCATAAAACCATTCCTTTCTGACTGCCGGATTCCTCATTTGCCTCCTGATAAACCAAGGGAATATGCCTGCATATCCGGCTGATTCATCAGGAGGGTTGAAAGACGTTTTTCTTTCAGTCTTCAGCGAAGAAGAGAAGGCGGACCAACACCTGTCTTACTTACTTTTCTGCGCTTTTGCTGCTTCAATCTGATCATGATAACCATTTAAGATTCCCTGTACATCTTCTTTTCCATCAATAACAATGTCCTTAAATGCATCATTGATAGCTTTGTCCACATCTGACCAGTAGGAAACGATAGGTCTTGACTGTGCAAACTTAAGAGCTTCCTGAACATCTTCTACAAACGGTTTCTGCCATTCTTCAATTTCTCCAAAGGCATCGTCCCGCGCCGGAGCCCAGCCCAGTTTTGTAAATAAGGCATTCTGAACTTTATCTGACATTAAATACTCTAAAAACTGGATTGCTTCTTCTTTATGAGGCGTTCCGTTTGTAATTCCCATTACCGTTGTTGTTGTAACCTTTGAAATACCTTTAGGACCTTCAAATCCAACATAGGAAACCACCTGGTCTTTGCTCCCGTCCTTTACCACTACATTGGCACAGTACGGCCAGTTGGCGCCATAGTAAATGGATTCCGTGGACAGAAGTTCATTGATCACGTTAAAATCAGCTCTCTTTGATTCCGGAGACAAATAAGGCCACAGCTGCTGAAGGAAGGTAAATGCTTTTACAGAACCTTCATCATTTAACACCAGGGGATCGCCGCCTGCTGAGCGGATAAATTCAATTGCAGTAATGGTAAGGGCTGATCCTGAATTTGCCTGGATGGCAACCCGGCCAACGCCTTCTTCTTCATAGAATTTCTTTGCCACATTTAAAAGGTCATCCCATGTCTTAGGCGCTTCCAGCCCATACTTTTCAAACCTGTCCTTGTAATAATAGTTGGTCTGCACATTGGGGCGCAGGGGCACGAACTGTACTTTGCCGTCAAACTGGTAATCAGAATATAAGTTTTCCGGGATTTCCGTTGGAATAGTAATAATTCCTGTCAAATCCTCTGCCAGTCCCTTGTCAATGATGCCGGGAAGATACACGGTGCTTGGTGCAAAGATATCGATATCATGCTTTCCAGCCTGCTTAAGAGCTTCCAGCTTGTTCTCCATGTCCTTGTTTTCCATCTGGATTCCATTGATCTTGATCCCTGTTTCCTCTTCAAACGGCTTGAATACCTCCTCCCGGAACACCTGCCACTCCTCTTCTGCCAGAGGGATGGCAAAATTCAAGGTGACGTTTTCCGCCTTTTTTGCCTTTGTTTCCTCTGCCTTTGCAGTCTCACCCTGGTTTGCCTCAGTGGTTTCCGTCTTCTTTGCTCCTGCCCCGGCACATCCTGACAGTACAAATGATGTTGCTGTCACTGCTGCCACAATTGATGCCAATACTCTTTTGGATTTCATAGTTTGCTCCTCCTCATATGATAAAAGTTTTTATTAAAATCTCATATGCATTTTCAATAGAATGCACAAAAGAAATTATTCAGGTTTTTTTCGGCTGTTAAGATATTGATAAAACCGGTTTTCATCCAGATTTAAAATCAGCTCTTCCGGGAATCCAATGTCATTGAGCATTTCCATTGCCAGATCAATTTTCCCTATCTTAGTTGCAAAATGGGCATCCGTTCCTACCACAACAGGAACTCCGTGTTTTTTGCACAATTTGGCGATAATGGGGCATCTCTCCTTTGAACCTGGCCTTCCAATGGAAGAATGGTTGTTGATCTCTATGAGCTTGTTGTACTTTTTGGCTTCCAGGATCACCTGCTCGTAATCATAAACATAATCATCATTTCCTGAATGCCCCAGTACATCTACATAAGGGTTGTGGATCACATTGATGTACCCTTTTGTATGATCCTCCACTGTTCCCGGCTGGCAGCAGGCGATGTGGTAAGAGGCAATCACCCAGTCCAGCTTCCTTAAAAATTCCTCCGGAATATCCAGGTCTCCGTCAAAGTTCATGATGTTGGCTTCCACGCCTTTGATGATCTTAATGCCGTCGATTTCCCCTCCCATTGCACCCTGGTTTCCAAAATGCCATAAATGAGCTCCTCCAGGCATTTCCGGGCCATGATCCGTGATTGCCAGTCCCTTCATCCCATACTTTTTTGCATAGGCCACACCTTCCAGCACGGTGCTGTAGGCATGTCCCGATGCAATGGTATGAAAATGTGTTTCAATTACAGAATACATGTTTCATTTCCCTCCTTTAAAATTGCCTTATTCTTGCAATAAGCTGTTGGGCCCTTATCTCCTCAAACCCCCTGATCACAAAATCAGCATTGGAAAGCACCTTTGCATCTCCGATCCCTACTGCCGGCATTCCAGCTGCTTTTGCCGCCTGGATTCCTGTAAATGCGTCTTCAAACACCACGCATTCTTCCGGTTTTGCACCTGTCTCAGCCGCTCCCTTTAAAAATACTTCAGGATCAGGCTTTGCATTTACCACCTTTGTCCCGTCAATCACCGCGTCAAAGTATGGCTCCAGCTCCAGCCGTTTTAGAATGGTTTCGGCATTCCTGCTCACAGATCCCAGAGCAGTTTTTATCCCCTGTTCCCTGCAGTATTCCAAAAACTCTGTAACACCGGGAAGGACTTCATCCTTTCCTATTTTGGTAATATAATCCACATAGTTTTTGTTTTTCTCTTCTGCAAATACAAACTTTTCCCCGGTTGTATAAATTTTATCAGACAGGCTCAACAGGATTTCTAGGGATTCCATCCGGCTTACGCCCTTAAGCCTTTCGTTATCCTTATGGGTAAAAATGATTCCAAGCCGGTCTGCAAGGGTTTTCCAGGCATAAAAGTGGTATTTGGCTGTATCGCATATCACTCCATCCAGATCAAAAATACATGTTTTTATGGTTCTCATGAGTTCTCCTTCCCTTTACCATGCAAAAGACGTGTTTTGTCCTGGAACCAGATCCACCGGTTCGCCATTGTGAGTTATGGTCAGGCTGCCATTAGATACCATCTGATAGGATACTCCGTTTTTATCCGCCTCCACATTAAGCCTTTGCCCCCGGTATTTTACGGAGAATTCATATCCTTCCAGTCCAGCCGGAAGCAGCGGCTGAAAAGAAAGCATGCCCTCCCAGGCTCTAAGCCCTGCAAAGCCATGGACAATGGACATCCAGGCTCCGGCCATATTGGCCATATGAAGTCCGTCCTTTGTATTCTTCTGCATATCATCAAGATCTGTTCTGATGCATTTCATAAAGTAATCATAAGCCTTGTCCCCATCCCCTGTCTCTGCCGCCATAATGGAAAAAATGCAGACGGACAAAGAAGAATCGTGAGTTGCCAGCTTTTCATAATAGTCAAAATCCCGTTTCTTTTCCTCCATGGAAAACCGGTTGGCAAGGAAAAACTGTGCCAGCAGCAAATCCGGCTGCTTGCAGACCTGATGCCTGTAAATAAACATGGGATGGTAATGAAGCAGCAGGGGGAAACGATCCTCAGGGATTGTCTTTAATTCCAGCACCTTTTTCTGGAGAAAGGCATCGTCCTGCATATGGATCTGCAGAGTTTTGTCATAGGGTATGTACATCTGGTCTCCGGCTCTTTGAAACTCCTCAAGCTCCTTAAGTTCCAGACCGATCTTTTCAGCGATTTCCTGAAACCTCTTTCCGTTCTTTTCCTTTAAAAGCCCTGCATATTTTACGGCATTCCACATATTTTCCCTTGCCATTAAATTGGTATAGCAGTTATTATTCACAAGGGCCGTATACTCGTCAGGACCTGTGACGCAGTCAATGCAGAACTTTCCGCCTTTTACCGGAGAATAATGCCCCATATCGGTCCAGATCCTGGCGGTTTCCAGAAGAATTTCCAATCCGTATTTTTCTAAGAACTTAAAATCCTCCGTTGCATCTAAGTACCGGACTATGGCAAAGGCAATATCTCCGTTAATATGGTACTGGGCGGAACCTGCGGGAAAATATGCGGAAGACTCTTCTCCGTCAATGCTTCTCCATGAATATAAGGCTCCCTTTTCATGGCCCATAAGCCTGGCCTGTTCTCTGGCCTTATCCAGTATGGTATAGCGGTATTCCAGCATTTTTCTGGCAATGTCATCTTTGGAAAACATGAAAACCGGAGCAATATAAGCTTCTGATTCCCAGAAATAATGCCCTCCATAACCCTCTCCGCTTAAACCCTTTGACGGAATGCTGGTGGCTGAGTCACGTCCCACAGACTGGAGCAGCTGGAATAAATTAAACCGTATGGACTGGGTAAGGGCTTCATTTCCTTTGATTACCACATCTGCAAGGCTCCAAAACTCTTCCATAAAGTCAGCCTGTTCCCGGATCAGCTGTTCAAAGCCTGCCTCTGCAGCAAGAAAAGCCTGCTCCTCTGAAATCTGTTCATAGGAATTTTCAAATTCCCTTTGGCTGGTAACGTAGCTGATATATCTTTGAAGCTTGATGGCTTCATTTTTTTTTCCATTTAAGGAATATTCTGTAACCAGCTTGTTATCCTCTGTTTCACACGCAGCATTACCCGCACCTGATATGGTTTCAGTGACCGTACAGGCAAGGGACAGCCGGGATCTTTTTGTGGACTGCTTCATGAACATGGCAGGTTTGCCCAAATGGTTTTTGTGCTTCATCTCTGTGACAGTAAAAGCGCCGTCTCCCAGGCCTTCCTCCACTCTTGGGTCATCTGTTTTTTCTTCTTTGTACACACGGTTCTCTAAGTAAGTTCTGATGCTGATTCCGCTGGAAAAATTAAGAGGCGTTACGCAGCACTCCCTGCCCGCCACGAATTTGCGCGTCATGCTTACTAAATTCCTGTTTTCTATAAGGACCCTTTTTCCTGTTTTTGTGATCCACAGGATGCGGTTTCTCTCAATTCCGGATCTCATATCCAGCTCTCTGTAATAGGATTCCATCCGGGAATGCTCCGGGTGGAATACCTCCTCATCCACCATGATATCCATCAGCTTTGCATTGCACACATTCAGCATGATCTGCTTGTTTTTAGCAAACCCATAAGCCGACTCCCCATAATGAATCGTGGCTTTTTCAAAAAAACCATTGATAAAAGTACCGGGTTTGCTAAAATCCTCAGAAATCCGCTCACTGCCGTCGCCCCGCATTCCGATAAAGCCATTTGCCAGGGTAAATAAGGATTCCTGAACAGCATTCTGTTTAAGCTCAAATTTCTGTTCTGCAATTTTCCAACTATTGATTTGACTATTCAATTTAATGACCTCCAAAAAACTTGAAACGTTTCATTTTCGACTAAGAATTTTACCTGCGATCAGTCACCGACTTATTTTCAACCAACTGAAAAGGAAGAACCTTATGCACGTTACCCTTCCCTTCCTTCATACAGCACATAAGAATTTTTGCAGCCTCGCTCCCCAACTCATAAAACGGTTGTGAAATACTGCTTATTGTTGGCTCTGAATAATGGATCATCTCGATCCCATCAAATCCAAAAACAGAAACATCCTCTGGTACTCTGATCTGATGCTCAAACAAAGCTTTCACCGCACCGATTGCAACTTCATCGGATACGGCAAATAGTGCGGATATTTTTTTCCCCTCCAGAAGAAAGCGGCTCATATCCTCATACCCTCTCTTAAGCCGGTAACCACCATGCCTTATGAGAGAGGGGTCCGGTTCGATCCCATGCTTTTTCAACGCTTCCAGATAGCCTCTTAAACGGGGCTCACCCGCATTAGGATCCTCTTTTTCCCCTGCCAGCATAAGAATTTGTTTGTGGCCCTTCCGGCATAGATAATCAACTGCTGAATAAGCGGCCTCCACGTTATCAATGGTAACGCTTGAAAAAGCCGGATCCTCATAATTAGTCATGATAAATACAACCGGTATCCTGCTCTCTTTCAACCGGTCTGCAATTTCTTCCCCAACAGTATTTCCAATGTACAGGATTCCATCTACTTTATTCCTTACAAAGGTTTCAATCGCCTGCTCTTCGATCTTCATCTCCAGGGCAGTCTGATAAATGATGCCATTGTAGCCTTCCTGCCTGTTAAAATCTTCAATCCCCTTTACCACCTTACTGATAACAGGGCTTGATATATCCGGAATCATAATTCCCACCGTATTGGTGGAATTAACCTTAAGACTTCTGGCGATTTCGTTAGGAGTATAATTTAATTCCTTAACCGCTGCTTCTACACGGGCCTGAAGGTCCGGTTTTACGTATATATGATTCAGTACCTTTGATGCCGTTCCCAGACTGACTTGGGCTAGCTTTGCAACATCCTTCAAGTTATATGTCTTTTTCATACAATATCTCCATACTTGAAACGTTATAAATAATATATATTACAACTATACAGTTGTCCATTGATTAATTATCCATATTATGCACTACTTTTTTGTCTATTTTTTACATATTTCTACTTTTTTTCCAGAATGAATTGTGGATCTAATAGCAGCTTGTAACGGAGAGCTGCCGCTCCCTCTTCCGCCAAAGCTTATGCTCTTAGTATCATTCTTGAACCGTGAATTTATAAATAGGTTCAAATGGCCTTTATGGGTGATAAAGGCCATAAAGGCTGTTATATATTATTGGAAGACAGCTATAGCTCCCTACCGGTTTTATAAAGCAGGCCTGAAATCCAATAACTTCATGGTGCTTCCTGATGTTTCCCTGCTTAAAATATCATTGAACAGATCCGTTTCAAAGCAGTGGATTTTTTCAGTCTGATAATCATGATCAATTATGTAAATCACATTTAATCCCTGCAGACAAAACACTGCCGCTTTGGGCTGCTCACTGTTTACGATCCTGACTTTGTCAGAGTTTTTATCGTTAATAAAGGTGTTAAACCTTTGCAGGTACGGGATACGCTCCTCTGGTGAAAAATCAATGGCACCCAAAAGGGGGACAAAGGCCATAAGGGGCACCCCATCCAGCTGCAGGCTGAAGATCAGTAGAAATTGCCCTTTTAAAAGCAAAAGGGTGTGGTTCATTTCCTTTGTGACTTTCCATAAATTCAAATCCACATACTCCTGTGCCCTGACAATGGCAGAAAGAAGGTCAGTGTTACTATCGCTGGCTGACGCCTCAATGGCAGACATATCAAAAAAGTGGTTAAATAAAGCTCTTTCCCCCCTTCCGTGAGCCTGATATTTTTATCCTTTGGAAAATATCGGAATAAGACCGGTCAAAAAAAGGAATGGTGCTGTAAAACTCCAGGGGAATTTCATGATTGTCCATATTTCCATTGTTCTCCTCATCAAAATGTTTATCAAAAGCATATTCTATGGCATAGGCCAGAAACAATTCCAGCTCATATCTGGAGCTGAAATCATATAGGACCGGAAAGATGTGCATAAATTTTAAATAACAGCCGCGGCCATACAAGGCGGCAGCGGCGGGGGCGGCGGTCCAAAGGTGCCCTCCAGGCCAGACACACCTACTGAACCTTTTCCGGCAGAATCCACAGTCAACATAGAGGGCACCACTCCTACCGGCAGCATGGAAGAAAAAAACCTTGATGAATTGGTCGACATAGGCGGCAATGTTCCCAAGGGAACCAGATACGGAAGAAACGGCCTGCCAAGAACCGGGGACAATATATCCGGCAATATGGTTATTTACTGCCTGCTTTGTATCTCGGCATTTTTAGGTCTGACAGCTTCTTTAAGCGTACTGCGGAGAAAACATACTGACAAATAATTGTTGAATTATTTGTAAAGAGTGAGCTGTACTGCAAGATTCAAAACTAAATATGAAACAGATAGGGATGCCGCAAAGCCAACTCGCGTTAGCTTTACGGCATCCCCGTTCTTTTTGAAAAGAACCTGGATCCGCTTACTAGTATGCGTCTTATCCTCTGCATGCTTCCCACCTGCCCGGCAAAGTATGTATAGTCATTGATCTTGTGGACGCCGGTGCCTCCATGCATGTCAATAGGAAGCCCAAAAAACAATACTTTTCCGCACATTTATTACTAATACAATAAAATATATGACCATTATCATGTGTCCATTGTACAATATTTAAAAAATCAAATTACTTTTATCCCATGTCAAATTTTTTAAAAAAGAATGTTTTAAAATTTAACCCAAATACTTTTTATTATCTATCAAAATAAATTCAATCCCCAAATTTTACACTCTTTTTCTTTAGATTGACAAACAATAATTATGTATTATATAATGAACAATGTCGATATTTGTCTAAAAATGGATGGCAGGATTTTGGTAAAATTTCTGCCTTGGGATGTTCACAAAATATTGGTTCATATTGTATACCGAAAACGGGGCTTCAGACGTTGTATGTATACACCAGTTCGTGTTTTGAGGAACATGACAAACCAAATGGAAACAATCATACATAAGGAAACTGATGAAAAACTAGGAGGTATCAGTATGAAGAAATTCAACGACTACAGCATCACCAAAAAATTGCTTACAGCCTTTCTCAGCATGGCACTCATTATGCTTTTGATCGGCGTCACAGGCGTTTTGGGCATGGCCCGGATCAACAGGTTGGACACCTTTTTGTACAAAGAGCAGACGGTTCCCATGAAAGACTTAATCATTGCCACCAAAAATCTGTACCAGCTTCGTGCAGATGCCAACGCAATGGTCATCCATGCCGGCAACACCACGGAACTGGAAGCCCTGGAGAAAAGCTATATGGAAGCAAAGAACAACTTTCTTACCAGTTCTGCCGAGTACCGGACAAGCATCAAAAATATAGAAGCCCTCACTTTAATTGATGAGGCGACCCAGTTATTTAATGATTCCTTTGATCCCTCCATCCAAAAATGCTTAAACGTAGCCAAACAGGGATCCAAAGACACAGCATTGCATGCTTTTGATAATGAGAAGGACAACATCCAAAAGATATTTGATAATTATGACAAGATGGTGGATGTCCGGATGAGGGTTGCCAGCGAGAGCAGTAAAACCAACGACTCTACCGCAATCAGCCTGACCATTACTCTTTGCGTCATCTTTTTAGCAGGAACAGCCATTGCCATATACTTTGGATTAAGAATTTCCCGCATGATCAGCCTGCCTATCGGGCAGATCGTAAAGGCTGCCGACAAAATCGCTCTTGGACATGTGGATGTTGACTTAAAGGATATAAACTCCAAGGACGAAACCGGTCAGCTTGCCGCTGCCTTTACCTCCATGCTGTCTGGCATCCGGGATCAGGTTCTCATTGCCGAAAAAATCAGCAATGGAGATTTTACACAGGAAGTTCCTCTGCGTTCCGAGGAAGATGTACTTGGTCTGGCACTTCGCAAAATTGAAAAGGATCTCAACCGGACCCTGCTTCTTATTAGCACGGCAGCCGAACAGGTCAATAGCGGCGCAGGTCAGGTATCCTCCGCAGCACAGGCACTGGCTTCCGGTTCTACCGAACAGGCCGCAACCGTGGAAGAGCTTAACGCCGCCATTACAACCGTTTCAAGACAGGCAAGCCAAAATGCAGACAATGTCCGTCTGGCATATAAATACGTAGAACAAAACGGAGCCGGAGTCAACGAAAGCAATACACGCATGCAAAGCCTGAATGCTTCTATGAATAAGATCAACTCAGCTTCCGAAGAAATTTCCAACATCACGAAGGTGATTGAGGACATCGCCTTCCAGACGAATATTCTTGCCTTAAATGCCGCCATTGAAGCCGCCCGTGCCGGCAGCGCCGGAAAGGGATTCGCAGTGGTAGCTGATGAAGTGAGGAACCTTGCAACCAAATCAGCGGAAGCGGCAAAAGAAACGGCAAACCTTATCGTCCATTCCGTTGAAGCCGTTACAGAAGGCAGGCAAATGGCAGCCGATACTGCAAGAATCCTTAAGGAAGTAGAGGAAAAATCAAGGTTTGTGGAACAGGCGATCCAGGAAATTGAAGCAGCTTCTTCCGAACAGGTCATGGCAATCGACCAGATCAACCAGGGTCTGTCACAGGTATCTGCTGTAATACAGACAAACGCAGCAACTGCAGAAGAAAGCTCCGCTTCCAGCGAAGAGCTGGCCGCCCAGTCCGAGACACTGCAGCAGGAAGTTGGAAAGTTCAAGTTAAACGGAGAGCAGGCGGATTTTCATAAAGAATACGTTCCTTCCTTTGAGAGCACAGAACCGGAATATTATACCGGAACAGCAACAGCCTATGATTATTCCGGCAAGTATTGATTGAACGAGACATTCTAAGATTACATAGGACCGTTCTAACGTAGTCCAGCACAAATAGTATACAAAAAATGAGCCTTGATTGGTGATATGCTACCCTTATATGGAACAATGAAATATAAAAGTCCTATATAGGGGGAGCGTATCAGCTTTCAAAGCTCATTTTTTATGTTTAAATTTATTTTATAGGGTACACTGGCAATGCAGATTTATTGCGGAACAGCCTCTTACAGCTCTTCCTCATAAGCCGTATCAAACCACTCCAGGCATAGCTCATGCCACTCCTCCCATGCCTTTTGCCGCTCTTTTTTCAGTTCCTCATAACGGCCGGATTCTTCCCACTTACCTTCCTTCCAGAAGTTTTCCGATTCCAGCCACCTTTCCTTTATCTCCTCCATGGCAGCAGTCAATTCCATCACCTTATCCCTTGCCGGCAAGAGCCGTTCCAGAACCAGTCCAAGCTTCCAATCCAAATAGGCTTCTTCCACCGGTATCTCTCTCAGCCTGTGTTTTTCTGCCTTGGGGACTGCCCGTATTCCTGCGATCAGAGCCTGCTCCTCTGCCCTTATCTGAGCCGCAAGCCCTTCTCCATTCTCTGCTCTTTTGCTCCGCTCCAGATAATGCTCATAACCGAATGGATAGTAAAAGGCGGACTGGTTCTCAAAGATGAGAACTGATTCTGCCACCCGGCTTAAAAAATAACGGTCATGGGATACAAATAAAATGGTGCCCGTATAAGCCCGGAATGCGGATTCCAGGGTTTCCTTTGCCCTGATATCCATGTGGTTGGTGGGTTCATCCAGAATCAGAAAATTGGGCCTGCGCTGCAAAAGCTCTGCCAGGACAAGCCTTGCCTTTTCTCCTCCTGACAGGAGGCTGACCCGTTTTTCAGCCTCTTTTCCTCCAAACAGGTATGCCCCCAAAATACTCCGCACTTCTTTTTCTGTCAGGGAGGGAAACAGATCATGGAAATGCCGGGCAACGGATTTATTGGAATCAATTTCCGAAGAATGCTGGTCAAAATATCCCATGGTAATCTGGTTTCCCAGGGAATGCTCCCCGGAGACCGGAGGAATAAGTCCTGCCACTGTTTTCAAAAAGGTGCTTTTTCCTGCTCCGTTTGGGCCAAGGATCCCGATCTTCTGCCCCCTGCGGATCCTTATGGTCAGCTCCATAAGGGGATGGTCATAACCGATCTTCAAATGTTCCGCTTCAAAAACCCATTTACTGCCTAAGAAAGCAGGTTCTAGAGGCCCTGTAAACATGTGGATATCTTCTTCCACCGGCTTCACTGCCTGGCCCATCCGATCGATTGCCTTTCTTTTTGCCCTGGCAAATGCGGCCTTGCGGGGCTTATTCTTAAACCGTTCCACCAGATCATTTAAGCGTTTGATCTCTTCCTGCTGCCGTTCATAGGCTTTTGTCTGTATTCTGACCGCCTTTCTTTTTTCTTCCCGGTAATGGGTGTAGTTTCCCGGGTACCTGGTAAGCTTCCTGCCCGACAGCTCATATACCACTGATGCCGTCTGGTCCAGAAAAAAGCGGTCATGGGATACCATTACCACTGATTTTTCATACTGCTTCATATACTGCTCCAGCCATTCCGCTGCCTGGATATCCAGATGATTGGTAGGCTCGTCTAAAAGCAGGATATCCGGTTTTAACAGCAGGTGATGGATAAGGGCGATCTTTGTCTGCTCTCCGCCGGAAAACTGGGAAATCCTTTTCCTCTTATCTTCCTTTGTAAATCCAAACCCGGTAAACAGCGTATCATATTCCCGTTCATACTCAAACCGCTCTGGGGCAAAGGAATCCCCAAACGGACAGGAGGACAGCAGTTCTTCCTCCACTGTCCTGTCCTTATCCTCAAATGCCTGCTGTTTTAAGTATCCTATGGTCAGTTTTCTGGAACTGGTGATTCCAGGGCCTTCCCGCTTATCATCCCGGTCCAGCTCCAATTCTCCGGCTATCAGCCTTAAAAGTGTGGTTTTTCCGGCTCCGTTGTTTCCTACCACAGCGATCTTTTCCTTGCCGTGTATTTCAAAATCAATATGTGACAGGATCATGCTGCCTCCGGCAGTGACTGTCCCATCCTTTATCTGATACAACATTTTCAAATTTTCCTGTTCTCAAAATCAAGCGGATATTCGCAATCCGCTTCTCTGCCTGCTCATAATCAAATAGCAGCTATCGCTGCTTGATTCGGTTAAATTTTATTCCTGCCCCAATTTCTCATGAGCTATAAGGAATCATGGACCTTAGCCCGGGCACTTCTGTCCCTGACAGACTGGAAGACCGGTACCAGGAAGGTGGCAATAAGGCCTCCTGCAAAGCCATTGTTATAAAGATTCATGCCGCCGTAAACAATGCCTACATTAAGGGCTGCGGCAGAATGAAGAAATCCTGCTATAACACCCGCTATAACGCCGAACTCACCGGCAATCGGTGCAAGGGTCGTGGACAATAATAGGGCCAGAAGGGCACTTGGATCTGTAATGCTCCAGTTCTGGACAGCCCCTCCGAGAATAACCCCCATCATGACGGGGAAAATGTTTCGGAGATGCTTTCCTGTTGCGCTGAAGCCCACAATGGTAAATATCCCTCCAATGGTAGGTCCGTTTAAAGCTCCTCCCAACATAACAAGGATCAGCGTTGCTGCAATACCGTTAATCCCCATATTCAGGAGAGTAGGCCCAAATCCCTCACCTTTTACGTAATCGGTCCCGCTGATGCCGTAGGTCTTCAGTATGTTCAGATAACGCTTTCCAACATCCTTTGACAGCATAAATGCAAAAATTATCATATCAAAGAATAAGAACAAAAGCAACCTTGCAAAAAGCCAATTATCCCCCTCATACCAGAGCAGCCTTTCCTCTATGGAAATTCCAAAGGATTTCAGAAGGGAGACTATGACCGTGGCAATAATGCCTGCGGAAAATCCCACATTATAAAGAGAATACCCCTTGTGGGCATAGTGGGTATGAGTGGATAAGGGCGGAAGCACAAATCCAATGCTCAGACCAACAAAAATGCTCAGAATCAGCCTGGGCACCAGATGCAGATTACCGATCTGCATGATCTGAGTGATGATCGGGGACAAAGAAGTCCCGTAAAAGCCAACATAAATATAACGTGTAATGGAAGTTTTGTGATAATAAGAATACAGGCAAATGCCCAACATGATAGCCCATATGTTCATAATATTTTTCCCGAACAGGGAAAAACCAAACATAAGAAAGCATGAAGTTATAGTATGGCCGCTCATCTCCATACCAAGAAAATACACAATTGCAATACTTAATAAGGTTAATAAACCCGCGTTTACAAAAGCAGCTCCTACGCCGCCAATAGCAAAATAATCCGTAATCAGGAAATCTGGCTCCCTGACAATCGTAATAATACCCCTCCAGATTCCATCAAACGGCTGCAGAAAAAAGCCTGCAACAATAAAATAAATCGGCACCAGGGCAAGAATTTGGAATTTCGTCCGCCTGGACAGCGGTCCGCAATTTCTCACTTTAAGTGAAAGTTGTCCTGTCATGTGTCGTTCCTTTCTCCAATATTTAATTTTTGTATACTGAAGTATTTTATCATTTTTAAAAAAGAGGTTCAACACCTTTTTACGGTTGAACCTCTTTTTTCTCAAGAAATTATTTCCTGTTTTCTTTTATGACCTTTACAAACTGTATGATTGCCGTAGGAATGACCGCAAGGCCGTATACGATGCCAATCTGGCTGGCCGAAAGCGGCGTAACGGAAAACAATTTTTCAAGGAACGGTACAAACATCACAAGGCTTAACAGGAAAAAACCTGCCAGGAATGCTCCCAGGCTGTACCAGTTGCTTGCAAAGCCCAGCCGGAAAATGGAATGGCGGCTTCTGCAGTTAAAACCATGGAACAACCGGGAAAGAGTCAGGGTACAAAAGGCCATGGTGCTGGCTGTAGCTGCACTGCCCTGATTTAAACCAATATGGAAAGCCGTCATGGTACATACGGCAATCAATGCACCCTGGGCCAAGATCTTAATCATAAATTCCCTGGACAGGATTCCTTCTTTGGGATCTCTTGGCTTCCTGTTAAGAAGGCCATGCTCCGCAGGCTCCATACCAATGGCGATTGCCGGAAGGGAGTCCGTAAGCAGGTTAATGAACAGCAGATGAACCGGAGCAAAAGGAATAGGAAGAGCCATGATGGATGTATAAAGAACGGAAAGGATTCCTGCCATGTTGCCGGAAAGCAAAAACTGAATGGCGTTTTTTATGTTCCGGTACACATTACGGCCATTGGCAACTGCTTTAATAATGGTCGCAAAATTATCATCCGCCAGAATCATGGATGCAGCATCCTTGGAAACCTCTGTACCGGTGATTCCCATAGCCACTCCGATGTCAGCCTTCTTTAAGGCAGGGGCATCATTGACTCCGTCTCCTGTCATAGAAACAACATTTCCCCGCCGCTGCCAAGCGTCTACAATCCGGATCTTATTTTCCGGTGATACTCTGGCATATACGGAGGTCTTTACAATATTTGTGTCTAGCTCTTCATCGGTCATGGCGTCTAATTCTGCGCCGGTCACAGCCATATCTCCATTTTCAAAGATACCGATCTGCTTTGCTATGGCAGTCGCCGTGATCTTATGATCACCGGTGATCATTACCGGCCGGATCCCTGCCCGTTTGGCATCGGCTACTGCTTCTTTCGATTCCTCTCTCGGCGGATCGACCATGGAAATAAGTCCAATAAAGATAAAACCGTTTTCAGAATTTAAAGAAAGCACATGATCCTCTTCCACTTCCTTATAAGCAAAGGCAAGCACCCGAAGCCCATTCTCTGAAAATCTCATATTCTGCTCAAGGATCTCCTCCCTGTCCTTTTCTGACAGTTCCCTGATTCCTTCAGCAGTACGGATATGAGTGGTCCGGTACAGCAAAACATCCACCGCACCCTTTGTCAGTACGGTAGGAACTCCATGGAGATGGTATTTGGTGCTCATCAGCTTCCGGTCGGAATCAAAGGGAAGCTCTTCTAAGCGGTGCATCATTTCCCTGATGAGGTCATGGCTTAAGCTGACTTTTCCCGCCATTTCAAGAAGGGCATACTCCGTAGGATCTCCGATCCCTTTTCCCTCCACAATGGTGGAATCATTGGTCAGCACCGCATCATAAAGCAGGTACCGGTGAAGCTGGTTTCGAAGGTCTAATTCATCCGGCTTACAGACTTTG
This sequence comes from Hungatella sp., assembly GCA_031270005.1. Lineage (GTDB taxonomy): Bacteria > Bacillota > Clostridia > Lachnospirales > Lachnospiraceae > Lacrimispora. The sequence continues at coordinate 34,390 of JAISYJ010000083.1, read as the reverse complement.
CCGTCCACATAGATTTCCTGTACAGTCATCTTATTCTGGGTCAGGGTTCCGGTCTTATCGGAACAGATGACGGAAACGCAGCCCAGGCTTTCCACTGCTTTTAATTCTTTAATGATAGCGTTTTCCCTGGCCATCCGCTGGGTTCCCATTGCCTGAACAATGGTCACAATGGAACTTAAGGCCTCCGGTATTGCTGCGACTGCAAGAGCCACCGCAAACATCAGGGAATCTAAAAGCGGCATTTTACGGTAAAGGCTTAAGAGGAACACCAGGGCGCAGATCACCATGATGACCATGGCAAGGCGGCTGGAAAACTGGTCTAAGCTGACCTGCAAAGGAGTTTTCTTCTCCTTTGTAGCGTTCATTAAGCTGGCGATCTTTCCGATCTCCGTATCCATTCCTGTTCCGGTGACAGCCACTACCGCCCTGCCGTAAGTAACCAGGCTACCGGAATAAACCATGTTGGTCCGGTCTGCCAGGGGTGCTTCTGTTTCAATAGTTCCCTCTTCCTTATCCACATTGGTGGATTCGCCGGTCAGGGAGCTTTCGTTTACCTGAAGGGAATAATTATTAAGTATTCTTCCATCAGCCACTACCATATCTCCGGCCTCCAGAAGCAGGATATCTCCCGGAACCACGCCTCTTGAAGCGATCTCAATTTTTTGTCCAGCCCGGATCACCTTGGCAGTCGGTGATGATAAGGATTTTAAGCTGGCCAGGGATTTCTGGGCTTTTTCATGCTGCACTGTTCCAAGGACCGCATTTAACACAATGACCGCCACTATAACGATGGTGCTTTCCACATTTCCTGAAAGCATGGAAATGACGGCCGCTGCAATCAGAATGACCACCAGCAGATCACGGAACTGCTCGGCAAATACCTGAAGGGTGCTTTTTTTCGTTCCTTCTTCCAGGATATTTTCTCCCTTGCTGGCAAGAAGTCCGGCAGCTTCCTCTTCGCTTAACCCTTCCTTTGATGTACGAAGCTCTTCTAATACTTCTTTTTCTGTTTTCTGATACCAGTCTTTCAAACTTTCCTCCATTCTGCTGCCCATAGAGACAGCCTGCATCAACATGTACTGTTTTGACCTCTCTGATTTATTATTGCCACAAAAAGAAAAAGAAAAAGACTTTTAATGCACTTATTCTGAAAAATATTTAATATTCAGAATAAATACATTAAAAGTCTGGTAACCATTGTCTGGCATGCACCACCAGGCTGCCCTTTGGCAGTCAGGATGTTGATGATGCATTGAAACTACTCCCTCTTAATGAAGCGTATTCAATTATAAATCAGATATTTATGTCTTCGATCCAGACAATTATACGTGCTAATGATTCATTTGTCAATAATCATTTTCATTTACATGGCTTTTACCCTTTGGGTATACCTGCCTGCCACAGGGCATAGCGGTTTTATTCTGCTTCTTTTTCTTCTTTTTTATCTTCTGCCTTTGCAGCCAGATCTCCCGGCTTCATGCTTAAGTTGATTCTTCCCATCTTATCGACTTCAACTACCTTAACAGTCACTTCATCGCCGATGTTGACCACATCCTCAACCTTTGCCACTCTCTTATCAGACAGCTTGGAAATGTGGATCATGCCATCCTTATTGGGAGCCAGCTCAACGAAAGCACCAAAGTTCATGATCCTGACAACCTTGCCGGTCATGATCTGTCCTGCTTCGATCTCCGTTACAATGCTCTTTATGATCTGGATCGCACGGTCGATCATAACCTGGTCAGTTCCGCATACGGATACACTGCCGTCATCGGAAATATCGATCTTTACGCCGGTCTCTTCAATGATCTTATTGATCACCTTGCCCTGCTTTCCTACCACATCACCGATCTTCTGAGGATCAATGGAAATCTGGTCGATCTTCGGAGCATATTTGCCTACTTCCTTACGTGGTTCTGCAATGGCTTTTGCCATAACCTCATCAAGAATGTAGAGTCTTGCTTTTCTGGTGGTGCGGATGGCTTCTTCAATAATCGGTCTTGTAAGGCCGTGGATCTTAATATCCATCTGGATCGCAGTGATTCCCTTATGGGTGCCTCCTACCTTAAAGTCCATATCGCCGAAGAAATCTTCCAGTCCCTGAATATCGGTCAGGACAATATAATCGTCATCTGTATCTCCGGTAACCAGGCCGCAGGAAATACCTGCAACAGCTGATTTAATAGGAACACCTGCCGCCATTAAGGACATGGAGGAGGAACAGATGCTTGCCTGAGAGGTAGATCCATTGGATTCCATGGTCTCGGAAACGGTACGGATGGCATATGGGAATTCTTCCTCAGACGGAAGAACCGGAATGAGTGCTCTCTCTGCCAGGGCACCATGGCCGATCTCCCGGCGTCCCGGTCCTCTGGAAGGTCTTGTCTCGCCTACAGAGAAGGACGGGAAATTGTAGTGGTGCATATATCTCTTGGAGGTTTCTAAATCATCAATGCCGTCTAATCTCTGGCTTTCTGATAATGGAGCCAGGGTACAGATATTTAAAATCTGGGTCTGGCCGCGGGTGAACATTGCGGAACCATGAACTCTTGGAAGCATATCGATCTCTGCTGTCAGATGACGGATCTGGTCCATGGCACGGCCGTCAGGACGCTTATGGTCTTTTAAGATCATCTTGCGGACGGTCTTTTTCTGATACTGGTAAATAGCCTCTCCCAGCACTGACAGCCATTCTTCCTTATCTGCAAAGGCTTCTTCCAGCTTCTCAGTGATCTTACGGATGTTTTCTTCTCTTATCTGCTTTTCATCGGTAAATACGGCAACTTCCATCTCTTCCGGAGTAACGATTTCTCTGATGGCAGCAAATAACTCTTCCGGCACTGCACAGCTGGTATACTGGTGCTTCGGCTTTCCGCACTCCGCTACGATGGTGTCAATGAATTTGATGATCTCCTGGTTTACTTCATGAGCCTTGAAAATGGCTTCGATCATCTTATCTTCCGGCACTTCATTGGCTCCGGCCTCGATCATGATGACTTTTTCTCTTGTGGAAGCAACCGTAAGCGCCATATCAGACACCTGCTTCTGAGCCTGGGTCGGGTTGATGACAAGTTCTCCGTCTACAAGGCCCACCTGGGTGGAAGCACAGGGGCCGTCAAAAGGAATATCGGAGATGCAGGTAGCAATGGCGGAGCCTAACATGGCTGTCAGCTCCGGACTGCAGTCCTGGTCTACGGACATAACGATGTTATCTAAGGTCACATCGTTGCGGTAATCTTTTGGAAACAAAGGTCTCATGGGACGGTCGATGACACGGGAGGTCAAAATTGCATTCTCAGATGCTTTTCCCTCTCTTTTGTTGAAGCCGCCTGGGATCTTTCCTACGGCGTATAATTTCTCTTCATACTCTACGCTCAATGGGAAGAAATCAATTCCATCCCTTGGCTTGTCAGAAGCAGTTGCGGTAGCTACTACTACGGTATCGCCATAGTGCATGAATGCCGCGCCGTTTGCCTGCTTTGCTACTCTGCCGACATCAACAGTTAATGTTCTGCCGGCCAGTTCCATACTAAAACTCTTGTACATACTGGTATCTCCTTTTACTGGATAAATAATTTATATTAACAGTAGAAGACGCCGAAACTACTGATCTGCGCGCAAGTCAATAAAGTTTGATTATGCTGCCCGCAAGGAAACATAAGCAGATTCTGGCTCTGCTTATTACGCGCACATCAGCGGTCTCGGGGAATGCTTCTACTTTTAATATTCTTTTCTTAATAGACAGATAGGGTGGAGAAGTCCTCCACCCTAAATGGTTTATTATTTTCTGATTCCTAACTTCTCGATCAATGAACGATAGCCTTCCAGGTCTGTCTTCTTTAAGTAATCAAGAAGACCTCTTCTCTGTCCAACCATCATCAGAAGTCCTCTTCTGGAATGATGATCTTTTGGGTTCTTCTGAAGATGATCCGTTAATTCTGTGATTCTTTCTGTCAGAATTGCGATCTGTACTTCTGGTGAACCTGTGTCTCCAGCTTTTCTGCCATATTCAGCGATGATAGCTGCTTTCTTTTCCTTTGAAATCATGTTGATTTCCTCCTTTAGTCTTAAAGTCTCACCTCATACCAAGTATTGGTTGGAGTATCCGGAATACCAAGTATCGGCGCGTATTTGTACTGATACAGTTTACCACAGGGAAATATGGTTGTCAATTATTTCTAATAAATAACAACCGGTGAATTTTAATTAAAACCTCTGTAAATTATATACTTCTGACAGATATATTATGAAAAACAAAAGATGTTTTCCTAATCGGATGGACGGGCTGAAAAATAGCTCTTTTATCTTTACTTGCGATGCAAGTCCAGATAAGTTATATTATAGTCATCCTGCATACCCTTACTCAATAAATATTTCCCATTTTTTCCATATAAATTCCAAAATCCGTTTTTTTCATCTTTTTTAAAAGCATTTTCCTGATTTCTGCCATATCCACCTTTGCAAGCTTCTTATCCCTTACCAAACATTCCCCGGCCACGTATACTGCCTCTACATTGGAAGGATTGGCGCTGTAAACAAGGGCTGAATAGGGATTGTAAACAGGAAACATGTTAGCGGAGCGGGTTTCAACTAAAACCAGATCCGCCTGCTTTCCCGGTTCTAAGGAACCTGTGATATCAGATAGCCCCAGGGCCTTTGCTCCCAGATCCGTAGCCATTGACACAATGGTTTCCGCCGGAAATGCGCTCCGGTCCCTGGTCTCATTTTTATGAAAATCGGCGCAGAGCTTCATTTGCGTAAAAATATCCAGGGTGTTTCCGCTGGCAGGGCCATCCGTTCCAAGGCCTACGGGAATTCCCATTTGAAGCATGGAGCTTACGGGCGCCACTCCCTTTGCCGCCTTTGCATTGGAGCCGATGCAGTGAGCCACCCTTGCTCCCCGTTCCTTTAAAAGCAGAAGATCCTCTTCCTTCATATGAATGCAGTGGGCTGCCAGGGTTTCTTTTCCCAATACTCCAATGCTGTCCAGATACTGAACCGGAGACATGCCGTATTTCTTCCGGAAATAATCCATTTCATAATCCATCTCCGCCGTATGGAGAGTAAAAGGAACCTTTAAGGACGAATCCAGGCGGCAGGCTTCCAAAAGCAGCTTTTCCCCGCAGGTGCTGGTTCCATGAGGAGCAATGCAGGCTGATATTCTGGGATTGGACTGATATTTTTTTATCAATTTTTCCCCATAGGCCAATGCCTTACAGGGATCGTCAAAATCACAGGCCCCTTCTTCCATTACTGTCTGTCCTGCAATTCCCCGCATTCCCATCTCATCCATGGCCTTTGCAGCTTCTTCCTCAAAATAATACATATCAAGAGCCGTGGTCACACCGCCAAGGAGCATCTCTCCTGCTGCATAGCGGGAAGATAAATAAACAAGCTCCTCATCCATAGCCTTCTGTTCCATTGGAAGCAAAAATACCCGGAGCCGGTCCTTGCAGTCATCCCCAAGCCCGCGGAAGGGGATCATTCCCATATGGGTATGGAGATTCACCATTCCCGGCATCAGAATGCCGTTTTTTCCGTCTACCGTTAATGTATCCGAAATTCCGGACTCTTCCGGTAAATCCTTCATATCTCCCACTGCTGTAATGATATCGTTTTCAAACATCACAAAACCGGGATGGTGGATCTTCCGCTGTTCATTCATTGTTACCACAGTTACATTTATAATTGTCGTTTTCACACTTATCAACCTTTTCCTTGTTACTGCCCATGATTTGGAGGCAGGGCAGGGCCCCTTTTATGGGACATAAAGGTACACTCCCATGGAATTTCCTTTTTAAGACTCATATCCTTCCACCAGCGGGACCTTCTGCTTTGTCTTTACATCAAACAGACCCTTGTCGCTTATCTTTAATTCCGGTGAGACCAGAAGCGTCAGGGTGGAAATAGACATGATGACATTGCTGTTCTCATACCCCATGGCCTCGATCTCCTTCCTCACCTCAGCCAGTTCCTCCGAAAGCTTTAAAAGGCTTCCATCGGAGAGGATACCTCCTACTGGGAGAGCTGCAGAAGCAGTAATTTTACCGCCCCGGGCCGTTACATAGCCGCCCTGCATATGAACCACCCGGTTCTGGGCAAGCACCATATCCTCCACCGAATTACCAAGCACCAGCAGATTGTGGCTGTCATGGCTCCAGGTAGTGGCCACCGCTCCGGGAGACTGAAAGGCATGTTCCACAAGCCCATAGGACACTTCTCCTGTCTTTCCGTAGCGTTCAAATACCATTGCCAGGCAAAGCCCTGCCTCTTGCCAGCATATGCAGCGGTTCCGGACGGGAACTTTCCTTTTCACATGCCTGACCCTTGTTCCAAAGTCCTGAATCTCCATGACATTTACAACTGCTGTTCCCTCCTGTATCTCGCACCGGTTCAGTTTAAAATCAGATGCCAGAGCCAAACGGCATTTTACGGACTGGTAAAAATGGTCCGGGAAAACTGCTTTTGGAGAATCCGGGCTTTTTTTATGCAGTTTCCCGTTTTTATAAACCGCAGAAGGGCAAAAGCTTACCAGATCATCAAGAACAATGAAATCCGCAAGCTTTCCAGGCGCGATCATCCCCCTGCCATCAAGGCCCATTCTCCGTGCAGGCGTAAGGGTCCCGCAGTAAATGGCCTTTTCTGCCGGCATTCCCCGGTCCACAGCCAATTTAAGGATCTGGTTTAAATGGCCCTTTGCCAAATGATCCGGCATGGTATCATCTGTTACAAGAGCCACATTTTCATAAAGACCATGGGATACCACCGTTTCCACAACATCAGATGTCAGGGATTTTGCCTGAAGCTCCAAAAACATGCCCATGTCCGTCTTTTCCAGAACCGACTCTGGTGTCTGCTGGGTATGGTCCGCATCCACTCCGCCCCGGATAAAGCCCGCCAGTGCGTCTCCTGACAGGGCGGGGCAATGCCCTTCGATCTTCAACCGGCGTTCCCCGTTCTGGCACAGCCTGACAATGCGTTTGATCAGGGTATCTTCCCCGGAAACCAGATCTAAATCATTCATCACCTCTCCAAGGCAGATGACTTTAGCTTCCTTTAAAAGCTCCCTGACCTCCTCTTCCCCGATTTGTCCGCCTGAGGTTTCCAGGCTGCTTCCGGTGGAAGGAACACTGGATGGGATCCCATAGTAAATATCCAGCTCGGTTTCCCGCTCCATAAAGCTTTTGATTCCTTCCAGCCCGAATACATTGGCGATCTCATGGGGATCAGCCACCACACAGGTGACTCCCCAGGGCAGGACCGCTCTGGAGAACTCTTCCGGATATGTCATGGAGCTTTCAATATGCATGTGAATATCGATCAGTCCCGGTATAATGTATTTTCCTGTACCATCTACCACACATTCTGCCTCGTAAAACGAGGCAGGGGAAATGTCGTAAAACCTTTCCCCTGCAACCGCAATGTCCATTTTTTCAAAACATTGCCTGTATGTCCGGTAGACCCATCCATTTTTAATAAGCAAGTCAACCTTCATATTTTCTCTGTCCTTAATTATTGATAATCCGGTTCCACTGATCAATCCAGTCGCTTAAGACCGGATTGACAAAGGAATAATCCAGAACCTTTGCACTTTCTGCAGCTTCTCCGTAAGTCATGTTTGCAGAATCTTCTCCTGATACCTCCACCTGGTTATTGGTAGGCGCTTCGTTTAATGCCTTTGTGGTTTTGCTCTGCAGTTCCTTGCTTAAGCGGTAATTAATGTATGCGTAAGCCAGCTCCTTGTCCTTGCAGTTCTTGGTAATGCTGATGGTATTAAAGTTTGCATAGGTCACATCAGGAGTCACATATACCAGATCCGGGCTTGCTTCCTTGATGGTAGGAACACCGAAGTCACCTACAATGGCAGCCTTGATTTCCCCGGAAGTGAACATATTGATTAAGTCAGAAGACTTTGCATAAGTCTTTACAAGGTTTGGCTTTAATTCTTCCAATGCCTCAAAAGCAGCCGCTCCCTTGTCACTGGTCACATCAACGCCCTTGTAATCGCTTGCCATATAGACCATGGCAGGACCAAAGGTAGTAGTAATATCCGGAATGGCAACGCTTCCTTCCAGTTCCGCTTTCCATAAATCATCAAAGCTCTTGATCTCAAATCCTACTGCCTCCGGATCATACATGATGCCGATGCTGTTGATGGTATAGGCAGCGCCCTGTCCCGCATCTGCCATGGTCTTTGCCGCTTTGATCAAATACTGGCTGTTTTCGATCTTGCTTAAATCAAGAGGCTCAAACAGGCCCTCTTCAATTCCCTTTGCCGTCATGGCCTGTGACAGTTCGATCACATCAATGGTGCTTTCGGCGTTGGCAGAAAGCTTTGTATAACGCTCATTGGTGCTTCCTGTCTCTGTTACGATCTTGCAGTTGTACTGGTCCTCAAAGGGCTTGTACACCTCTTCTTCCGAGATGTCCTCGCTTAAACCGTAGGTGGATAATACCAGTTTTTTTGCTTCTGTGCCGCTCTTTTTCTCGCCTGCCGCTGTTGTTCCTGCAGATCCGGCACCGCCGCAGCCTGTCAATACAATGGCTGCACACAGGGATAATGCCAATACTTTCTTCATAATCTTCATCCTCTCTTATTATAATTCCACGGCTTCATCAGCCGCTGTTACCTTGAAGCATGAACCATGCCCATTAAGACACAAGGATCAGTTTTGACTCCGGCAAATAAAGACGGATCCTGCTGCCCTCTTTATAAGTTTCTTCTGCCGGCCTGTTTACCAGAAACTTTCCTGCTGCTGTAAGAACCTCATACTGATAGCCTTTTCCAAGAAATGTCCGGACACCTACAGTGCCTTCCAGGATGTTGTTATTCTGTCCCTCATCTGCCACCCGGATATCCTCCGGCCGTATGGTGCCCATGCAGGCGCCTTCCCTGGGCAGGGTTTCTACATTAAATACTGCGCCGGCCTGGGTTTTATATACATCCCCCTGTCTCTTTAACGGAAGAAAATTCTCAAAACCAATAAATCTGGCAACAAATTCCGTATTGGGCCTGTGATAAATGTTTTCCGGTGTGTCGAACTGTTCGATGACGCCCTGGTTCATAACCGCTACCTTATCTGATATGGAGAAGCACTCTTCCTGGTCATGGGTAACGAACAAGGTGGTAATGCCCAGTTTTTTCTGGATCCTCTTGATCTCCATCCGCATATTGATGCGCAGCTTTGCATCCAGGTTGCTTAAAGGCTCGTCAAGGAGAAGAAGCTTTGGCTCGATTACCAGCGCCCTGGCAAGGGCCACTCTTTGTCTCTGGCCGCCGGACATCTGCTGGGGAAACCGTCCGCGAAATTCTGTAAGGCCGCAGACCTCAAGGATCTGATCCACTTTTTTATGGATTTCCTCCTTGTCAAGCTTTCTCATTTTAAGCCCAAAGGCCACATTGTCATAAACGCTTAAATGGGGAAACAGGGCATAGCTTTGAAATACGATCCCAAAATTTCTCTTATGTACCGGAACCTTTGTAAGGTCCGACCCATCCAAAGAGAAAACTCCGTTCTGAGGCTCGATAAACCCGGCAACTACCCGAAGAGTCGTGGTCTTTCCGCAGCCGCTTGGTCCTAAAAGAGAAACCAGTTCCCCTTCCTGTACCTCCAAGTTAAGTCCTTTTAAAATCTGTTTCTTCTTATCATAACAGACATCAATATCCTGCAGTTTCATATATGCCATGGTTTTTCCTCCTATTTCGCCAGAGCGGCAATTCCCAGGGTCCTGTCAACAATTACCATGATAAGGACCGTTATGGCCATCAAAAGCACGGAAACCGCAGACACGGTAGGGTCATAATTATATTCAATGTAATTCATAAGGGTCGCAGGGAATGTGGATACCCCTGGACCTGAGAGAAACATGGAAACCGGAATGTTATTAAAGGAGTTAATAAATGCAAGCATAAAAGCCGCCGAGATTCCCGATGTAATGTTAGGCAGCACCACCCGGAAAAATGCTCCCGTTTTTGTGCAGCCCAGACTCCAGGCCGCCTCTTCCACTGAAAAGTCAAACTGGTCTAAGCTGGAGCCCACCACCCGGATCACATAGGGCAGAGTCACCATGAAATGTCCTGCCAAAAGTCCTGCAAATACCGGGACCCTTAAGGTCAGCACCAGAAACTGATAAAGAACAAAGCCGATTACGATTCCAGGTACAATGGTCGGAGAAAGGAAGATGGATTTTAAGATCCCCTTTCCCTTCATACCGGACCTTGCCAGGGCATAGGCAGCCGGAATTCCTGCTATAAGAGCGGCCACGGTAGCAAGGAGCGCAATCTCCAGACTGGTCAAAAAGGATACCCGGAAGGATTTTAATGCAAACACATTGATAAACCAACGGAATGAAAAAGATTCAATAGGAAAGGTGATGGCACTGCCCTCTCCAAAAGCAGTCACGGTAATGATCACAAGGGGCAGGATCAAAAACATGAATACCAGCACTGCAAAAACCGTAAGCATTTTATTTTTACGCATGGCTTCCTCCTCTTCTGTCCAGCCTGGCAGACAGGGCATTCAGTCCCTTTATAACAACCAGAGTCGAGACGATCATGATCAGGGAAATGACCGCGGCCCCATTCCAGTCTCCCACGCTCATGGCTCTCTGGTAGATGAAGGTGGCAAGGACCATATGTTTATTGCCTCCTAACAGCTGAGGCGTGGTATAAGCCGTCAAAGTCCCGGTAAACACCAGGATACCTCCTACAATGATCCCGGGAAGGCTCATGGGGAAAATTACCTTCATAAAAGCCTTGAACCGGTCCGCTCCCAGGCTGAGGGCTGCTTCCATCATGTCATTATCAATGTTTTCCATAACACCGGCCACCGTAACGATCATCAGGGGCAGAAATAAGTAAACCGAGCCGATGATGATGGAAAAGTCCGTGTATAACAGCTTGGCAGGTTTTTCTACAAAGCCGGCTGCCAAAAGGAACCGGTTAATGATGCCGTTGCTGCCTAAAATATTGATCCAGGCAAAGCTTCTGATGACAGAATTGGTCATCAGAGGAAAAATTGAGACAGACAGAAGAATCCCTCTCCATTTTTTCCTGCACCGGCTGATAAAATACGCGGTTGGAACTCCTGCTGTCATACAGACAGCCGTAGTGATGAAGGCGACCTTAACCGTCCTCATGAAAATCTTAAGATAATACTCATCCTGGAAAAATTCCACATAGGCGCTGAAAGGATAATCTCCGGTGTGAAAAGACGGGATCAATACCCTTAAAAGCGGAAGAAACAGACACACTGCCAGAATCACAAGCCCTGGCACGACCATTATAAATGCACTACTTTTCTTCATCTTGACCTCCCCATGGGTTTTACACGCATTCATTGTCAACACTTATCATCACTTATAAGCTGTGTTAATTTATATCTATACTTTTATTATAATTTATGATATACTGTACGTCAAATACATATAATCTATATTTTTTATGCAGTAAAGCTATAATAGAAGCACATCATCACCTGTGCAAAAGGAGGAATACCTATGGAACTGAAAGAAGCAAGATATATTCTGGCCATTGCCAGACAAAAAAACATCAGCAAAGCAGCGGAGTCCCTGTTTATCTCCCAGCCATCCTTAAGCAAATATTTAAAAAACTTAGAGCATCAGCTTGGAGTCCGCCTTTTCGACCGGATTGGAAGCAGTTATTTTCCAACCTACATCGGAGAACGCTACATCCATTATGCAGAAAAAATCGTAGAATACGGCATGGAATGGGACATGGAATTTGATGACATTATGCATCAAAACCACGGACGGTTAAATATTGCCATTCCCATTATGCTTGGAAACAGCCTGATCGGTCCCACCCTTTCAAAATTCCACCAGCTGTATCCCAATGTCACGGTCAATATGATGGAGGAAGTCAACTTTGTGGCCGAGCATACCCTGACCGACCACACCGTTGACCTGACATTTTACAATGTCCATGAATTTCCCACCGGACTGGATTACCAGATCATAGGAAAGGAAGAGATGGTTCTGGTCCTGTCCGCTTCAAATCCACTGGTAAAAAAGGCTGAAATGAAAGAAGGCTTTCAATACCCCTGGATCGATCTAAGCCTTCTTGCAGGCGAACCCTTTATCCTTCTCTACCCGGACCAGAACACGGGAGGACTTGCTCTTAAATTCTTTGAGGATTACGGCCTGGAACCAAACGTCCTTCTTCACACCAGAAGCAGTGAAATGTCCATCCGCCTTGCCATGGAAGGCCTGGGGGCCGCCTTTGCTCCTGAAAGCTATTATCATTATTTAAAAGACAGGGAACCCAGCTCCTCTGTCTGCCTTTCCATTGGAAAAGAACGAATTGAAAACACCCTTATAGCCGCTTACCAGAAAAACCGGTATTTACCTAAATACGCCAAGGCCTATCTGAATATTCTGGCCGGTTATTACCAGACAAAGCATGGTTAATGCTTTCTTTCCCTTATCTTTGCTTTTCCGGGAACTTATGGTAATATAGAATAAAAAGCGAGGTTTCCTATGGCTAAAAAAATACACAAAACTTTTTTCCTTATTATCCTGCTGCTGTTATCCCTTACTTCATGCCAGAGCCAGAAAAAAGAGGCGGCAAAGGAGCTTGCAGGCATTCCCGTTGACATATCAAAAACCGAATCCGTTTCCATATATTATGGTTCCATCTGTTATTCCTTTTATGACGAGAACAAGGAAACCATAGCCAGGGTGGCGGATCTGTTTCACGGCTTCTCTTTAAAAGAGGCCCCGGACGGAAGCTTGGACAGTGCCACTACCTACCAGATCTATTTCTCCAGCACTGACGGCCAGACCGGAGCAGTGAATGTGGACGAAACAGGCATATTCTATCTGCCGGATACAAAAAAATATTACCAGGTAAATGAAGGAACCTTTCACCTGGAAGAGTTGGAAAAAATATATCAGGACAGCATGAATGCAGGGGGCTTTGACAAAAATCAATGCCTTATTCCGTAGCAAAGGCTTCTTATTCATAATTTGTATCTGTTTGCATAAATTTATGTGAGACACTAGATATAAAGGGGGGCTTGATTTTGGAAAAAATACTTGATAATAATTATTACGATTTATTCATAAATAACGCTCTCATTCCACTATATCCAACTTACCATAATTTTACTCACCTTAATGTAAGGCTTTCATTGGAACATATCCCGATAGAATCCATGAACGTCTGTGACTTAGGGCTGTATCCTTACAGCCGCTTTTCGTCAATTTATACCCTGAGTTCACTGGCAAGTATAGACAAATCCGGAATTACAGCAGTTCAGACCAATCCTGCTTTAAGCCTGTTTGGAAAAGATGTACTCATAGGAATTATAGATACCGGCATTGATTACCAGCACCAGGCTTTTAAAAACAGAGACGGAACCACCCGCATTCAGTCAATATGGGATCAGACCATACAAAGCGGCGCCCCCCCGGAGAGCTTTACATTTGGTTCCGAATACAGCAGGGATTTAATAAATCAGGCTTTACAGTCCAATGATCCTTTATCCATCGTTCCTTCAGTTGATACCAATGGCCATGGCACGGTAATTTCCAGCATTGTAGCCGGTACCTCAACCAATGACAATAGACTCCACAGTGTTGTCCCGGAAGCTGATCTGATCGTGGTAAAACTGAAAGAAGCCAAACAAAATTTAAAGGATATTTTTTTAGTACCAGAGGATGTTCTGTGTTTTCAGGAATCTGATATTATGCTTGCCGCACGTTACCTGGTTTCTGTCTCCCAGGGATTGAATAAACCAATCGTCATCTGCATTGCCCTTGGGTCAAGCCAGGGCGGACACGACGGAAACGGCCCTTTAAGCAGCTATCTGGATGACCTGGCACAGATTCCCGGAATTGCGGTTGCAGTTGCTGCCGGAAATGAAGGGAACAAACGAAGACATTATTTTCATGCCCCTGTACCCCAACTCTTTTACAATGATTTTGAATTAAATGTAGGAAATGATGACAGTATGTTCTCCATGGAAATCTGGGCATATTCTCCGGCACAGGTCTCCATCAGTGTCACCTCACCCACCCATGAGTCTACCCAATTAATTCCTCCGGCAATAAATAGCTGCATAAATTATACCTTCCCTTTAAGCCAGACAGACATCTGGATAAATAATATTATTTTTGAGCAAAACACCGGAGACCAGCTCATCCTGCTGCGTTTCAAAAATACCATACCAGGAACCTGGCATATTCATACGGAAAATCTCAATAATGATTCCTTCTCCTTTCATGCATGGCTCCCAACAGGAGGCTTGATCTCAGACGAAACATACTTTACAAATTCAGATCCAGACGTTACGATAACTTCTCCGGGAAATGCACGAAGCTTGCTGACCGTTACCGCCTATAATCAGTTCGACAACAACATTCTGGAAGAATCAGGAAGAGGCTACACAAGAATAGGATTAATTAAGCCTGATATTGCAGCTCCGGGCTATCGTATTCCGTGTGCACTTCCGGGAAATAGATACGGCACTGCCACAGGAACAGGAACAGCGGCGGCCCACACGGCAGGCATTATGGCAATGGTTTTTGAATGGGCAGTTGTCAGAAGGAATTATATCCAGATGACCGGCAACATTATTAACCGGCAGTTGATTTGGAATGCAATGCGCGGCGATAACAATGCTTATCCAAATAACATATGGGGTTATGGAAAGGTGGAAATTAGTAACTTTTTTAAAGTAGTTGATCGTGTTTAAAACATAAATTGTTTTATTATGCAGAAAAAGTGCGGTTCACTGTGAACCGCACTTTTACAATATGCCCAATTTAAGCTTCCAGACCAGTATCCTGATTACAGAAGCGTCAATCTGTGCTTCTTTCAGCGTCCCATTATTCAGGGCATCTAAGACAGCCGGAATGTCTCCGTCAAAGTCAGTCGCAATCAGTAAGTCGTTCCCGGCAGCAATGGCCAGGACAGCCGCATTCGAAGTACTGTTCTTAATGGCATCCATACTGAGGTCATCAGTCATAATCACTCCATTGAAGTTCAGGGATTCCCTTAATTTATCATGAACAGCACGGGAAAGGGAGGCAGGATGTTCTTCATCCATTGATGTCACAATATTATGGGAAACCAGAACACTGCCGGCTCCGGCTTCGATCCCGGCCTCAAACGGAAGGAAGTCGCTCTGGAGAAATTGTTTATAATCCCTGGTATCTACCGCGGACCCCGTATGGGTATCCTCATTGCTGCCATAGCCGGGAAAATGCTTCAGTGTGCTTCCGATCCCTGCTTTTTCCATTTCCCGGACAACGGTTCTGACATAATCAGCCGTCTCCCCGGCCTCCCGGCCAAAAGACCGGCGGTAGATAAAATCATCCGGATTTACAGAGACATCGCAGACAGGAGCCAGATTAACATTGATCCCAAGTCCAAGCAAAAGGGCAGCCTTCTCCCTGGTATCGGCCTGAATGGCTTCAAAGCCGCCCTGTTTATACAAATACTGAGGAGATTTAAACGGTTCCGAACGGAAAGCCGCATATTTGCTGACACGGCACACGGTCCCGCCCTCCTCATCCACTCCCATGAGCAAGGGGATGGATGAAGCATTCTGACAGCTTTTAATAAAATCCTGAATGCCGGTTTGGGTCTCATCCTTAAAATCGTCTCCGAACAGGATATAACCGCCTAAATGATACTTCTCAATATCCTGAACAGCACTGGCTTTGCGCAGGCGGACAAAAAACATCTGCCCCACCTTTTCCTCAAGGGTCATGCCGGAGAGCAGCTCTCCTGCTCTTACCTCATAGGGATCACTGCCGTAGGAAGAATCCGTCTCTCCAGCCGTATCTTCTATCCCAGAAGACTCTGTAGCTGAGATATGGATTGTGGGTTCCCCAGGATCTGAAGTATGATCATCTGTTCCGTTTGCAGCCGTTTTTGATTCTTCAGTGCTCAGGCTGCCGGATTGACTGCTATAATCCGGGAAACGTCTCCCGCAGCCTGCTAAAAAAATCGGCAGGAGTAAGAGCATAAAGAAAAACATATATTTATTTGATTTCATCAAAGTCCTTTCTCACCATTCGGCAAAAGAATTTAATGATAATTATATCGTTCCTGCCGGCAGCGGTCAAGAGTCACAAAAAAAGATCGGTGCCAGGGCTTAATTCCCGACACCGATCTGCCTGCTTTGCAGACTTCTTCTTACATCTTGCTGGTATTTTCGATATAGTGAAATTGCTGCTCTAAGTGACTGACAAATAACAGCAGTCTTTCATACAGCGGCTCTACCTTGTCACCATACGTTTCTTCAAGGCTTTTTCCAATTTCCCTAATGGTCTTACTGCCGTCAATTTGAAGAAAGACGCAGCTTCCATACTCATCCATCGCAATTTTTTTATATTCCGGAATTTTGAAACCGAATTTTCTAAAAACCTGCTGAATCTTATGATCCTGTTTTATAAGCATGGTCACTATGCCGTTTTTATCAACCTCGTATTCCAGTTTATCGGAAATCTTAAATATTAAATTTAAAGCCTCATCAATGTCATTTCGCATTCTTCACTTCACTCTTAAAAAGCGGTATAGCGGTCGCTGCTACAAGAATGATCAATAAGATAAATGCCATTCCATTTGAATTTGCAAATCCGCTTGGGCCTGCACCACTGATGATGCCAGTTACCTGTAAAACGATTCCGATAAGTCCAATAATTGATCCGCCGGCAACAAGCCCTGATGACAGGCTTACACCGTTAGAAACTTTCGCTTCCTTTTCTCTTTCATTTCTGGAATATTTCTCAACGAAGAAACGAACCAGGGCTCCTAGCAAAATGATGGAAGTTGTGGATATCGGCAAATAAAACCCGATTGCAACTGTCATTACAGGGAGTTTCAGTAAAAATAAAACGATTCCCATTATAATGCCGCAGATGATCATGACCCAGGGCAACTGACCCGACATGATTCCGGCTGTCAATGTTGCCATTAAATTCGCCTGAGGCAATGCAAACGGAACATTGTCACCAGTCATTGAGAGCTGATTGGAAAGCAATAAAATAACACAGGTAACTACCACAACACCTACAATAGAAGATATTGCAAAATATTTCTGCATTTCATTCTTGCTTCCACCAATGATAAAAGAAACCTTTTGTGACTGGCAGTAACCGCCTGCTGCAGCGATTGCAGTAACAATAAAGGAACCGAATAACAGCAGAGCCTTGTTATCATCTACGCTCTTCCAGCCTAATCCCACAAACAGTAATGTTACGATAACGATGGAAGCAATTGTCATACCGGATACAGGAAGGTTTGAAGTTCCGATGGTACCTGTTAAACGTCCGGAAACAATAACAAACATCAAAGACAGCACCATGGATAAAACAGAACCCAGTACAGCCATGGCAATGTTGCCGCCTGATACAAGGAAACCGCCGATAAAGCCTACGATGATACCTGACAGTAAAATAACAGTTTCAACAGAAGATCCAACGCCGCCGGAGCCTTTTCCTCTGGCATTCATGGTTTCCTTTATGGAAGCGATAACCGTTGGAATCAGTTTTATGGCACCGATCAGACCGCCGGAAAGCATCATGCCTGCACCGATATATTTTACGTAGCTGCCTGCTATATCGCCGACTCCCATAGCGTTTACGCTTACAGAAGGATTATTCCACACGGCCGGGCCTCCACTGCCTAAAGAAGCAAAATAACCGATGAGAGGCGTAATGGCAAAGTTAGATAATATAGAACCGGCAAACATGGTCAAGGATACTTCCATTCCCACGATGAATCCTATCCCAAGCAGCAGGGGGTTCACTTCCAGCTGAAATTTCCATTTGTAAAAGGGCTCATGCACAAAGCTGATCACGTTGTTGGTGATATTTAAGAATGAGCTGGTTACTGCGGTTATTAAACCGCCGATTCCAAATCCGATTCCCATAAATTTCAGGGAATCCTTGGCCCCTTCCGAGGCGACTAAGGTTTCTGAAATAGCCATTGACTCAGGATACATTAATTTTCCATGCTCTTCCACGATCAAATAATTGTAGACCAGAGAGGCTGCACCTATGCCAAATAAAGCACCGCCCACACCGATCACAAGACCTTCCAGAAATGTTACCCGGGAACCGATCAAAAGAATTGCAGGAAAAACAAATATCATGCCGCTGGCAATGGATTCCCCGCCGCTGGCCATTCCCTGAAGAAGTGTCTTTCCAAGAATTCCTTTTTCCCTGGCAAACATGGCAATAAATACAGAACCTAATATAGAACCCGGTATTCCGGCAGCAACAGTAAGGCCTGCTTTCATGCCAGAGTAAGCTGTTGATGCGGCGAACAATGCAGACAGAGCTATACCAATGATTAATACCGCAATATTTCCACCCGATCCGGATTTTGGAGAAACATATGGTACGTAATCTTGCCCTTTTACACCGCCATATGCGCCTTTAGATAATTTTTGATTCATACACAGTACTCCCTTATATTCATCATATTTCGATCAGTTATTGGCACAAATTTAAACTTTAATTATTAACGGTCTTTCTGCTGCTATTTGAGGGCTTTCAGTGCTTCTGTCAAATACTTCCACGTCCTCTGGGTTGATGGTATGCTTAAATGTTCCTCCGCAGTATGCACCCCGATTATTGTAGGCCCAACGGATATCATATCCAGTTTTCCTTCAAACTTTTTATCAAAAATCGCACATTCGAGTCCTGCATGGATCGCGCTGATCAGCGGTTTTTCACCAAATAATTTCTCGTATAATTCTGTAAAAAGCAGTCTTACTTTTGAATCAGAATTATATTTCCATTCCGGGTAATCCGACTCAGCAATCACCTTCCCGTTTGTAAGGCCGGCAATGGCGGCTACGGTATGGAAAATATTATCCTTTATACTTCCCACGGAACTTCTTATGGAACTGATGATTTCAATGTTGTCTCCCTTTGTCTCAACTACCCCCAGATTCAATGAGCTCTCTACCAGACCCTCAATATCCATGCTTACGCTCTGGACTCCGTTTGGAATCAGATACATAAAATTAACGATGTTTTCCTTTGTATCTTTCGACATGATTCGTTCCGGCATATGATCAACCGGCTTTAGCTCGATTATGATATCCGGATCTGCTGCTTTGTATTCATCCTTAAATATTTGTTCCAGGCTGGAGATATGCTCTTTTAGCTCTGGGACTTCCTCTGGATTTACGCACACAACAACCTGTGCATTACGGGCAATGGCATTGTGCTTGGAACCTCCGTTTATGGAGCATAAATGTAAATCTGTCTCCGAACATGCGCGTTTCAGCAGCCGGGCCATCAATTTATTGGCATTTGCCCTGCCCTTATGTATTTCCACTCCGGAGTGTCCGCCCTGCAGGCCCGTGATTTCAATTTCATAAGCAGCCCTGCTGCTGTCTGCGTCTTCCCATATTACGGGAATATTGATTTTAGAGGAACAGCCGCCTGCACAGCTTACCGTCAGGATTCCTTCTTCCTCAGAATCGATATTAATAAG
This sequence comes from Hungatella sp., assembly GCA_031270005.1. Classification (GTDB taxonomy): domain Bacteria; phylum Bacillota; class Clostridia; order Lachnospirales; family Lachnospiraceae; genus Lacrimispora. Next base: position 14,910 of record JAISYJ010000083.1, on the reverse strand, counting down.
GGTTTTGCCCGATAGGTTTTTAGGATCCAGCGCATGGGCACCATCCATTCCCGTCTCTTCGGCGGTGGTAACTAACAATTCAATGGGAGGGTGTTCCAGTGTATCCGATGCCAGAACTGCTAACCCCATGGCGACCGCAATACCGTCGTCTCCTCCAAGAGTTGTACCGTCTGCGTAAATCATATCTCCATGGATTTTCAATTTAATGGGGTCTGTCATGAAATCATGGGTTACGTCAGGCCTTTTCTCACATACCATATCCATATGCCCCTGAATGATAACGCCGGGACTTTCTTCATAGCCCTTGGTGCCTGGCTTCTTGATGACCACATTCAGCGCTTTATCCTGAATGACCTCCAGCTTGTGTTCCTTGGCAAAAGAAACCAGATAATCGCTGATTCTTCTTTCATTTCCCGAACCCCTGGGAATACTGCTAATTTCCTCAAAATACTGAAACACTTCCACCGGTTCCATGTTTTCCAATGTTCTGCTACCCACGGTATATTATCTCCTTTACTAAAAAATTTGCCCTCCATGTGTTTTAAAAAACAGGATTATGGGCAAAAAACCTATCTATATATTAGCACAAACAAATTCAAAGTACAATAGAATTAATTGTGCATTTTCACATTAACTTTCTTCTTAATTTTACATTTAATATCACAATTCGACATTATTCCTTAGTTTCATTCCGCATTTTTAGGTTATAATTAATAAACCCATATTGAACACACCAGCCAATCTTTTCGATATTTCCAATATCTCCTGATATAAACCGACATTGTTCGGGAATACTGTTGAATTATGTACACCATTCTATAATACAGCAGGAAACCCCCATTGCCTGAAGCCCTCATACAGCATTTCCGGTTCCTATCAAAAAATTCAGCGTCTATGGTACTGCTGCCAGGAATTGAGGTTGTGAAAACCTCTTGGTACATCAGATGAGGCAGCCATATTGTGAAACAATAATCTGCCTTAAGGGAAGCAAAAGAATGAATAAGCTTACAAGGAACCTTTGATTTAAGATAACTCTATATATCATTGGAATAGAGAATAATAGATATACAAAAAATGCGTTTCCTTGACATGGAACCGCACTTTTTTTGTATCAGTATGAAATCAAAAATCAACACAGAGATATCAGTAACTTCATAAAGAAGCACAATCATTTTTACTTAATGGGTTCAATCCCCACATCCATGCTTCCGGACCTGAATCCTTCCAAATCCATGGTGATATATGTAAATCCCAATTCCTTTAGATAAGAGATAATTTCCTTACTCTTTTCCATCACTTCTCCCATCGCGTCCCGGTCCACCTCGATCCGGACAATGTCTTTATGAAGCCTCAGCCGCACATTTCCTTTCACAAGAGAACTTACAAATTCCTCTCCTTTTCCAATGCGGTTCAGGATATCATAATCAATTTCCGTATTATAAGGAAGGCGGGTCGCCATACATGGGGCAGAAGGCCTGGACGCCACGGAGATTCCGTACCCTGAGGCCAGTTCCTTGACCTGGGACTTGGTGATGTGAAGCTCAGCCAGGGGACTGATGATCCCCAGTTCCCTTAAAGCGTTGATTCCAGGACGGTAAACATGAAGATCATCCTCGTTGGTCCCATCCATGATATAAGGAATGTTCATTTCCTGTGCAAAATCCTTCAAAGACTGGAACAGCTTCTTTTTGCACAGATAGCACCGGTTTACCGGATTATAGCGTATCTCCACCTGTTCCAGCTCATTGACTGAAACCACTTTATGAACTCCCCCCAGCTCCTTTGCTACTCTGGCTGCGATCTCTAAATCACAGGAAGGATGGAGACGGCTGTCAAAGGTTACTGCATAAACGTTTTTTCCCGTCTTTCCTGCGGCATCTGCCGCTGCCTTCAGCAATAAGCTGGAATCCACTCCTCCGGAAAAAGCCAGGCAGATATCCTCTTTGGCATAATCCGCCATCATCTGTTCCAGCCTCATTTTTATTTTCAGAATGTTCTCCTCCATTATTTTTCCGCCTCTCTGCATATGACATTGTATACTGTCTGGTAATCCAGTCCATTTTCTTTGCAGATACTTCTTACACTTTCAAATTCCGGATAACAGAACATCCTGCTTTTGCAGGTACAGACTTTCACCTCTGCCTCACCGAATTCTGTCATGACCTTCCTTTTTTTCCGGTCCAGAATGGCTCTGGATACCGGGTATCTTCTGACTCCGATGGTGGTAGTCTGAATGAACAGGATATCTTCCATTCTGCTTATCTCCTTTTCCCGGCAGATCAGGCTGAGCATATAGGCAGGACGATTCTTTTTCATAAAAACAGGGGTATACCAGACATCAGCCGCTCCTGCTTCCAATAAGGATTCCATGGCAAAACCAAAGGCTTCCCCGCTGCAGTCGTCAATATTGGCTTCCAAAACCCACATATTTTCTCCTGCTTCTTCCTCCTCCAGAAGAAGCATGGCCCGCAGAACGTTTGCCTGTTTAAAGTCCTTTTTTCCTGCACCGATCCCTGTCTTTAAGATCTGAAAGCAGGCGGGAAGATTTTTTCTTGTTCCGAGAGCCGCCGCTATGGCTGCTCCGGTGGGCGTCACCATCTCCCCTTCATTGTCCGTAAAACGAAGCTTCAGACCATGGGCCGCCGCAATGTTTGCCGTTGCCGGAACAGGAACCGGGATAACGCCATGCTGGCACCGGACGCTGCCATGACCTTCCGCCAGAGGAGATACCACGATCTCATCCACTCCCAGGCTGTCCACACAGACCGCAACGCTGATGATGTCCACAATGGAATCAATGGCTCCCACCTCATGAAAATGAACCTCTTCCACAGGGATTCCATGAGCCTTTGACTCTGCTTCTGCCACCATACCAAACATCTGCTTTGCCATTGCCTTTACCTTGCTGCCGGAATCCAGCCGGTCGATGATAGTATATATATCCTGAATATTCCGGTGAACTTTGAGGTTGTCATGTTCATGACTATGGCTGTGATCATGTTGGTGATCATGCTCATGACTATGGCCACAATCATGGTCATGTCCGTGATCCCCCTCATGTCCATGCCCTTCATCTTCCAGAAGAACGTCAAAATCATATGCATCCAACCCACATTTCCTGGTTCTGCCAAAGTGAAGCTGATAGCCATCCACCCCCAGGCTTTGCAGAGCCTTTGTTAAAGCGTCCTTATCCGCTCCCAGGTCCAAAAGTGCGCCTACCGCCATGTCGCCGCTGATTCCTGAATTGCATTCCAAATACAGTACTTTTCCCATTTTATCTCACCGCCAGTCGATTGATTTGTGTTGCAATATACCCGGCCCCGTATCCATTATCAATATTTACGACGGAAATTCCATTTGCACAGGAATTCAGCATGGTAAGAAGAGCGGACAACCCATGAAAGCTGGCTCCGTAGCCTACTGAGGTGGGAACCGCAATGACCGGACAGTCTGCCAGTCCGGCGACCACCGTTCCCAAAGCTCCTTCCATCCCTGCCACCGCAATAATACAGCTGGCATTCCTGATCCTGTCTCTCTGGGACAGAAGACGGTGGATCCCGGCTACCCCCACATCAAATATCCGGTCCACATGACAGCCGAAATATTCCGCAGTCTGTGCCGCTTCCTCCGCTACGGGGATGTCTGCCGTACCGCCTGTACAGACTGCCACGCACCCCTTTCTCTCTTTATCCGGCCGCTCCACCTTTAAGATCCTGGATATGGGATCATACACAACCTCCGGCACAACGGATTTTACCAGTTCAAATTGCTCTTTGCAGGCCCTGGTTCCAAGCACCTCACCGTCTCTTTCATAAAATTTCCTGTAAATCTCCACCAGGTATTGATCCGGCTTTCCCTGACAAAAAACTGTCTCCCCAAAGCCGGAACGAAGTGCCCTGTGGTGATCCAGCTTTGCATAGCCCAGGTCCTCATAAGGAAGATCCTTTAACAGCTGTTCTGCTTCCCTGATTTCCATTTCACCTGATTTTACCTGGTTAAGCATATCTCTAATATCCATTATCAAGACTTCCTCCTCTTACGGTGTTCCATTCAAATCAAGTCTTCTTGTACATACACAATCTAAAAGGCCCTGGGAATGGCTGACTACCAAAAGGCCGATTCCCCGTCTCTCCACTTCTGATATGAGAAAATTCCAGATCTGGCTCTGGGTGATCAAATCCAGCATGGTGCTGATCTCATCCGCAAGGAGAAACCTGGTTTTCCCGCCCAGTGCCCGGGCTATGCAGAAGCGCTGAAGCTCACCTCCCGAGACTTCGGAAGGGTACCGGTTTAACCATTCCGGTTCAATGCCCAGCCCTTTTATCACCTGGTCTTCCACCCCGTCCCCCTCCTTTAAAACCTCCTTAAGCTTAAGCCTTGGGTTTACGGAGCTTTCCGGGTGCTGCCAGATCATCTGGACCGGACAATAGCCCTTGTAGGAAGAAAGGGGCCTCCCATCAAGAAGCACCTCTCCCTTGTCCGGCTTTTCGTATCCGGCAAGAATTTTACAGCAGGTGGTCTTCCCAAAGCCACTGGGCGCAACCAGCCCCAGCCGCTCGCCGCTGTCCATGTACATAGACAGATTATTTAATATCTGCCTATTCCCATTATCATATCGGAATGATATGTTTTTCGCTTCCAGTCTCACCTTATTCCTCCTCTGCCTTTACGCACCGGACCATTCCGCCATCCAGGCCAACGTACTCCACTTCCCTTAAACACCTTGCCTCCCGAAGCTCACACCTGGGGGCATAGGGGCAGCCTGAGGGGCGGCCCTTTAAATAAGGCTGGGTTCCCGGAACCGCCCAAAATCCATGCTCAGGCATAGCCCTGTAAAGAGCCTTTGAATATGGATGGCGAAGAAATCTTTCCTCCTTAAAATCAGCGGCAGAAGCCTCCTCAACGCTGGTTCCTGCATAGAATACCACAATCCGGTCCGCAACCTTAAGCGCCAGCTCCAGATCATGAGTGATGAGAAGCACACCTGCTCCCTCATCAGCCATTTCCCGGAAATGGGACAAAACCCTTTTTGCCGCCTCCAGATGAAGACCTGGGGTAGGCTCATCTGCTATGACCAGCTTAGGCCTTTCCATGACTGCAGTGGAAATTAAGATTCTTCTGGTCATTCCCCCTGACAGCTCAAAGGGATAGAGCTCTTCCATGGCCTCATCAAGTCCATATCTCCTAAGGGTCTTAAGGCTTTCGTTCCTGCTGCCCTGATCCCGTTTTCCTTTTCTGATCTGAGTTCCTGCTTTCATTAAAGGATCCAGATAGGAAACGCTCTGGGGAACCAGAACGATCTCCTTTCCCCGAAGCTCCTCCATCCGTTTTTCCGTAAGCTTTTCTCCATAATAAGATATCTCCCCTGACCAGGAAGCATTATAAGGCAGGATTCCCAGCACTCCATGAGCCAGCAGGCTCTTTCCCGAACCGCTGGACCCCACTACAGCCACCAGCTCCCCTTCTTTTACAGACAGGCTCACATCCTTGACAGCCAAAAGGGTTGTCCTTTGGATCCACCGTTCATATTGGGTAAATGAAACTGACAGGTTTTTTACCGATAAAACCGTTTTCTTCACTTCCAATCCATTCCCTCCTATTGATGCACAAAGCCCGGGTCTATAAGTCTGCTCACCATTTCTCCTGTTAAATGAAACAGCAGGACAACAGCAACCAGAAACATCCCCGGAAACAGAGCCAGCCACCATTTTCCCATTGCCAGGTATTTCATGCTTTCTGACAGGATTACGCCGATGGCAGGCTGCTCCGGGGATAGCCCAAAGCCAAGAAACGTGATACTGGCCTCATGAAGGATGGCGTGGGGAAATAACAGCACAAGCCCCACCAAAAGCTGCGGAACCAAATGAGGCGTCATATGCTTAAGGGCTGTTTCAAATCCACCGTGGCCAAGCTTACGGGCGATCTTTATGTATTGGCTCTCCTTAAGCTGAAGAACTTCTCCCCTGATCAGCCTTGCAAGGGAGGTCCAGTGGGTCAGGGAGATTCCCACCACAACGCCCTTAAAGCCTTTTCCCATGGCAAAGGAGATCAAAACCAGCAAAAGAATATGGGGAATCCCCATCACAAGATCAATGAGCCCGATGACAAGCCCATCTGCCACCTTTCCCATGGACGCTGCAAAAAGCCCCAGAAAAAAGGCGATCACTGTGCTGACCGCTGCTGTGAGGAGACCAATGCGGATGCTCATGGAAAGACCGGCCATGGTCCGCGCAAACATATCCCGGCCCATCCAGTCCGTGCCAAATGGGTGGGAAAAGCAGGGAGGCAGATCCTTTCTGGAAAAATCAGTGACCAGGGCCTCTGTCCTGTAAAACTGCCCGGCAATGGCCACAGCCGCCAAAAGAACAGTAAAAAGCGCCAGGAGGCAGATCATGGACTTACGGCCATTCCATTGGTTCATACGCCTTCCCTCCCTTTCCTCATTCTTGGGTCCACCGCGCCGTAAAGCAGGTTTGCCGTAAAATTCCCTGTAAATACAATGGCAGCACTAATGACCGTGATTCCCAGAAGCAGGGGTACATCACCGCCAAGTCCGGCTGTTACAGCCGCCTGGCCCAGTCCCGGATAGGAAAATACCTGTTCCACCAGGACCGAACCTCCAAAGATTTCGCTGACCGAAGCAAACTGAAGGGTCAGGGCAGGCAGAAGAACGTTCCGGATTCCGTGCCGGAATACGATCTGACTTTTGGACTCTCCTCTTGCCCTTGCAAAAAGAACATAATCACTTTCCATAACCTGAATCATTTTCCCTCTTGTATGAAGAAGGATGCTGGACATTCCTGAAATGGAAAGGGTCAGGCAGGGCAAAATCCCATGCACCACCCGGTCCCTTAGCGTAACCTCTGCCGCTTCCATGCCTATGGGAACACTTAACCCGATGGGAAGCAGCTTAAGCCAGACAGCAAACACCATCAAAAGCACCAGACCCAGCCAAAAAGCAGGAGTGCTTGCAGTCATAAGAGCATAAGCAGAGATCACCTTATCCACTGTTTTTCCCCTGTTTGCGCCTGCCAGGGTTCCCAGGGCAAAACCAACTGCCCCGGAAACCAGCCAGGAAACTGCCATCAGCCAAAGAGAGTTTGACAGCTTCACACCGATCACATGGGATACGGGCTGGCGGTATAACAGAGAGGTTCCCATATCCCCTTTTAAAAAATCGCCGGCCCAGGAAAGGAAACGTTCTATCGGCGGTAAGTCAGTTCCCCAGTATTCCGAAAGCTTTGCGATCTGCTCCTGGCTCATGGAGCCAAGGGCAGCCTGGCCCACATTGACCTTTAAAGGGTCAATGGGAGAAACTGTCACCAGAAAAAAAGCCGCTGCGCTTACCAGAAAAAGAAGGATTGCCATCTGGCCAAGCTGTTTCAGTAAAAACCAAAGGTTTTTCCTTCCAAACACGCTGCATTTCATGGTTCCCAGCTCCACTGATCCACGTTATTAACAATGGTCCAGCCATGCCCATGGGGATGAAGCTTCTGATCCGCAACCTTTAATCCATCCCTTACCCAATATAAATGATCAATATTCACAAGCCATATCCAGGGAATATCTCCGCTCTGGGTAATGCCTGTTTCCCCATCCCATTGGGATTTTTTCCACAGCTCATAGGATTTTTCCAGATCACTTTCCGCAAGAGCTTCATCCATGTACTGGTCCACCTTTTGACTGGCATAAGGAGAATAGGAAGCCAGCCCTGTTTCCTCCATGGTATGGTAAATATTATATAGCTCCATGGGAGTGTGGGCGCCCCAGCCCCAGATCAAAGGCTGTGACTGGGCTTTGTCATAGGCGGTATCCCATCCTGCACCTTCCATCTGCCCGTCAATTCCCAGTTTTTTCAACTGATTGATGGTGTCCGCCGCAAGGGCCTGTCTTACGGAATCTCCTGCTGTATAGAGGAAATGAAGCTCCGCCCGTTTACCATCTTTCACCCGGATTCCGTCGCTGCCCATGATCCAGCCTGCCTCATCAAGCAATGCCCCCGCCCCTTCCGGGTCATACTCCGTCTTTGCAGAAGGCTCATACCATGGCATTTTATCACAAACGCTGTAAGCGGGACTGCCGTAGCCGTTCAGCACATTATTTATCATTTCCTCCCGGTCAATTCCGATGTTGATCGCCCTTCTGACCCTTACATCACTGGTAAAATCATTTCCAAGAGGAACTCCCTCTTCGGATATGCTTCCGGAAGGAATGGCCGGAAGGTTAAAGCCCCGGTTATCCACGGTCTTGCAGTCCATAAGCCCATAGCCTGGCACCGCAAGGTCCGTATAGGAGGCAGCCGTATACCCAATATCCGCCTGTCCGGACTGGACCGCTGCCAAAGCCCCATCCTCTTCCATGAAGAGGACCGTGACCTTTTTCATCTTTGGCACTTCTCCATAATAGTCCGGATTAGCTTCCAGGATCACCTGCTGCCCTCTGTCCCATTGTTTTAATATGTACCTGCCGGATCCGATGGGGTGTTCCCCATAATCAGGCCCATAAGCATGTTCCGGCACAATTCCAGTCACAGCCATGGTATAAGGCCAGATGGAATAGGGATGCTTCATATGGAATACCACGGTGGTGTTATCGATTGCCTCCGCCCTGTCCAGCATGGTAAAATCATTCACCGAACTGGTATCTCTCAATGTATTATAAGTAAATGCCACATCCTGTCCGGTCAGTTTCTCCCCATCTGTAAAGAAAACATCATCCCGGATCTTTACGGTCCAGGTCAGTCCGTCGCTGCTGACCCTTAAGTCCGCTGCCAGATCATAACCGATTTTTAAATCTTTATCAGTGACAGTAAGGGTGCTTTGAATCAATGGCTCATGAACATGTTCCCCTGCTCCCCAGCCATAAGCCGGATCAAATCCTGCCTCAGGCTCTGAACTGACGTTCATCACCACTACGACCCCGTCCTTTTTCCCTGAATTATCTGCTTCCGCCGATTTTGTCACTGCCTGGGCCTGTTTCCCCTCCTGAGTCCCGGCGGCCTTTCCGCAGCCGCTCATAACCATGGCAGACAGTACCAAAGCAGCAGCAAGCCCATACCTATGCTTTATCATTGTTCTCCTCCTCCATAAGAAATTTTTCCGTATCCGGTATTACTGCAATAAAAACAGATACCAGAAACAGTCATACGTATTCCTTGGGAATACCCATACCTTCCTGGTATCTGTTTTAATTATGATCAGATTTTTAGCTTTCCTATCAGTGGTGACTTCTGTCAGCCCTTAAAAAAAAGTATACGTAAAAATCACCCATACGTCAACGGATTTTATTCAAATGTTTACAAAGTCCCGGTATTTAATGAAAGTTTCTTCAATAAGATATCTCTTAAATATCCGCCGTACTTTTCTTTGGTCAGGACGATCTTATAACCCTGTTTTATTATATTATTTTTGCTGTATCTGTTCTCCGGATGAACCGTGCACATCAAATACCGGTAACCCTGTTTCCAAAGTTCTTCCTCCGCGGTTTTCATCATGGAGTACTGAAGGCCGTTTCCCCGGTATCCGGAGAGAATGGCAACCGTCTCCATATGGGCGACTTTTCCCAGCTCCTCTTTGGGAAGGCCGATGTCACGGCCAAGGTTTTCATTTCCCTTTCCCGGCAGCGCAGCAATAAATACACCTGCCAGGGCCCCGGAATCCTTTTCAAATGCCTTATAACCGATCCCGTTTCCCTCCTTAAGCATATGGAATATGTATTCCGGATCATCGGCAACAAACCATTCCTTTTCCTGGATTTGCTGCCAAACCGACTGGATCACCTCAGCCACGGTCTGATAATCCTCAGGGACTGCCCTTTCAATCAAAAATTCCATATACCATTTTCCTTAAAAACGACAGACTCCGAAAGCCCTTTGAATTCCCGGGTTGCCCATTGAAGGACCTGAACCTTTTCCTGGGGCACTCCCATCTCCGGCGCGGTGTTCCCGCCATGAAACCAGCTGTACATACCTGCACAAAGCAAAATCACAATCAGACAAAATGCGATCAGCATGATCTTATTATATAAATTTTTATCCTCCATACCGCTTCCCCTTTCTTCCATTATGTAACCAGTCTATGCAGCCTGCTGATTCCTGCATTCCTGAGCCCTGCTCATTGCCTGCAGAAATAACATTCATAGCCCGCTTCTTAAACATTCCTTGTAAAACGACACTGGGGAAAATTAGAACAGCCATAAAATTCCCCGAATTTTCCGCTGCGGTGCTTAAGGACTCCGCCGCATTGGGGGCAGATCTCAGCCTCCACTTTATGATCCAGCTTTCCCATATGCTCGTAACACCTCTGATTCATGATACAATCAGCAAGTGCCCGGTGGGCTCCCTCTGTATCAATATGGAAATACGTTGAAATATCCGTTAATCGGTAGCGGCTTAGCTGGGGTAAACAGGCTTTTGCCATAAAAAGAGTGTCAACGTAATCATTGGCCACCTCTCTTCCCAGAAGCTCCTCTGCCGCCCTGTAAAGGAAAAGCAGGTCAAAGGACTGAATGTTATGCCCTACCAGAATCTCCCCTTCAATAAAGGAGAGAAAATCCGGCAGAGCCTCCTTTAGTCCAGGCGCTTTCCTTACCATGTCATCTGTAATTCCATTTACATTAGTGGCCCCAGCAGGAATATGGGTTCCAGGATTAACCAGTGTATTAAACTCGGCAACAGGCTTATGTTCCCACACCTTGATGGCGGAAATCTCAATAATGGAATCTTCTTCGGCGCTGATGCCTGTTGTTTCCAAATCAAATACCACGTAATTGTCTGCATATTGGTTTAAACGTGTGCCTGTAAACTGTCTGATGGACATAGATACCTCCATTCTTTTGTACGTAAAAAGGATATATGTAACACCTCCATTATACCCTCTATCCTTTCATTCATCAAGCAAAAATCAACGAATGGCCACCATCTGCTCCGCAACGGTCTCCGCCTCTTCCGCTGAAAAATAGCCGCACTCCTCCATTCTTTGGAGGACCTTCAGCTGCCTTTTCTCCGCCAGAGCTGGATTCTTGGACGGAGCGTATCTGGAAGGAGCGTTAGGAACACCGGCTAAAAGAGTGCTCTCATATTCAGTCATTTCCTCAGGCTCCTTTTTAAAATAGCCCTCGCTGGCATCGCCTACGCTGTAATATCCGTCACCAAAATAAATGCAGTTTACATACAATTCAAATATTTCAGCCTTGGTATAATTCTTCTCAATATCAAAGGCCATAAACACTTCAGCTGCTTTTCTGGCAATCTCTTTGTCCTGGTCAAAATATAAGTTCTTAGCAAGCTGCTGGGTTATGGTGCTGCCGCCTTCCACAAACCGTCCTGCTCTGATATCATTTGCAGCGGCCCGGGCAATGGCGACCAGGTCGATTCCGTTATGGTGGTAAAAACGGTGATCCTCAACGGATAAAACGGCATTCACATAAATCTGGGGCAGGTTTTCGTATTCCGTGTATCCTTCCTTATCCCGGATAGCCTCCACCCGGTCCTGTAGCCCGTTTTCTAAAAGTGCTTCCCGGTACATCTCATACCCCTTATATGTCACAGTGAATCCGGCCAATAGACATACCGTCATCAGTAAAAATAAAGTTCTTCTAATAAATGTTCCAATTTTCATAGAACCACTGCCTCCTTTCCTCATTTTTTCCCATGCTTTTTGGGCATACAGACATACCCGCATAGTATTTCCTATTATCCTCCCACGGCCTTTTGGCATTCAAGTATCCCTGGAAGGGGTTTTGTTATATGATATGTTATGATTGTGATTAAATTGTATCATAGAGTTCCACTAAAAACAGGAATAATTCCTTATATTTCCCTAAAGTTTTCGGACATGTTCTGACAAATCCCTTACCAGTTCTTACAAATTAATGAAACTAAGGAAAAAGCCGGCAATCGCTGGAATTGTTAATTTTTGAAAACCCATAGAATTTTCTTTTCTTATTTAGTATACTTATCATAAGATCAGGCTGAGAACGGCCATTCAAAAGGCAAAACAACTGAAAAAAGAAACGAGGTAATTTTAAAATGCTGGTTACACTTCACGATTCCATAGCAACAGCTGTCATCGATTCCATCGGTGCCCAGCTCATCTCATTCAAAGATTCTGCCGGCACGGAATACATATGGCAGAGAGATCCCCAGTTCTGGGGCAAATGCTCTCCTCTTCTTTTCCCCATTGTAGGAAACTGCAGAAACGGCAGGACCCGGCTGGAAGGGCAGACATGGGAAATCCCCAAGCATGGCTTTTGCCGGGAAATGGATTTTACCGCCTCTGAGCAGACAAACACATCCGTGACCTTTGAAATCCGGGATTCCAAAGAAACAAAAGAGATTTATCCCTATTCCTTCCGTTTAAGTCTGGCCTATACGCTCAAGGACGGAACCTTATTCATGGAATACCAGGTGGACAACACCGATGACCGTACCATATACTACTGTCTGGGCGCTCATCCTGGCTTTACCTGCCCCATGGAGGAAAAGGCTGTATTTGAAGATTATGATCTGGTGTTTGAAAAAAAGGAAACCATATCCAGCATGGTATATGATTCCGAACATCTGGAATTTAACCCTGAAAACAGGATCGATCAGCTGAAAGGAACCAATACCCTTTCCCTGAACCGTGAATTATTTAAAAATGATGCTATTTATTTTGACGATTTAGAGTCCAGAAAAGTTTCCATTGTAAACAGAAAAACAGGCCGGGGCGTGGAAGTTTCCTTCCCAGGTTTTGAAACCGTAGCCTTCTGGACCCCTTATCCTGCAAAAGCTCCCTTTATCTGTGTGGAGCCATGGAATGGTTCTGCCATCTATGCTACGGAAGATGATGAATTCATCCATAAGAACCATGTGCAGACCTTAAGTCCAGGGAATATAAAAACCTATGGCCTTTCTATAGGGATTCTTTTATAATAAGAAAACAGGCAGCGAAATCGGCGGATTTTCGCTGCCTGTCCTGATTTTACAGAATATGTAGAATGGATTTAGATGTGATCTGCCGACTTTTGGAATAAAACTCTTATTTCTTAGATAGGAATAACATTATCATGGTCTTTTATCCAGCGCAAGGCGGTTTGCGCTTTTTAATGGAATTATTGCGCTTCTTTTAAATGCTCCTATAATATCATACAATTATCTTTTAAGAAGTCCCTGTATATTTTTTCAAACCTTTTTCTTCTACGGCCATTGACATACAGAACCTCCCCGTTCTGCATCTCAACAGCCTCTCCCTTTACATTCCTTACATATTGCATATTGATGATGTTATGCCTGCTGATCCTGACAAACCGGTCTTTTGGAAGTTTTTCTTCCTCTTCATCAAGCTTTGCCCGGATCCGCATCCTGCCGCTGCCCGCCACTATGCTGGTTTTCCGGTAATAGGATTCCAGGTAAAGAATATCCCTGGTATCCAGGATGCAGGACTGGCCGTTAAAGATTACAGAATATTTTTCCTGGCAAAAGCCTTTTTTTCCTTTAGGAAAAATTATTATCATATCATACACGGCACATTCCAACGTCGGAAAATATCCCTCCTTTATGGGGAAATAATCAACCTTTGACAGGCAGCTCCAATTACCGGGACAGGCCTTTTCTAGCCCCGGCATCTGTTTTTCATTTGTAAAAAAGGCAATCTTCATATTTATTTCCCCCTGTAATACTCTTTGACTCATGAACAATGCTGTCCATTATTCTATACAACGGTTTCCAGTGGGTCTTATAACGCAAAAATAAAAGAGATCATACAGGCAACGAATAATTACGCTGTTTTTCCTCAAACTAACAGAAGAGATTCCTATTAGACTGCAGGAAGGAGAATATAAAATGAAATCAGGAAAAAAAGAGACCAATAAAAAGAAGTCTGAATCCTTAACCTCCAATAATAATTATGATATCGATATTCAGACCTGCTCCGCTATGGACTGCACGGGACTTATTCCCTCGGCTCCACAGTCCGAAGCTGAACTGGAAGCATATGAAGACCTTTATCCCTACATTCCCCATGCAAAAAATGTGGATAAGGACTGAAAAAATGAATCCAAAAATAAGAAGGCCCCTTAAGAGGGCCTTCTTATTTTTTAATATTCTAAAACTCCAAAGCCTTAACGCAGCCGGAATTTACTCATTAATTCCCGTAAGCCTTCTGCCTGGCCGGATAATTCTTCGCTGGCGGCAGCACTTTCCTCTGCAGTAGCAGAATTATTCTGAACTACGGAAGAAATCTGCTCAATTCCATAGGTAACCTGGGTAACCTTATCACTCTGCTCTTTCAGTTCCTCTGCGGATCTGCGAATGGCGGAAACCATGCTCTTGGTTTCTGAAAGAACTCCGTTTAATGTTTCCCCTGTTGATGATGCAATGCTGGTTCCCGTATTAACAGCTGCAATGGTATCTGCCACCAGGCTGGAGGTATCCTTTGCTGCATTGGCACTCTTGCCTGCAAGATTGCGGACCTCATCTGCAACAACTGCAAAGCCTTTTCCGGCTTCGCCTGCCCTGGCTGCTTCTACGGCGGCATTCAGTGCAAGAATATTTGTCTGGAAGGCAATATCTTCGATCAGCTTATTGACCTTTTCAATTTCCTTGGACTTTCTGCTGATCTGATCCATGGACTGCATCATTTCATGCATCTGGGCATTTCCGCTTTCCATTGCTTCTCCTACCCGTCCTGCCTGCTTATTCACATCTTCCACAGCCTTTGCAGTGCTCATAAGGCTGTTAGATATCTCATTAACTGAGGAAGATAACTCTTCCACAGAAGCTGCCTGTTCCACAGAACCCTGGCTTAAATTCTGCGCCCCCTGGGACACCTGGGTACTGCCCTTTGCCACTTCATCCGCAGAAATACTGATGGTTTCCATGGTCTTTGAAAGTAAGTCTTCCGCTCTGTCAATGGATTCTTTAATCACCTT
>JAISYJ010000085.1:0-25990 GCA_031270005.1 Hungatella sp. | reverse complement strand
TAATTATAACAGAAATCTTAGAATAGTGCGCAAAAACCTCTACCATTTATGACAACTTTTAAAGGGCAGTGGAATTTAGTCCTGCACTGGAATTTACTTTTTCAATTCAGCTTTGTCTCAGGAGTATATTTTATCAGCGCAAAATCCCCCAGGCTATGAGGAACTGGAATGGAAATAATGATGGTGCCGTGATCTTCATAGCTAAAGGATTCCGGAAAAGCAGGAGTGGAGTCTGAGGATACAGATTCCATGGGAAAATCCCCTTGTTTGAACATTTTTGCATATGCTTCCTGACTGGTTTCAGCAAGGAAAGCAATTAAGGCTTCTGTAAGTTCAGGAGAAGTATTGTAGAACTGGCAGTTATCGGAACGGATGTATTCGGCCAGCACGTTTGGATCGGCATAATCCTTGAGTCTTATATTCTTTGCCTGGGATATATCAACCGTATTGGTAAAAAACACATTGACCGGATGAGCTGCTCCATCCCCGGAAATAAGTCCGGTGTATATGGCGGTGATCCGCTTTCGGTCTACGGAGTTTACCTTGGCTGTAATAGAAAGGCTGTCCTTTTCTGTGTTGACAGAATAGGCTTTTAATATCTCCAGGGCATTGCTTTTTAACAGAGAGTTGATTTTTTCCTCCATAGCGCCATCCTCTAAACCGGAGATGACAGGGTATTGAATGGAAACATTTCCTTCTTTATAGGTGTGGAGGGCAGCAGTGATGCCGGAGGCAGAGGTGCTGTTGTCTGTTTCTTTTTGCTGAGCCTGGTTATCAGGGTTTTCGATTTTTACAGGCTCTGGCGCTTCCACGGCAGAGGACATGGATTCTCCGTCCGCAGCAGCAGAGGTGCCTGGCAAATCGGTCTTAACATAATTCTTTTGTCCGCAGCCGCTTAAAATCAAGGCGCAGATGATGAAAAGGGCTGGGATAACTGTGTTTCGTTTCATAGGATTACCTCCCTTCATTTTTGCGGATTTTTTACAGTATATCACAAATATCGGGGCTGTGTCCGGGATTTTTCACGAATTAAGAAAAAAATAGGAAATTATTGGAAGCGGGTGCTGCCAAACAGAGAAAAGACCCTGGAAATCTGATTCTTTCAGATCTCCAGGGTCTTGCTCTCTGCCAAGGGTGTAGTGCCGGCAGTGGGACTTGAACCCACACGATGTTGCCATCAACGGATTTTGAGTCCGCCTCGTCTGCCATTCCGACATGCCGGCCTTTACTTGCAACGCTCATTATTTTATCATAGGATTTTCCATTTGGCAAGTGTTTTTTGTGATTATTAAATTGAAAATGAACAAAATATATTGTATGATAGATAGAAGATGTATTTAAGGAGGTGTCTGGACCATGACATGTAAAGAAGTAGAACGTCTGGTCATGCCATACATCAATGACGAACTGACGGACGACGAACTGGAGGAATTTCTGAAACATATGGAGTCCTGTCCGGATTGCCGGGAAGAGCTGGAAATATACTTTACTGTGGACGTGGGAATCAGGGAGCTGGATTCTGAAACGGGGAATTATAATATAAAAGGAGCGCTGGAGTCAACCATAGAACAGTCCAGACAAAGGCTTCAGGTCATTCGGTGTATTAAAATCGCCAGGTATGCGGTAGCTACAGTCTGCGCAATGGCACTGATTTTTACAGTCCTTCTGCAGTGCCGGATCTGGATGCAGTGGGGCTTACTATGATGGGAAAACGTACCCTGCAGGTATAACCTTGTGCCCCAAACGTGTGGGCAGGAAAGAGGAAACACCCTGCGGGTATACTTTTATGCCCAAAAAGCATGGGCAGGAAAGAGGAAACATGAGCAGAAAAAAAATAGTATTAGTAGATGGAAGCAGTATGCTAAGGAACGCCTTTTATGGACTTCCTTCCAATGGAGCGAAAGGGATTCAAAGCCTGATCATGAAGCTTTTGGAGGCAAAAGAAGCGGACTACCTTGCTGTTGCCTTTGATTCTGAAACAGAAGGCAGACAAAAGGAATCATATAAAAATACAGCAGTGTACGAGGGGCTTTTAAAGGAGGAAGAGGGTTTAAGGGAAACGCTGCTTACCCTGGATATTCCTGTTCTTAAAAAGGAAGGATATACTTCAACCGATGTTTTGGCTTCATTGGCAAAAAGATGCCAGGAGGAAGAGGGGGAAATCGTGATCCTGTCTGATGAGCGAATACTTTTACAGGCAGTGGAAGAACATGTGACCCTTAAGATTCCGGCTGTCGGGGAAGAGGGGCTGGAGTTTAAAGCCTATTCCACAGAGCTTGTACGGGAAGAGTTTGGCCTGGAGCCAGAGACTCTTGCAGGTGTTTTTGCACTGGCAGGAGAATGGGGAATCGGTGAGAAAACCGCCTGTCAGCTGATAAGGGAACATCACAGCGTTGAAAATATTTATAATCATATAGAAGCAATAGAATCTCAGAGAATCCGGGAAGCACTTAGCGGGAATCAGGAAGCAATAAGGCGGAAGCAAGCGCTTGCTACCCTTCGCAGGGATTGCGATATCCACCTGGATTACACGAAAACCCTTGAACAGGCAGAGATTCAAAAAATAATTGATATGGATTTCGTTCCGGCCTCTTTCCCGGGAGAAGAGGAGGAGCCGTCACTGGAATCAGGCTTTCACGCAGTTACAGACCTTTCAGAGGCTGAGTCCATATTCTTAAAGTGCGCAGCAGGCAGCAGGCTGGGGCTGCAGCTGGTGGTTGAGGACAAGGCCGTATCAGCCCTGTCTCTTTGCTGCAGTGAGACAGAAGTGTACTGCTTTATTCCGCAGGGCGCTCTTAAGCCGGAATACCTGGCAGAGAAAGCAGAGGAAATCTGTAAGAGGGCAGGACAGACAACCGTCATTCACTTAAAGAGCCAGCTTGCGTTTTTAAAGCTTATGCCGGAAAGTCCGGTTTTTGATGCAGGCGTTGCCGGATATCTGTTAAATCCGTTAAAGGATTCATATGAATACAATGATCTGGCAGAGGATTATCTGGATCTTTCCATCCCATCCAAAACAGAGCTTTTAGGAAAAAGCTCCTTTAAGTGCGGGCTGGAGGAAAACAGGGAAAAAGCCGTTTCCTGCATCTGTTATATGTCCTATATTGCCTTTAAATGTCATGACCTGCTTTGTGAGTCACTTAAAAAGGCAGCCATGGATAAGCTGTTTTATGAAATCGAAATGCCTTTGATCTACAGCCTGTTTCATATGGAGGAAGCAGGAATCCGCGTGGAAAGGGAACGCCTGAAGGAATATGGCGATCGTTTAAAGGTCCGTATCGCGGAGCTGGAGCAGAAGATATATGAAGAAACGGGAGAAACCTTTAACATCAATTCCCCCAAGCAGCTGGGAGAGGTACTCTTTGACCATATGAAGATTCCGGGAGGGAAAAAGACAAAAACCGGTTATTCAACAGCAGCTGATGTATTGGAAAAGCTGGCGCCTGACTGGCCTGCGGTCAACTTAATTCTGGATTACAGACAGCTGACCAAATTAAATTCCACTTACGCAGACGGGCTGGCAGCCTACATTGGGCCGGATGAGCGGATTCACGGAACCTTTAACCAGACGATTACAGCTACGGGAAGAATCAGCAGTACGGAACCTAATTTACAGAACATTCCGGTCCGCGTGGAGCTGGGAAGGGAAATCAGAAAGGTTTTCGTGCCTCAGGAGGGCTGCGTGTTTGTGGATGCGGACTATTCCCAGATTGAACTGAGAGTGCTGGCCCATATGTCAGGAGACCAGCGCCTAATCGGGGCCTACCGACAGGCGGAGGATATCCATGCCATCACGGCTTCCCAGGTGTTTCATGTTCCTCTTGATGAGGTAACTCCTCTACAGAGAAGGAATGCAAAGGCCGTAAACTTCGGCATTGTATATGGAATCAGCTCCTTTGGACTGAGTGAGGGCTTAAGCATCACCAGAAAAGAGGCTTCGGAATACATCAGCAAATATTTTGAAACCTATCCTGGAGTGAAATCATTTTTAGACGGTCTTGTGGCTGAGGCAAAAGAACAGGGCTATGCGGTCAGTATGTTTGGCAGACGCCGTCCCGTTCCTGAACTGAAATCCTCCAACTTCATGCAGCGCTCCTTTGGCGAACGGGTCGCCATGAATTCTCCTATCCAGGGCACTGCGGCAGATATTATCAAGATAGCCATGATCCGCGTGGACAATGCCTTGAGAAAACAGAGATTAAAATCCCGGATCGTCCTGCAGGTCCATGATGAACTTCTCATTGAAGCATATCAGGATGAGGTTGATAAGGTAAAAGAGCTTCTGGTGGAAGAAATGAAGCATGCGGCAGAGCTTGCAGTGTCCCTTGAGGTAGAGGCCAATGTAGGGGATTCCTGGTTCGATGCAAAGTAAAATATCTTTCAGACTGCTGTAAGGTATTTTATGGGCTGGCGCCGGATAGACCTGGAGCTATGTCCATCCGGCGGGGCGTTGCCTTCATAAGAATAAAGGGTTGGTGTAAGGATGAGAGTGATTGGATTGACCGGAGGGATCGGAGCCGGAAAAAGCCTGGTTCTTTCTATTTTAAAGGAGGAATACGGTGCGGAAGTGATCAAGGCGGATGAATTGGCCCATGAGCTGATGGAGCCAGGAAAAGAAGGGTATCTGGCTGTGACAGAAGCTCTGGGGGAGAACCTTTTAAAATCCGATGGAACCATTGACCGTAAAGCCCTGGCCGCACGTATTTTTCAGGATGACGGGGCAAGGAAAACCGTGGATGACATCATTCACCCTATGGTATGGAAAACCATAAGGGATAAAATTTCTGCTTCCCAAGCAGAGCTTATTGTGGTAGAATTTGCAATTATGAATGAAAAAATGGATGACAGCTGGGAGGAGATGTGGTACGTCCGTGCGTCAAAGGAGAACAGGATCCGCCGTTTAGCGGAAAACAGGGGCTATACGAGGGAGCATTCGGAACGCATCATAGCGAGCCAGGCCTCTGAATCGGAGTTTTTAAAACGCTGTACGCGGGTGATTGAAAATGACGGTTCCATGGAAGATGTGAAAAGCCAGCTGGCTGAAATATTGAAAAGCAGAGGGAAACACCCTGCGGGTATATCACTGCCCACAGAAAGCAGGGCTGAAAAGAGGAAAGAATGAGATTGGTAAGTATTGCAAGCGGAAGCAGCGGAAACTGCATTTATGTGGGCTCCGATTCCACCCATATCCTGGTGGATGCCGGGATAAGCAACAAACGGATCGAACTGGGATTAAATGAGATAGGAATAAAGGGTAGTGAGCTGACCGGAATCGTCATCACCCATGAACATTCCGACCATACAAAAGGGCTTGGAGTCCTGGCCAGGAAATATGGGGTTCCCATTTATGGGACAAGAGAGACTCTGGAAGAGATATCAAAACAGAAGTACCTGGGGGAATACCCCAGGGAGTTATTTTGTGCCATCAGGCCTGACGTGGATTTTAATGTGGGGGATCTGGAAGTAAAGCCCTTTTCCATTGACCACGATGCGTCAAATCCGGTGGCTTACAGGATCCAGCATGACCGCAAGTCTGTTGCGGTTGCCACGGATATGGGACATTACGACCAGTATATTATCGAGCATCTTCAGGGACTTGATGCAGTGCTGATAGAGTCCAATCACGATGTGAATATGCTGCAGGCAGGACCTTATCCCTACTATCTGAAACGCCGGATCCTGGGAGATCACGGACACCTTTCCAATGAGAATGCGGGGCGGCTTTTGTGCTGTATTCTCCATGAAAACTTAAAAAAAGTACTGCTGGGCCATTTAAGCAAGGAGAACAATTATGAAGAGCTTGCTTATGAGACCGTAAGGCTTGAGATCACAGAAGGAGATAATCCATTTAAGGCATCGGATTTTTCCATAGCGGTTGCAAAAAGAGATCAGATGTCGGAAATTATCACCGTATAATGTCCACGAAAGCAATGAGCAGTTCGAAATAAGGCAGGGAAAGATTTTTGTTGTGCTTGTACATAAGGAAATCTTTTCATGACTTATTTCATAGGGCGAAGCCCGTGAGATCGTAAAACCTCCGGTTTTACGAGTTGAACTGCAGACTTATAATCTAATGAAAGAGGAGAAACATTATGAACAAAACGATTATTACAGTAGTTGGAAAAGACACCGTAGGGATCATAGCAAAGATTTGTACTTATCTGGCAGGCAACCAGGTGAACATATTGGATATTTCCCAGACCATTGTTCAGGGCTTTTTTAATATGATGATGATTGTGGATATCAATGACGCAGCAAAGCCGTTCGGGGAGCTGGCTGACGAGCTGGAACAGATTGGTGATGAAATCGGGGTAAAGGTAAAATGCCAGCGTGAGGAAATTTTTACCAGCATGCACCGTATCTGATAACAAGTTCAAGGCTTAAGAAAAGGATGGGTTCCCGATATGTTAAATATGTTTGAAGTGAATGAAACCAATAAAATGATCGAACAGGAGCTGCTTGATGTACGTACCATTACCATGGGCATCAGCCTTCTTGACTGCAGTGACGGTGACTTAAAAGCTGTGAATGAAAAAATTTACAATAAAATCACAACCGTTGCAAAAGATCTTGTGGCAGTGGGAAAGGAGATTGAAAAGGATTTTGGTATTCCCATTGTGAATAAAAGAATTTCCGTAACTCCCATTGCCATAGTCGGCGGTGCAGCCTGCAAGAGCCCGGAAGATTTTGTGACCATTGCACAGACCCTTGACCGTGCTGCCAAAGAAGTGGGAGTAAATTTCATCGGCGGCTATTCTGCCCTGGTGAGCAAGGGAATGACAGCAGCAGATAAAAACCTGATCTGCTCCATACCTGCAGCCCTTGCCTGTACGGAACGTGTATGCAGCTCTGTCAATGTAGGTTCCACAAAAACAGGCATTAACATGGATGCAGTGGCCCTTATGGGAGAGACTGTAGTGGAAACGGCAAAGGCCACAAAGGACAGTGATTCCCTCGGCTGCGCCAAGCTGGTGGTATTCTGCAATGCGCCGGATGATAATCCTTTTATGGCAGGAGCGTTCCACGGGGTGACGGAAGCGGATGTTATCATTAATGTGGGAGTCAGCGGTCCGGGGGTTGTTAAGACTGCCATTGAAGCGGCCAGGGGAAAGGATTTTGAGGTTCTCTGCGAGACGATTAAGAAAACTGCCTTTAAGATAACCCGTGTGGGCCAGCTGGTTGCCCAGGAAGCATCTAAAAGGCTGAATGTTCCTTTTGGAATCATTGATTTATCTCTTGCACCGACTCCTGCCGTTGGCGACAGCGTGGCTGAAATCCTGGAAGAGATCGGTCTGGAACGGGTAGGCGCACCGGGCACCACGGCAGCCCTTGCCCTGTTAAATGACCAGGTAAAAAAGGGCGGCGTCATGGCCTCCTCCTATGTAGGCGGTTTAAGCGGCGCGTTTATTCCGGTCAGCGAGGATCAGGGAATGATCGATGCAGTAGCCATGGGAGCTTTGAACATAGAGAAGCTGGAAGCAATGACATGCGTTTGCTCGGTTGGCCTTGATATGATTGCAATTCCGGGAGATACACCTGCCACAACCATTGCAGGTATTATTGCAGACGAATCTGCCATCGGAATGGTTAACCAGAAGACCACGGCAGTCCGCATTATCCCGGTTATTGGAAAATCCGTTGGAGAAACAGTGGAATTCGGCGGTTTATTAGGATATGCTCCTGTTATGCCGGTCAGCCGGTACTCCTGTGAAAAATTCATAACCAGAGGCGGACGGATTCCGGCACCTATTCACAGCTTTAAAAATTAATTGCCCTGGAGGAAGGATACAGGAGATGAATATTTATTTGATTCGCCATGGACGGCAAAGCAGCAAACTCTGTAATGTTGATGTGGATCTATCCGAGGCAGGCTGCCGCCAGGCGGCATTAGTCGGGGAACGGCTGGCTTTAAAGGGCATTGAAGCAGTATATTCCAGCCATTTGATCCGGGCTGTGGAAACTGCCAGGGAGGCAAACCGGTATTGGAATGCAAAGCACATCATAAGGCAGGAGCTTAGGGAGATTTCCTTTGGAGAAATGGAAGGCATGGCGGATGAGGAGATAGCAGCAAGATTTAAGGATTTTAAGAAAGAACAGGAACGGATGGCGCAGGATTTGCCTTATCCTGGAGGCGAGAGCGCCGGGGACGTAATAAAACGGGCCATTCCTGTCCTTGAAGAAATTGCTGCAAGCGGTTACCAGAATGTTGCAGTTGTGACTCACGGAGGAGTGATCCGTACCGTGACCACAGCGCTGCTTCATATGGAACCGAAATATTACCGCCTCCTTGGAAATTCCCTTGAGAACTGCAGCATCACGGAAGTGTGCTGGAATGAAAAAACAGGGCGTTTTTTCATGGAACGTTTTAATGATTTTGCACATCTGGAACCTTACCCGGAGCTTTTGCGGGTAAGCTGGGTGGAGGCAGAAAACTGAAAGCAGAAACACCCTGCGGGTATGCCTTTATGCCCAAAAAGCATGGGAGAGAAAAGAGGAAACACCCTGCGGGTATACCTTTATGCCCAAAGAGCATGGGCGAAAAAGAGGAAAGGAATTGCCTGATTTTATGGAACAGAAGGAACAAGAACATTTAATTGAAATAGTCAGAGAATTTCTCGATGAAAATCTGCTTCGGATCGTAATCAGCAATCCATCGGATAAGCAGGGCGTTTCCAAGGTAAAGGTACGCCCGCTTTTGCTAAAGGGAAGCCTGGTATTTCAGGCGGAGGAGCTGGTGGGAAACCAGGCTTTTCATAAGAATTATTCTGCAGAGGAATGCATAACCTATATTGCAGATCTGTTAGATGGAAAGCTGCGCCAGATGGAACTGGAATCCCGTAAAGGCCAGGTAAGAGTTCTGGTGAGTAAAAAGGGAAGTCCCAGCATCAAGGTGAAGCGGCAGCAGAAAATTGAGGCACCTTCCCCTGTTCCCCAGCATAACAGACAGAAGAGTTATATTATAAAGGAAGGAACCCCGGTTCCTTTTCTGGTGGATCTAGGAGTTATGACGGCGGAAGGAAAAGTCATTGCTTCAAAGTACGATAAGTTTCGTCAGATCAACCGTTTTTTGGAATTTATTGAGGATATCCTTCCCAGGCTTGATAAAAAAAGAGAAAATGTGATCATTGATTTTGGATGCGGGAAATCGTATCTGACCTTTGCCATGTATTACTATCTTCATGAGCTGAAAGGGTATTTGATCCGTGTCATCGGGCTGGATTTAAAGCAGACAGTCATTGATGACTGTAACCGCCTGGGAGAACGGTATGGATATGATAAGTTAAAATTTTATCATGGAGATATCGCTTCCTATGAGGGAGTGGACCATGTAGATATGGTGGTGACCCTTCACGCCTGTGATACCGCTACGGATTATGCCCTGGCAAAAGCGGTCCGCTGGGGGGCTTCTGTCATTTTGTCAGTTCCCTGCTGTCAGCATGAACTGAACAAAACCATGCATCAGGAGCTAATGGGTCCTGTATTCCAATATGGACTGATCCGGGAACGGATGGCCGCCCTTTATACCGATGCCCTCAGGGCGGAAATTCTGGAAAACCAGGGATACCGTACCCAGATCCTGGAATTCATCGACATGGAGCACACTCCGAAGAATATTCTGATCCGGGGAGTAAAGCAGGGAGGAAAGAAGGATAACCGCAGGGAGATTCAGGAAATCATGGAATTTCTCCATGGGAAGCTGACCCTTGCAGGTCTGCTGTTAAAAGAGGATGGAAAATAGAAAGCAGATGGTAATTTTTGATCATTTGTGGTATGATATAATAAACAGCTTAAGGAGGAGTAATCAGTGCCTTTCATCAATTCTAAAGTAAATATCACATTATCAGAAGAAGAGAAAACAGCACTAAAAACAAGGCTTGGACAGGCTATCAGCCTCATTCCAGGTAAGTCGGAAAGCTGGCTCATGATTGGCTTTGAAGATAACTGTTCCCTTTACTTTAAAGGAAAAAATAATACAAAACTGGCTTTTGTGGAAGTGAAGATTTTTGGACATGCATCAGAACGGGATTACGACAGGCTGACTGCTGAAATCTGTAAAATCTATAAGGATGTGCTTTCCATTGCCCAGGATAAAATTTATGTGAAGTATGAGGAAGTGGATCACTGGGGTTGGAATGGAGGAAACTTTTAACTGCGCTGCTGATTCTTAGGTCAGGAGGAATGGCTTATGGAGCTTTGGGATGTTTATGATGAAAACCGGGCAGCTACCGGTAAAACCCATGTTCGCGGAGTTCCGCTGGGTACAGGAGAATACCACCTTGTAGCGGATGTATGGCTGGTAAACGAGAATCAGGAGATTCTGCTGACCAGAAGGCATCCGGATAAGCCCTATGGCCTTATGTGGGAATGCACCGGAGGCTCTGTTCTTGTTGGAGAAACAACTGTCCAGGGAGCTCTGCGGGAGCTTTCAGAAGAGGTTGGGATCCGGGCGGAAAAAGAGCAGCTCCTTCTGATTCATTCCGTCCGTCTGAAGGAGCGGTTTGTGGACACCTATATCACCAGACAAAATGTTACCATAAAAGACATAACCATTCAGCAGGAAGAAGTGGTAGATGCGAAATTTGTCACATTTGAACAGCTTCTTGAAATGTGGAAGCAGGGAATCGTAGTTCCCAAATCCCGGTTTCTTCTATATAAAGATAAGATCAGCGAATTCCTTCAACCGCCGTCATAGGATGACGACGGAATGAGTGAACTCATTTTTCATTTTTATTCCATATTTGTCCTGAGCAATAGTCTGATAAATATGGGAGCAGTAAAAATCCTGCCGGAGCATGGACCAGGCTGCTCCGGAAAGAATGAGCCTGGAATCGGCAGTTTTTGTGATGAGAGGGATGCTCCCTCTCTTTTTTATTTCTCCCATAAGGTCTGTGGAAGTTTTTTTAAAGCCTAAAACACGGGCATATGGGGCATAACCGGCGTTCCGTCCCAGAGTGACCTGGTGGGAAGTGATCCCAAGGGCGATATGGAGAAGGGCCCGGCTGATCCGGGTATAGGTATACTGCCTTGTTTTTAAGTGGTTGATTTTTTCCTCAAAAGAAAAGAAATCCGGAAGCTGCCTTAAAAGTCTGGCCGCCAATTCCTCTGAAACATCGGCATACTTTTCAAAGGGAATTCCCTCATAGTCCAGTTTAAGCAGGGTAGTGTTCAACAAAGCGCTCAAATCATCAGGAAACACTGGAAAGCCCTTGGCCATCATCTGTTTTACGGAATCCGGCACCTGTATCAGAGAAGATTCCCCCTTTGTGAGAATATCCGGGTTTTCATGAAGGGCCTTCCGGATTCCGGTGGCAGAGCTGAAACCTTCTGGGGCAAGGCTGGTATCGTGATATCCATACCCTTTTCTGGAAATGGTGACGGGAGTCATTGGGCTTTTCTGCCGGTAAAGGGCCTTGCAATATTCAACTCCCAGAATGTTATTTGGGGATGCCAGAATGGAGGCGTCCTCTTCGTCCAGGATCCCGCAGGAGATGAGGGCCTTGTTTCTGGCCTGGGGAAAGGTCGCCCCTTTTTTCAGCTCCCTGCGCAGCTCCTTCGTATAAACAGGGGGTTCCGTGGCTAAAATAGAAGCAATACCGGAAAGTTTTTCCACATTTCCGCATTCGCTTCCAAAGCAGAGGCCGCCAACTACTCCCAGATTATTAAGGAGGGCAACACCGCAGGCGGCAAAATCCTCAGCACTGCTGGAGGCAAAGACTGACGGAAGCTCGATCACAAGATCGGCCCCGCAGGACAACGCCATGGCTGTTCTGGTATATTTATCATAGATGGCAGGAGATCCTCTTTGGACAAAATCTCCGCTCATGACAACGATACAGTACTCTGCCTGTGTTAGCTCCTTGGCCCTCCTGATATGATAGGCGTGTCCATCGTGAAAAGGGTTGTATTCAGCGATAATGCCAACGGCAAGAGAATCTTTGTTTTTCATCTTAAAAAATATCCTTTTTCTTTTTATTATACTCTATTATGCGATTGTTTCGCAAAAAATGCAAATTATTTTAGCACAACACTTGAAAATTTTAACGAATCCTCATAGAATAGAGTGAGAATCGGTGAAAAACATCGATTAAAAGAACAGGAGAATAGATAGGTATGAATTTTATCGTTGAAACATCAGCTCGACATGTACATCTAACTCAGGAACATCTTGAGATTTTATTTGGAAAGGGCTATGAGTTAACAAAGAAAAAATATTTATCCCAGCCAGGTCAGTTTGCCTGTGAGGAGAGAGTAACTGTTATAGGATCAAAGGGTGAGTTTAAAGGAATTTCCATTTTGGGACCGGTTAGAAAAGCGACTCAGATAGAGCTTTCCGCAACCGATGCCCGTTCCATTGGAATTGCTGCGCCCTTGAGAGAATCCGGCGACGTTGCTGGCAGTGGTGCGTGCAAGATCATTGGACCTGTCGGTGAAATCGAGATAACAGAGGGCGTGATCGTTGCAAAACGTCATATCCATGCAACTCCTGCAGAAGCAGAAAAGCTTGGTGTTAAGGATGGTGAAATCGTATCTGTGAAGGTTGCTACAGATGGTAGAAGCCTTATCTTCGGAGATGTGGTTGTACGTGTAAATGAAAAATATGCTTTGGCAATGCACATTGATACAGATGAATCCAATGCAGCAAGCTGCAGCAGAGAACAGTACGGCGAAATTATTAAATAAATAAAGGAGAATCAAAAAAATATGAAAATTTTAGTTATTAACTGCGGAAGCTCTTCCTTAAAATACCAGTTGATCGATATGGAGAATGAGGGAGTCTTAGCAATCGGTTTATGCGAGAGAATCGGCATTAACGGTTCCAGGCTGTCCCACAAGGCAGAAGGAAAAGAGAAAATGGAACTAGAAAAAGAGATGCCGGACCATACCGTTGCTATCAAGATGGTTATGGATGCCTTGGTTGACCCAACATACGGCATAATCAAAGATACCAGTGAAATTTCTGCAGTAGGACACCGGGTTCTTCATGCCGGCACAATTTACAGCGATTCCATCGTAGTAAATGAAGACGTGAAAAAGGTTATCCGTGACTGTTTTGATTTAGGACCTTTGCATAATCCGGCAAACTTAATGGGAATCGAAGCATGTGAGAAAGCAATGCCAGGAGTTCCTAATGTAGCGGTATTTGATACCTCTTTTGGTATGGGAATGCCTGAAAAAGCCTCCATGTATGCAATTCCTCAGGAGTATTATGAGAAATACAGCATTCGCCGTTACGGCTTCCATGGAACAAGCCACAAATTTGTATCCAATGAAGCCTTAAATTATTGTGATCTGGATCCTAAGAACGGCAAGGTAATTGTTTGCCATTTAGGAAACGGAGCCAGCATTTCTGCCTCCATCGGCGGCAAGTGCGTGGATACCAGCATGGGACTCACTCCTTTAGAGGGACTTATCATGGGTACCAGAAGCGGTGATATCGATCCTGCTGTTGTACAGTTTATCTGCAATAAAGAAGGCAAGAGCGTCAATGAGGTACTGGACATTTTAAATAAAAAATCCGGTATCCTTGGTATGTCCGGCGGTATTTCCAGCGATTTCCGTGATGTGCAGAAGGCACAGGGAGAAGGAAACCATCTGGCTGATGTTGCCATTCAGGCATTTATTTACCGCGTGGCAAAATACATCGGCGCTTATGTAGCAGCAATGAACGGCGTTGACGCCATTGCGTTTACTGCAGGCGTAGGTGAGAACGATAGACCTATCAGAGGTGCAGTTTGCGAATATTTAGGCTATCTTGGTGTTTCCATTGATGATGAAGTCAATAAGACAAGAGGAAAACGTGTCATGATCTCCACACCTGATTCCAAGGTAAAGGTGTGTGTAATTCCTACCAATGAAGAGCTGGCCATTGCAAGGGAGACAAAGGCTCTGGTATAATCCGGGGGAAAATGGTACATGATGTTGTGTATGGGTTACAGTTCAGCCATACCATTCATAATTTAACCGACAAGCAGCGATCGCTGCTTGTCGGTTATGAGCAAGTAGTAAAGTGGATTGCGAATATCTGCTTGACCGCCCTATGGAAACATTTGTACAATTTGGTGAGCAGGTTTCCACCTGCGAACCGCCAAATGTTTCTACATGGCTGAACTGTTACTTCAAATATGGAAATATTTGTTGACAAATTGTGCACCCATATGTATAATAACATAGGTGCGTATTAGGAGACTAGTATGCTTATTAATTTAACTGAGTTGTTCACCCTGGAAGGGAAAGAGAAAACTTACACACCCGATCTTGAGATGAAGGTCTATCACGGACCAGGTGGTGATTATGAAGTGGTGGATGCAGAACCTGTGCTGCTGCGGATTATGAACCTGGGAGACAAAAAGCTGGAGGTGGAAGGCAAGGCGAAATTAACTTTGCTCATTCCATGTGACCGCTGCTTGGAGCCAGTGCGTGTTGACCTGAGTTTTGATGTGATCCGTGCCCTTGATTTAGGTGAGACGGATACGGGAGTTGTGGAAGATTTCGAAGAACAACCATTTGTTAATGGTTATAATCTGGATGTAGACCAGTTGGTTTGTGATGAACTCATACTGAACCTGCCTATGAAGGTTCTCTGCAGTGAAGACTGTAAGGGGATTTGTAATAGATGTGGAACAAATCTCAATCATGAGACTTGTGACTGCGATATTAGGTCTACAGACCCTAGAATGGCAGTCATCCAGGATATTTTTAAAAAGTTTAAGGAGGTGTAACCATGTCTATCTGTCCAAAGAACAAATCTTCTAAAGCGAGAAGAGACAAACGTAGAGCAAACTGGAAGATGAGCGCTCCAAATTTAGTGAAGTGCAGCAAGTGCGGTGAACTTATGATGCCTCACAGAGTATGCAAGGCTTGTGGTTCTTACAACAAGAAAGAAATCATCAACGTTGAGGCTTAATAATTTCTGCAAATGTTGTGGAAATATTATTTAATGCCGTATCAGGTCTTATTTAAAAGGAGACTTTAAGAAAAAGCTGTTGCTCAGAAATTGGGCTCCAGCTTTTTTTATTTTCATTGTTAAGATATGTTCCATTCTCCGCGTTTCCGGCAGTTCTTTAATATCTCTGATAAAGTTCCAAAAAACAATATGCTATTCGCAAGTTTCAAGCAAAAAGAGCATCTTGCCTCATTAAAGGCTTAAACGGAAGAAGGAGAAAGAGTGTATAATACTAAGTTTGCTTTAATTAATAGCCAGGAGATATATCCGGAACATAAAAACCATGAGCATGACAGAGGTTGTAGTCGGTATAGAGCTGCATTAGGAGAGCCGGAAAGACACACTGCATATGTTATGAATGATGAAGATGGCCGAGTCACTACATATTTTACTTTTAATCCGAAAAATTTTTAATAATTTCATTTTTCCTGAAGCGCTTGAATTTGCAAATATTGGCTTTTATGTTATAATAATAAGTAAAAATAAAGGGTTCTGGAGGTGTGATTTGGCAAAGCAATATACTAAAAAAATGATTCGGGATATGTGCGTTAAAATGCTGAATGAGCGCCCGTTGAATAAAATCACAGTAAAAGATATTGTTACAGCCTGTAATATTAACAGAAATACTTTTTATTACCATTATCCTGATATATATGCCATTCTATCGGAAATCTTCCATTCGGAGCTTCAAACTGCCATTGATGAATATAACGATACCCTTTCATGGGAGGAAGGCTTTCTTGTTGCAGCGAAATTTGCAATGGAAAACAGAAGAGCCGTTTATCATGTATATAATTCCATGCAGAGAGAGGAATTGGAAAACTATATTTTCAGCGTCGCCGGAAATGTTATGTACCGTTATGTCGAAAGGGAAAGCGAAAGCAACGGGATCCAAGCTTCCACCAAAGATAAAAAACTCATAGCCTCTTTCTATCAATGCGCTCTTACTGAAATGGTGCTGCACTGGATAGGCTCAGGAATGAAAGAAGATCCCAATGTAATTATCAGACGCATCGGCGAACTTTTTGACGGTCATATTACACTGTCTCTTAAAAGGAGCGGAAAGCTCAATTTTTAAAATATTGTCAAATAAAATCGATAATTAAAGCAAACAAACCTTAAAATAAGCAAATAGGCCGGATAGACAGGGCAATATTTCAATCTGATTTTTCTGAAGCATTTGCCGCTTACGGAATTCGATTATTTTAAGATCAAAATGTTAGACAAATAAGCCCAAGTGTTCAATTTTCGAACACTTGGGCTTATTTGTCTAATGAAAAGTTGTGAAAATGTTATATGATAAACTCAGTTAGGAAAAAAGAGCGCCGGCTTTCGCAAAAATTGAAGAAATTTTGCCTGTTGTTAAGGCCGGATGAACGCTCAAAACTCTAATTACAGCAAAATAGCATGAAGGGAGTAACAAAAGCCTGTTATTCATTTATTTTGCTATACATCACTTTAGTTACTATTTAAAGTAAAAATCTTGAAAGAGGGGCTAAGAATGAAAATTAAAACTCATGATGAAAGACTTACTCTTACAAACGGCACCTATCATGCTTTGGTTCATGCAAGAAAGCCGGAAGGAATCGATGATAAGAAAGCTTATTTAATCGGTACAGGCATCGGAGCCTTGGCAGCAGGCTGTTTTTTGATTCGGGACGCCCATATGGACGGCAGCAAAATTGTTTTTTTAGAGCAGCTTGACCTTCCGGGAGGTTCTTTGGACGGTGCAGTTATGCAAAACGCAGGTTATGTAGCACGCGGCGGCCGTGAAATGGGCCAGTGTTTCGAGGTTCTCTGGAACTTGTTCAGCTCTTTACCTTCAACAGAGGATCCGAATATGACTGTATTGGATCATCTGTATTATACAAACCTTGAAGACCCCAACTTCAGCAATTGCCGTATTACAAAAGAACGCGGCGTTCGCTATGACAACGGTAAATTCAATTTAGGCCAGAAACTTGCAAAAGAACTCGCTATGTTTGTATCAACATCCGATGAAGAGCTTGAAAACAAAACCATAGAAGACGTATTCTCCGACGAGCTTCTTGACAGTGATTTCTGGACATATTGGAGAACTATGTTTGCCTTTGAAAACTGGCACAGTGCACTTGAAATGAAGCTTTACATGAACCGTTTCATACATCATGTGGGCGGTTTACCTGACCTTTCAGCTTTGCAGTTCTCACGCCATGACCAGTATACTTCCTTCGTAATGCCTATGGTTAAATATTTGAAGGAAAATGGAGCAACATTCAGATATGGAATTACCGTAAACAATGTAGAGTTTGCGATTTCTCAAGAAAAGAAAGCTGCTACAAAGATTATTGCAGTAGATAAAGAAGGAAAAGACATTTCCATAGACTTGTCGGAAAATGATTTAGTATTTATTACAAACGGTTCCATGACAGAAGGTTCCGGATACGGTGATGACAATACGCCTGCTCCTTTCAATAAAGAGCTTGGCGGATGCTGGAAACTTTGGAAAAATATTGCCGATCAATGCGATGAATTCGGAAGACCGGATAAATTCTGCGGAGAGCCTGAAAAATCCAATTGGGAATCCTGTACTGTAACATGCCATGACGAAAGCGTGCCCAAATATATTGAAAAGATTACAAAACGCTCACCTTATACAGGCCGTACAGTAACAGGCGGTATCGTTACCGCATTGGATTCTTCATGGCTTATGAGCTGGACAATAAACCGTCAGGAACAGTACTACGGACAGCCTGAAAAAGACGTTGTAGTCTGGGTATACGGTTTATTCTCTGATGTTCCGGGAGACTATATTAAAAAGCCCATGAGAGACTGTACCGGCAAGGAAATAACAAAAGAATGGCTGTATCATATAGGCGTACCTGTTAATGAAATAGAGGAGTTAGCCAATACATGTACAGGTATCCCGGTAATGATGCCGTACATAACTTCTCAATTTATGCCCCGTGAATCTGGTGACCGTCCTTATGTAGTGCCTAAGAATGCAGTAAACTTTGCTTTCCTTGGACAGTTCGCTGAAACATTGGATGATCCCGGCCGCGATACAGTATTTACCATTGAATATTCCGGGCGTACAGCTATGGAAGCCGTATATGTTTTAACCGGAGTGGAAAAGGGTGTTCCTGAAGTATTTGCTTCCCGTTACGATATTCGTTATCTTCTCAGCGCAGGTATATGTCTGCTTGACGGAGAAAAACCCAAGTTAGACTTGCCACCTCTTACAAAACGCAAGATTATGAAGCAATTAGCTGGAACGGACATTGAGGTAATGCTGAAAGACCATGGGGTTTTATAAATTAGCCAAAGTTGTGAAATCAGATAAAAAAGTTAAAATCCCGGTTTTTTAAAAGCCGGGATTTTAATTTATAGCCAGTCAAGTTAAAAAATGTACAAATTCCGTTTAAGAAAGGTTCTAAAAGTCCTATAACGGTTTTCAATTTCGTTTACGATAAAAATAAAAGTAACAGAAGCCTATATCAGTCATAGAGCATGTTTTGAAACTTCTAAAAATGCATTGTTCATAGATTTTAAAACAAGCTCTGGTTCAGAAAAAACGGACCGTTCCCAAGGAACCGGGATGATGAACTGCGGAAAACAGGCTTTTGTTACTTATTTGAATTTATTTGACTATAAATATTGTGCAAAGGGGAATTTTCCATGAAGGATAAACACAACATTGAACCGCGCTGTATTCCCTCAATTGAAGCCATGCAGGAGCAGTATGAAAAGCAGCTGCGAAAGGAAGCTTCACAGTTATTAGAGGATGAGCACAATAGAATTACAGACGGGCAAGGAGGCTTTTTTAAGGCCTTTAGAAGATTTGAACAGATAAGCGAAAGCTCTGTGGCGGATGAAAATACAGACATTGAATATTTTGAAAAATACAGGGCCTATGTTGAAAAGGAAACAGCAAATCAGGGTCTGACAATAGAGGAAATTGAAAATCTTATTGAGTACGAGACTTTTTTTCTTAAATGGGAAAGGCGGGTTAGCTATGAGAGCAATCATTATTCCCGTCACAGAAGCAATTCCGCTACGAGATACAGAATTGACCGTATAGAGCGCCTAAAAAAAGAGATAGAAACGCTTTTGGACAGCTCTGCCGAAGCATGGGAATTTTATCATACCCGCCAATTGCTGAGCGATATAGAAACCCAGCATCAGCAGCGTTTAGTAACGGTTCCTTATGTAATGGAAGCAAAGGAAAAGGTAATAGATTCTTTAAACCTTGGAATGCCGGTATATATTGTAGGGCATTTAGGAAGCGGAAAGACCCAGCTTGCCACGGAAGCTGCCATGGATTTTTCAATACAGAATAAAATTCAGGCAGACCTTGAAGATCAAATGGAGAAATGGTATTGTGCCAATCCAAAGGCCGGAGAAAAAGAGGCTATTGAAAAATTCAAGGAGATAAATACACAGCGAAAGCAGCATTATAAGGAAATATTGACAAATGGAACGCAAGAAGAAATAGAGTATTTGCAGCCGCTCTTTATATCCGGTTCTCACAATCTCACCTATGAAGATATGTTTGTGGAGAAGACACTGACCCTCAAACATAGCTTTTCTCAAAAATCCTATAAAGATTATCTGGATATGATCATCGGAGATTTTTATCAGTGGATGCATGAAAACGAAGATAAGCTTCAGCAGATGACGGAAGAAGAAAAGCTCCAGCTTAAAATACAGATATGGAACAGTTTCTCCGATTTATTGGTTGCAAGCAACAGTGCTTTCGGTACGGAAATCAAGAAAATTGAGAAGGAAATATTAATCGCGGTAAAAGAAGGCCGGCCTGTAATAATTGACGAGATTAACACCATCGCGATGCAGAACCTCATTGCATTAAACGATATACTGCAGCGCCATGCAGGGGGTACGGCTTATATAACAGGGGTAGGCCCTGTCTTGATTAAGCCTGGGTTTGCATTTATAGGAACAGGAAATTTGTCTACCCAGATGGTTAATTACGAAGGCACGAACGAGCTTAACCCTGCGTTTAAATCCCGGTTTGTAACTATAGAATATAATTACGTTCCCCAGAATACCAAAGGCTCTATGGAAGAACAGGCAGACCCGGAAAAAAATGAACTTTTCAGAGTTATTATTGCAAGGCTTTCAAATGCCAACGGAACAATTCAAATTCCCAATCCCAAGCGGACCCTTGAAGAGCTGTTTCGGTTTTCTCAGCTTTGCCGTGTTTCCCAAAATGTATTTATGGGCAAATGGAAGGATGAAGAGCAGAAGGATTTTTCCGGCGAGGAGCTGGAGCTTAGAGAATCCGTATTGTCCATAAGAAATATTCTGCACGTTTTGGACAATTGGAATCAAGGAGAAGAAAAGGATTTAAGCAAGGCCCTGTGGGACGGATTTATAAGCTCTATCACTTATTCCGACGATCAGAATTATATTCTTTCTCAGGCAGTGCGCTTTGGCTTTTTTCCGGCAGAGGAAGGCTGGAAGATTGAAACCAAAGGCATAGGAGAATCAACCACCACTTACGACGAAATCAGAACCCGCCCGTATCGCTATGTTCGCCCCAAAACCCAGATCTTGAGCCATTTGGATGTAGTTCATATGCTTTTTGGAAAGGGTACCCAAAGAAAAAACATACCGGAAGAATTAAAGAATATTTTTCAATCGGACCTGGAAGATACGCTGAGGATTGATGCAAAAAAATATCAGCTGCTGGATCAGAAATTATCCCATTTAGAACATTCAAAAGCTCTCCTTGAGCATTTGGAGAATCATGGAGGCTAAAATGAAGCTGAATTTATCGGTTGATGAGGAAGAATTTAAAAAGCAGGTAAAAGACTTAAGGCAAAAACTAAATAAAATTCGGGAAACAGGCATTTTAGACGATGATTTTGAAAAATGCCTTGAAGTGCTTTCTGCTAAGGAGGAAAAGCTTCTTACGGAGATGATTCCCCATTACAGGGCATATGCAGGAAATTCAAAAGACGCCATAAAAACAGAATCTGTAACAAGGCTGGGTGCCTGTGGCTTTGAAGGATTTTTTCAAAGTGTTTTAAGGCTTTCCGAGGATATGTTTGTTGCCGGAAGTACAGATTGTGCATTGCAGTTTTTTCAGATAAGCAAAAGAACGGAACCTTCCGGCAAGGAAAGGATTCAGGAGGAATGGAGTCCGCCTGTTAAAGATATTAAAGAAAAAATCTCGGCCTTTCACAGGCTTAATAAGAATGAAATTCTGCTTTTTGGAAGCAAAGGCGGCTGCTATTTATTATCATGCAGCAATTTTAAACAAATCCCCAATGGAAGCGGGGAGATGCATATAAAAAAGATAGAGACAGAAACAGGAATGAGCTGGTTTGGACAATGTCTGTCCATAAGCCATAATTTGATAGCCGCGGAAAAAGAGCAGGAAGAGCTGGTTTTGCTGGAACTAGTTAAAGAAAAAGAAGAATACCGCCTGATCCCTCATAAAGACGCTTCTCTTCCTATTTCAAACATAAACGGAATGGAGAAAACAGGAGCGGATGATTTTGCCGTCGGCACCAAAACAGGAGAAATATATTTTATAAAACGGAACTATAATAATCTTTCTATCGTAAATAAAATTAAAATTCCAGATTGCGAAATACGCAAAATCCATTGTCTTGAAAATGAAAAGGGGCAGAAGGATACTCTTTTGTCCATAGGGAATAATGGTAAGCTTCATATCATTTCTCTTGACGGAGCGGATATAAACATTCCTGATGAAGGAGATTTTCTTAAAGGGAATCTTTTTGATGCAGAGTCTTCAAAAGGAACAGCCGTAATATTAAGCGAAGATGGAATTATATATTTGCTGGAAGAAAATTTCGGAAAATGGCATATCAATAAGGATTCAATTATGGAAGGGGCCTTTTTTACTGATGTGCTGAAGCTTTATCCATCAAAGTATTTGCTGATGGGAGTAGAAGGCGAATTATGCACACTAAATATTAATAGAATCGATACCCCGGAAGCTTTGTGGGAGCTGCCGTTATATCAGTAGGAGGGAAAGGGCCTTGCCTAATTATGATGAACAGAAGCTGATAGAAGAGTCAACAAAACATGTGGAATCCTTTTTGCAGAGAGAGCAGCGTTCGTTAGTTACGTTTACAGGGGATTTCAGTCTGATGTATATACCTGATCCAAAGCTTGAAAGATTTTTGTTAAACCCGTCCAAGGGCATATTATATCTACCGCTGGCGGCTTTTTTGGACAGGGACTTAGACGAAAATCAGATTTTATGGCATATTTATTATGAGCTTGCCATGTATCCAGATTGGAAAAAACAAACGAAAGCCTATCTGTACAGAGACAAAGGGTGGAAAAAAGAAAAAGACAGAATGACCGGATATATCCTTCATCGCATTGAGAAAGAAGGGCTTGGAAAAGATAGCGCATATCAGCCGGATATTATAGCCGGATATGTGAAAAAGGAAATACTTGATGCTTTGCACAGGCTGGATAAGCTGACTTCCTTTTTAAGGGTACTTCAAATGTGCCCTGTTTACAGAGATGAAGCTAATTTTAAAAAGATAGCTGCATATATGGAGCAGACAGGCAATAAAATGAGGGCTATTGATGAAATGCCGAAGCACAGGGCATTTATCAATAGTTTTATCCTTAAGGAAATTTATAAATCAACGCCTGAGATAAAAGGATGCGGTGAGAATCCATTGAGCAAAAGGATATTGAATCAGCCTTTTTTGGATTTTATTCATTCTCAATTAGTTAGGCAGATAAACAGCGAAGAGGGTGTTTTAGAAAGAGATT
This sequence comes from Hungatella sp., assembly GCA_031270005.1. Classification (GTDB taxonomy): domain Bacteria; phylum Bacillota; class Clostridia; order Lachnospirales; family Lachnospiraceae; genus Lacrimispora. The sequence goes on along the minus strand of JAISYJ010000085.1, from coordinate 3,282 downwards.
CCCTGATTCGTTCTTTTATTTATCCTGTATTTGAGCAATTATGGAAAGAAGAAATAGATGCAATGGACTTTTTTAAATCCCAAGGCGCATCTCAGGAACAGGTAAGTGAAAGAAAAGGCCCTTTTGAACAATCAGAAGAAGAAAAAAGGGATACATTGGAATCCACTGAGGAAGAAGAAAAAACGATCCTTGAAGAGATGCTGGACCAGCAGGAGAAAAACAATGAAATAGTTCAAAATACAATGATTGGAAAGGTGGACTTAACATCTTACGGCATCAGCCAGAATGATCAGCAGCTTTTTCAGTATTATTCAAATAAAATGAAGCCGGAAAGAGAGCAGATGCGTCAATTCTGGAGTAAACTTATTGGTGATGCCAAAAAAGAAATCAGCGTAAAAAAAGACAGGCAAATAAAAGGTAAGCTGGACGTTAACAGTTTTATTGCCGCCTATCCTGATTTTGTAGAAGCGGAGAAAAAAGGAAATTATAAAAATCTTCCCGTGTTCAGCAGATATTTGCTGGAAACCCAGGCAGATCAATTGCCGGAACGAATCGAAATTTCTTTTGTCATAGATAATTCAGGCTCCATGAATGCTGCAAAGATTGAATCAGCAAGAGAAGCACTGGCCGTAACGTTGCTGTCAATTGATGATTTGAACAGATATCTTAAGCGAAATGCTGAACAATTAAACCAGAAAATAAAAGTCTTGAGCGAAACATGGTTTTTCGGAAGTCAATATTATCATATGAAAGAATTTAACGACAAAACCTCCGGAGAGAAAGAATCGGCGGATATAATCCGTTCCATCGTAAGGCTTAATTCCACCGATGGCGCTACAGACGATGCAAGCTGCCTGAAAGAAATATCCGGAAGCATCACTCCTGCAGAAGAAAGGCAGCTTAAAATGGGAAAGCTAATAAAAATAGTTTTTGAAATTACTGACGGAGCCTCCAGTTTTCCCGGCCTCACCAAGGACGCTGTCCAAGAGCTTTTATCGAAAGATGTCGCCCTTTACGCTTTTCAAATCGGAAAGAACAGTGCAGCCAGCGAAAGCACATTTAATTTTATATGGAATGACGGCTGCAAGGAGCCTCACGGCATAATTTTAGGGGAACAAGTAGAGAAGCTTCCGAAAGAACTGGTGAAAGCCGTAAAAAAGAATATGCAGTCTATTTTCAAGGGCTGACGGATAAGCCTGAATGTGAGGAATGCCAACTGCGGGCTGATTGGGATCCAGAGGATACATTAGTGATGAAAAAAATCAATTAGTAGAATAGATAAGTAATGAGAAGGTAAATAAGAGGCAAAATTCTCGCTTTTATAAAAAAAGTTCAAAAGTCATTGTAAAAAATGATAAAAAACACTTTACATTGATCGTATAATATGTTAATATGCATATGTAACCGGTTACATAAAGGAGATTTAAGAAATGAACATACGGGATATTGCCAAAAAGGTGGGGGTTTCTTCTGCGACTGTATCCAGAGTGATCAATCAGTCTGGATATGTAAAGGACGAAACGAAGCAGAAAGTTTTAGCAGCGATTGAAGAAGCAGATTTCGTACCGAATGCCATAGCAAGAAGCTTAAGCATCCGTGACTCTTCCAGTATTGGGGTTATTGTCCCGGATATAGCCAATGAATTTTTTTCCAGCATCATAAGCGGAATGGGAGAGCTGGCGGCTAATAAACAGTATAACATTGTTTTGTTTGATACAGGCGAAATGCAGGAAAGAGAACACCAGTACCTTCAGATGGCAGAAGGCCAAAGACTTTCCGGATTGATCATAACCCCGGTTTCCGAGCTTGACAGGGTGACTCTGGATAAGCTGATCCAATTTGAAAACAAGGGGATTCCGGTGGTTTTAGTTGACCGTAACATTAAAAATTCCAGTCTGGATGGGGTTTTTGTAGAAAATGACGCCGCTGCTTATAAAGGAGTGGAAGCGCTGATTCATGCCGGTCACCGTAAGATCGCAATCATTACAGGCCCAAATACTTCTATGCCAGGAAAAGACCGGTTAAAGGGATATAAGGCGGCCTTAAGCGATTATAAGATTGAGCTTAAGGAAGAGTATATTGTATCCGGAGACTTTAAGATCATTAAGGCATATGAACGGACAAAGGAATTGCTTCAGCTTCCGGATCCGCCGACAGCGATTTTTGCCTCCAATAACCAGACCAGTCTGGGAGTGCTCAAGTATCTTACCGAGCAGAGACTTAAAATAGGCAGGGACATATCAATCGTAGGCTTTGACCAGATTGAATCCCTTAAAATAATTGATTACAGGTTATCAACCATTGAACGTGATGCAAAGAGACAGGGATATGAAGCAATGGCAATGCTGATTGACAAGCTGTCCAATAAAGAGAGCAAAAGCTCCGGCAGAAAAATCTTTGTTCCGTATCAGGTGGTGCTTCGCGGGTCAGAATTAACAAAATAGGCTGCGGTTAGCAGTTTATTTTTACCCCGGGTATGTAACCGGTTACATACCCGGGTGATAGATAATAAAAGAAAAGAGGAGAAAAAATGGATATTGCAAAATTAGTGGATCACACGATGTTAAAGGCAGATGCTACATCAGAAACAATTAAGAGATACTGTTCAGAAGCAAAAGAATATGGATTCGCATCGGTGTGCGTGAATACATGTCAAGTACCTCTCGCCGCACAGGAATTAAAAGGCAGCGGCGTAGCTGTTTGCTGTGTGGTTGGTTTTCCCTTGGGAACCATGATGACTTCAGCAAAGGCATTTGAAGCCTCCGAAGCAGTGAAGGCAGGCGCAGATGAAGTGGATATGGTAATGAATATCGGCGCCATGAAGGATGAAAATTATGATCTGGTGCGTGATGATATAAAAGCAGTTGTAGAGGCTTCCCAGGGTAAGGTCGTTAAAGTTATTTTAGAAAACTGCCTCTTAACAAAAGAGGAAATCGTAATGGCCTGTGAGCTTTCTATAGAAGCCGGAGCAGATTTTGTAAAGACGTCCACAGGTTTCAGCACAGGCGGTGCAGTGCCGGAGGATGTGGCACTTATGAAGAAGACAGTAGGTGACCGGGCAAAAGTAAAGGCAAGCGGAGGAATCCGCACATCGGAAGAAGCCCGGGCTATGATAGAAGCCGGAGCGGACCGGATTGGGGCAGGCAACGGTATTGTCTTACTATAAGCCTGCAAATAAAAAGTCAATAGGAAATTGATAATTTTCTAGATTAAATTTATCTTGATTTTTGGATATGAAAAATAGACCACCGTTATCCGCTGGCCTGGAAAGATATGGGAATT
>JAISYJ010000084.1:0-26940 GCA_031270005.1 Hungatella sp. | reverse complement strand
TAATTCCCATATCTTTCCAGGCCAGCGGATAACGGTGGTCTATTTTTCATATCCAAAAATCAAGATAAATTTAATCTAGAAAATTATCAATTTCCTATTGACTTTTTATTTGCAGGCTTGTTATAAAAATTTATAGTAAAACATAATCTTTATTCTAAAACTCTGGCTTTAATACTTACTACAGCTTCAAGCGATCCAAGTTCAATATTGCCTCCTTTAATCCTGTAAAATCAAAGATAGGTTATGAATCAGCTCTTAAAATATTCTTTTATTGGGTAAAAGATAATCTAAAAAAAAGTTGTTTAGACATCAAAAAAGGAATTTGTTAGGTATTTAAATTGGCTAACAAATCGTGTCTTGTCTAATTCGACAATTAAATTCAAAAAATCAGCAGTTAGCAATATATGTAATTATATCATGATGATGTGCTCCACAACTATACTCTTATTAAATACATCATCCTTTATTTATCTTTGTGCATCTTCCTGTACAACTTAGTGTGATACTATCTCCTTTCCAGTTGAACCTTCTGTTCAGCCTTAATTCCCCGTCTAGAAACAACACCTTAATGCATTATCTTCATATAATAATTATGAAAAACAAAGTTTTCATAATATTAAAGCACAGGAGCAAATCAATATGGGGAATTATAACCAAAATTGGTATAAAGAATGTTGTGAATGTCAATATAAACAAAGGTCACACAATCACGAAATTCAAGGCAGCGTACAGATAGCAGAACGCGAAGAATATCCACATAATCATCGTTTTGCCACGGTTTCCGGTGAAGCAATTCCTGCTGGTAATAACCACTTTCATGAAGTAAAATTTAAAACGGATTTTTATGAAGATCATTTTCATGAATTTCGTGGCAAAACATCGCTTGCAATTCCTGTTGGGGACAGACATGTTCATTTTCTCGAATCCGTAACAGAAACTAGCGATGGTCACTTTCATGACTTTAGAGCAGCCACCTTGATTGATGATCCTATTGGTGAAGAAGCTTAATTTTATGTCCACCACATTTCATGTGCTTAAATTTCGTTTGGGATGTGGTGGTTTATACAGTGTTGACCACCTGCCACGATCCACCTCTTTGATATATCTGCATCAATTAATCTCATTATTCGTTTCCCAAAACCCAACAAATAAATATATAAGTATTTCTTATTTTTCGGTCAATAAGCCATTAGCTCTGGCATATGATAACGGTAGAATAATAAAGGAGATTTTCTATGATTACTGAACAGCAATATGTAATCCTCTCACTTGAGCTAAATATGTTTTTTGGACGCATTATGAAAGAGCATTCCTTATTCCTGGAAGCTGGCTTTACTCCGGCCAATCCTGACTTTTCCATTGTTGCTGATCAATACAAGCAGCAGTTCGAGGCTATTTTACATAATGCCGTAGTATTGGGGAATGGTATTATCAGCCCTCTTGTTGCGTCCTCCGGTGAAATCGTCACAGATTACACTCTTGGCAGCGAACAAAAAACACAATACTTTACCGGCATAGCCATCAATCAGGAGATCACAAAGTTGGAAGAAGCACTTTATGGCACAGTCAATCCCTTGATTACCCCTGCATTGATACAGCAGGTAAGCCAACTGAATGCCTTCGCCATACCAATACTGGAAGGTCTTATCGAATTCAAGACAAGAATATTAAATAACGTATTGTCCTGTCTCATGTTCACGGTAAACTACCCACTTCTCATTGAACATATCCTGCGTGAAGCCAAAATGTATCATAGCCATTTAGTCGCGTTGGAAAAACAGCAGAATCCAGAAGAAACCCTAAAAGAAACCGAGCTGTTTTGGGATCAAATTATGATGGAACATGCATTGTTTATCCGAGGTTTGCTTGATCCAACCGAATGCGATCTCATAAAAACAGCAAATGATTTTGCTGGGGAATATAATAATTTAATGCAAGCGGCAAGGGCAGCTACTGATATGACAATTGACAGCGTAACAGATACAACATTACAAAAAACTGAAAAATACCGCGATTTCAAAGAAGCTGGTACAAAAGGAATCAATGAATGTAAAATACGAAGTATTATTTTACCTTTGCTAGCAGATCATGTGCTGCGCGAATCAAACCATTATATACGGTTGCTTCGACAATTGCCTTAACACTCTTCTTAAATGGTTTCTACTCTATAGGTCTAAAATTATGGGGGCATCAGCGTCCATTCCTGGTTGTTTTGGGGCAGTGCTATGCACTGTCTCTAAAACTTTTTAATTGCGATACTTGAAGTTCCTCATTCATCTCCTTCGGAGTATTCGTCCCTGACCGGCCTTGAACAAATCCATAAGTATCTTGCATTTATATTATCAATATCGAATGGAACTTCTTTCAACTCAAATTTTTTATTCTCATTATTGTATACAGCCTGAGACAAAATGTAATTCATCGAGTTCTTTATCTCGCGCTTCTGTCAAGGAGTTGCCTATTCTCCCCCAATGAAATACCTTTTTATATTTCTCCAAATCGCTTTCAGAAATTGAAATACATGAATCTCCACAGTCCTTACATCCGAAATGTTTAATGTGTCAATTTCCGGATAGTATGCAGGCTTTAATAATTGTGGATATTTTGGGGTTTTCTTACTTTCAGCAATATCAGATAACATTTCTCTCTTAGCGCCAGCAATCAAATATTGAACCTGCGTAAATAAATCTTTTATTGTATCATAAAAGTAATTTTCCAAAATATTAAAGCTTAATTCATTAGCCGCATCTATTAATTTACTTCTAATCGCTTCCAACTCGATCTCCGCTTTATTCTTTTATTCAATAAGCTTCAATACATCTTGAATCATAATTTCTCCCACCTCCATTTTTATATTCTCCTAATGAAATCGAAGTTTCAACTCTTATTATCACATGTAATGGTGTTGTGGTAATAGTCTGCTTACTATTATTATCATCTGCATGACCAGCATCACAAGTTGCATCTTAATTTTTGTATTAGCCATAATTCATTTTCTTTTCATATAGGTTGAAAACCACCTTTCATTGGCTTACAGATATTTCCTGTATTATTCTTTTTCATTCATCACATTATATTTTTGAGGTGTCTTCCACAAAGAATTCGGCTGTGTAATCACGTAAATACAAACGTCGATGCGTTAACAAACTGATTAACAGTAGTAGACAAAAAGCGGTGGTCTGAGTCAACTCAAAACAGTCAAAGCCGTAATTTTACAGGTACAGATCCACAGTGCCATTTCAAAATATATCAGAGATGGATTAAAAGACCCAGTAGATTCTGAGAGAAAGGAAAAATCCAATTACCATCTAAGATAATTGGATTATACGTGTTTTTATGAAAAACAATTTATCCCAATTACTCTTTAAAAGTACCAGCACTAGAGTTTACTTTATAACACTCCCAGTATGGTTGCAGATAATGTTGCATGAAGATTATTCACATATTGGTACTGCTGCTCAATTACACCATATTGCCGGAATATTATTACAGCAACAACATCTAAATTAGACCTATGACACTATCAGCTTAAAGTTTTATAGCATGGTGCTTTAATTTGTAATTTACAAAGCAATCTAAAGAAATTATCATAATCTTGCTCATTCATTATTTTATTTCTCCTTTGAAAGACTTTCATCTCTTTATTTCATCATTTTGCTTACCCTCTCTCCCCCGGCACTCCGGAAAATATTAAATAGATCAGCCCATGATATAGTCGTCAATTTTGGAGGAAATTACCGTATACATTTCATTTATAATTGTGCTATAATATATATATCAGATGTGTGGTTTGCTTTACAGGGACGGAAGTCCAGTATTAGTGAACCGCTTTTTTTATTAGAAAGAGGTGCGATATTATGAACATAGGCGATGTCATCATATACGGAAGTCATGGTGTTTGTAAGGTTACCGGATTACAGGATATGTGCATGGATGAAAAAATTCACCCATATTATGTACTTAAACCTGTTTACCATACTGCCTCGACAGTATACATCTCAGCTACAAGTAACAGAAGAAAAACTGAAGTCCGCCACATTCTCTCTGCCGATGAAATTTTTTCTCTAGTTAAGAAAATGTCGGGTAAAGATTACATTTGGGTTAAGGATAATCGTAAGCGGAAAGAATTATACGGACAGATTCTTGCAGACGGCAACCGTTCCGAACTTATAAAAATGATAAAAACTTTGCGTTGTCACAAACAAGAGCTAAAGAGCATAAATAAAGACAAGAGGTTGCAGAACGCTGACGAATGCTTTCTCAAAGATGCTGAAAAAACGCTTTGCGAGGAGTTTGCTTATGTATTGAGCATCAAGCGTGAAGAGGTTATTCCGTTTATTTATGAGCAAAGATTTTAACGCAAAACAAACCTGAATTTATAGCAAAATATAAAAACAGAAATAATTACCTGTGTGGAGTACCTCCTAAGGTATCTGGTGGTTAGCAGAAATCTAACTAATCACTGGAATACCTTATAAATCTAATCTCCCAATATTCTCCAATAAACAGTGTTTTCTCACCATCTTACTGAATTTGGATTAAATCCCAGTTTCCTGATGTCTCACTAAGTTCAGCCTGGAACACCTTTTTCCGCTTTGCACTGTTCACTTTATGCCCTTTTGATGTTTTTTTCAATGCGTTCCCTATTTCCCATATTTTTTGCTTGACTTATTTAAACTGTTGTGTTATAGTAAAAATGTATTTAAATAAGGTCTTGATTTCGCATGTATATGTAAGTCATTATTCTGTTGATGATTTACATATATATGCGATTTTTAGTTTTAGCAAAAATACAATATTAATATTTAAGGAGGTATCTTTCATGACTAAAGGTACAGTAAAATGGTTTAATCCACAAAAAGGTTTTGGTTTTATCTGCGACGAGCAGGGCAACGATATTTTCGTTCATTTCTCAGGTCTTGCTATGGACGGTTTTAAAACCTTAGATGAGGGACAGTCTGTAACATTTGATGTAACAGAAGGTAATCGCGGATTACAGGCCGTTAATGTTCAAACTGTATAAACCACGTAATAAAAAAGACTGCTTTGAACTGGTCCCTGTCAAGTAGACAGAGGTCAGTTCAAATAATAACCAGTTCTTTTATTGTATAGGTTTACAACTGAATGGACTGAGTCTGATTCAATATCGGACTCAGTCCATTTACTGTCCAACTTTTTGGTTTCAGTTCAATAATTTGGATGTGGATGTAAGAACTTTTTATCTATTATGTCCATGCTCACATCTATAATGTGCAGGCATTGAATCATCAAAAGCACATACATATTTTTTACAGTTATGATCACAAGTTTTACAAAATGAATAGCCTCCAGTGTCTACCCATCTACATCCCAAACCAGTATGGGCAGCGCTAGCCGTAATAGTAGCTCCAAACAACATAGTACATAACATACTAAAAAAAATTATTTTTTTAATTTTGCCTTTCATACAAAATCCTCCTTTCCATAAAAAAAGTTTTTCCTCTCTCTCATTATATGACAACCATTCAAATTTATGATCCTATAACTTATTCCGCATTTCTTCATAATTCATAATCACTCTCTCCTATGCAAAACAATAATCATAACGAATCGCGACAGGTATCGATCCCGTAGCGACTTGCCAGCCGCACCATACATCCATATAAAACTGAACTTTCATTAATACTTTATACTACTGGGATCCCTGTCATCATTTCTGGTCTTCAGCATTTCTATCCATTACCATCGTGACAGAATTACGCCATAATTATCCGTAATACAAAAAAAATTATGGAAAGATGTGAAAACTATAAGAATTTACAGATTTCTTAAGATTCTAAAATTTACACTGCCAAATATTTACAATTACTTTACTCATCCTTACGAATGCCTAAACTTCGTTGACTTGGAGCTGCTCCGGGGTATATACTCTAGCCAAATTTAAAACAACCAATGAAATTATAAGGAGGACAAAATCTATGAAAAAAAAGTATTTAATGGTTATAGTATTATCTATGGTTTTAGCCATAGGAAGTGCTATGTCATCATTTGCTGCGGGATTTGTGAGTACTCCGCAGGGGGTAAAGTATCAATGGGGATCTGGTGATTACTGTACAAATAACTGGGTCAACTACAAAAGTCATTGGTTCTTTTTTGGAGACGACCAGCTTATGCGTACCGGATGGATTCAAAGAGATAACACTTGGTATTACACAGCTGACACCGGTGAGCTTCAGGGGGGTATTATGAAAATCAATGGTAATGTCTACTACTTTGACACCAATACCCTGAAAATGGTAACGGGTTACTACACCTACAATGGTGACACACATAACTTTACTGAAAATGGAACTACTGACGGTGGCCCATACGTGTACACAGAATGGAACAGTAATGGCACCATCAGGCGGGGTACAAAATTGGGTGTCCGTTAAATCTGAATATTTAAAAAGGTTCAATTTTGAACGTCCCCTGCAGGCCTTATAGTAGAAGGCCTGCAGGGACATGAATGAAAAAAGCATATACGTGCAAGCCAATTAAAAAATTATTACTGCCGGAAAAATTGAAACTATCATCCTATCTGTTTCCATCCCCACTTTAATATTTATTAATACCATGCGCCAAATTTTACTAAAAAAACACCCATCGATTATATTCCGACAGGTGTTGATGTAAACATCTCTTATTAGGCAATACCATAAAGTTCTCAATGCAATTAAACCGATTCTTCCTTCAGCCATTTTACCCACTGGGCATAATATTTCCCCAGTACATGGGAACCGTCTGTCGAGTATGCGTTATTCAGGCTGCCTCCTTCATCGTCAAATATTTCATTGACATCAATATAATAGCAGCTATTTTCTTCTGCTATCTTCTGTATTTCCTGATTCAAACTATTAATTTTACTGTTGCTGTAAACAGGACTTTTTTTTGATTTTTCGCTGGTAATGTGAAGATTTGCTTCCAGGACCATTGTTGCTTCTGGCTGCATTTCTTTGATTTTGCTTAAAACCTCTTTATATTGTTTTATAGTCTGGGACATATCATAACCCAGTTCGTTGATGCCCAGCATCAGGTAGATCATCTGGTAATGATTCCTTGAAAGGACCTCATCCAGAGTCAGTTTCTCACCTCCTGATGAGATACGGGCAGTTAATACATTGAAAACGCTCATGCCGGAGTTGGCAAATACTGAGGCATTCCCCAAGTCTCCATACTCAGAAAGTCCCATGGTTCTGGAATCTCCAACAAACAGTACGCCTTCGAAATTTGCCGGTGGCTTTGGCCTTTCTCCCGGCTGCAGGAACGGGGCAGACGTCACAAAATCTGTTGTTTGCCCTGCATTTACGTCCAGAGGAGCCTTTTCTTCATTTGAATCTTCTTCTGCATTCTTATGGTTTGTTCCGCCCGAACTGTCCGTTGCGTCTGTACCACTTGTTTCGCTTGCACCGTCTATTGCACTCTCATCAACCGTTTCGTCTGAACTGCCAGCTTTGTGTGAACTGTCAGTTTCGTTTAAACTATCAGCCGCGTCTATTCTATCGGTTTCATCTAAACTGCCAGCTGCGTCTATACTATCGGTTTCATCTAAACTATCAGCTCCGTCTATACTGTCCTCATGCGGCCATTTGCTCCCTGCCAGGTTAAACCCCAGGGAAGTTAACGGATCTATGCTTCCAGCTGATACATGCAAAACGGCAGTTAATAGCAGACTGATGGTCAAAAGAAGGGTAAACCAGTATTTTCTCATCGCTTTTTCCTCACAATCTAAAAATTGAAATACATAAACGGATCATTTGCCCCCATTTTCATACAATAGACACACAGCCAGAATATGATCAGAAGAGCAATTGCTGTACATAAGCTTTTCCGTTTTCGGTCATACAGTCTTCCTGGAAGACCGGTCATGAAAAAGAAACCGGCGCTTAAGGACAGTCCGTAGACCCTTCCGTATTTCAGGAAATCTCCAGCAAAATATGTATATTTACCGGCAGGTGCCAGAAAGGGGAAGAGCCGCTGAACATATATTCCCAACTGTGAAAAATCCGTTATTGCAAATAACATCCATGTAAGAGGAATTGCAAACAGCATATACACATGCCCCAAAACTTTCCAGCGTTCCAGCAGTTTTCCCAGCCCCAGCTTCTCCAATGAAATCAGTGCAAACAGCGCAATTCCCCATAAGAGAAAATTGAGTCCTGTTCCGTGCCATAGTCCGGTCAGGAGCCATACTGCAAGCATATTCCGAAAGGTTTTTAAGGAACCCTCGCGGTTTCCGCCCAGCGGAATATATACATAATTCCGGAACCAGCCACCCAGAGTCATGTGCCATCTGCGCCAAAAATCTGTCATGGTCAGAGCCATATAGGGATGGTGGAAGTTATCAGGAAGGGAGAATCCCAACATCCTTCCCAGTCCCTTTGCCATCAGGGAATAGCCATAGAAATCAAAATACAGCCGCAGGCTGAAAGCTGCCAGACCCATCCATGCAAGAGGCGTTGAAATACTTTCATATCCTACTGCTCCAATCTGGCTCCACAGTCCGCCTATCTGGTTTGAAAGCAGCACCTTCAATCCCAGTCCGATTGTAAATTCCCGAAGTCCTGCTTCCACTTGTTCCAGGGTGTGGACCCGCTTTTTAATTGACTCCCTGAGAGAAGCATAGGTTACGATCGGTCCGGAAATAAGCTGGGGAAACATGGTCATATACAGGGCAAAGTCCAGAAAAGATTTTTCTGGGTCCACATCCTTCCGATACACATCGGCCAGATAAGAAATGGCCTGGAAGGTATAAAAGCTGATTCCCAGTGGAAGAGCCGGATGAGGAACAGGAAGAGCAGCTTTCTCCAGCCCTCCATTTTGAAGCAATAAACTGATCTGTTCAATCAGGAAACCAGAATATTTAAACAGAATCAGCCAAAACAGGTTGTAGACAATTCCCAGGCGAAGCCATTTCCCGCGTCTTAAGCGAGATTGGTATCGTTTCATTTTCCTGCCAATGCAGTAATTGACGCAGACAGACAACAGCAAAAGCACCATATAGGCCGGATGATCCACAACTCCATAAAAATAAAAAAGCAGGCTTCCTGCAAGCAGGCAGAAATTTTTTGCTCTGTCCGGACACACATAATAAAGAACCAGAAACACCGGCAGAAATTGAAATATAAATTCCAGGCTACTAAAAATCATTTGACATTTATTCCTAACATATGTATTTATTATATTAGACGAAACAGAAGACCGGAAAGTTGCAGATTTCTGTAAAATTTTGTGTTTTTTTGTCTGCCAAGCAATGTTTTAACGTATCAGATGGTTATAGTTGGCGCAGACGTTATCACTTTACCAGCAGGGAAATGGTGCGTATATAATGCTGTTGCAAACAGATTGATTTTTCTTGTTCCGATAATTTGTAAAATCATAATTTAGAAACAAAAAACAGGCAGGTCCCAAAATATGAAATACCCGCCCTTTTTCTTTAATGCTAATTCTAAATTCTGTAATGCTTCATTCTTATCCGATGAAAGCATATCAGCTTTGCACCCATTTTACACTCTGATCCAGATAATACCATTTGCCGCTAACCATTTCCAAATCTGTGTCCATAGCACGATCAGGCCCTGATTAAAACCAGAATACTCTTCTATTCCCTATTTTACATCTATAATCAAGAGTATCCTTTACTCACCTCAATATAACTCAAAAACACATACTCAATAACAGCCAAAAAATTAACAAACGAATTGTGATACAAATGTTCCCCAATCTTAACAGGGCTGCTAACCGCATACAAACTATAATCACTCATACCCGCCAGCAGATTACTTTGAAGATTTGTGATAGATACTATTTTTACCTTCTTCAAATGAAGCAGTTGCAGGGTATCCTTTATCTTCTGCACATTCCCGGATAAAGAAATCACAATGACCAAATCATCAGGTCCCAGATTCTTTGACAGCATGCAAAGCTCATCACTGGCGCCTATACAATAGATATATTTATTCATCTGCATAAACAAACGCTGCATTTCCATTGCACAATGGCGCTGGGCCTGTCCCGTGCCATAAACAACAACATTTTGTGACTTATGAATTTCCTTTGCTATGATGGGCAGATTCGCAGATGATTCTGCCTGCTGGCACGTATTCAGAAAATCACTTCTTACGCTTGATTTGATATCCTTATCATCGCTTTTCACTTGTTCTTTATTTTCCCATTTCAAATAATTCTTAAATTCACTGTATCCGGAAAAACCCAGCTTTTGAGTCAATCTTAAAATAGTGCTCTTCGATGTATTGCATTCATTTGCCAGGTCTTCAATACTCATTTCAGAAATCTTATATACAATTGCCATGATAATAGAAAGGCTTTGAATGTCTGATTCATTTAATTTATCATAATTTTTGTTAATCGCTTCAATCAGCATGATGCCACCTCATTTTAATATTTCTTTCATAGTATCATATCCCGGGCAAAAAATATACTATCGATATCCGGCTCTAATATAAGAAAAATGACAGAAAAAACTCTGTCATTTTCCAATAAAATATATAAACTATCCCCTCTTTTACAATTTCATTTTATTTCAGTTCCGGCCAATATTCCTTATTTACTTCATATAAGTCATCCAAAATCTGTTTTGCAACCGTAATGCTTGGAACCGTTTTAGACAGCGCAACCGCCTGCCATAATTTTTGATAAGAACCTTCTATCCAGGCATCTACGACCAGTTTCTCAACAGCCACCTGCTCTTCCATCAGACCCTTCTGGAAGGTGGGTATGGTACCAACTGACAAAGGCTGAGGTCCGGAAGAGGTCACCAGACATGGAACTTCGACCATTGCTGTATTATCAAAGTTTTCAATAATTCCATTGTTTTCAACAATCAGAAGCATTCTTGCATAAGTATTGAACTTTAATGCCGTTGCCAGATCCACAATATAGGAAGCATGTTCATCCAAAGATAATTCGCTGCCTTCAAATGCCTTGTTCCCGGCAATCATCCGGCATGCTGTGAAAACTTCCTTTTCCCTTGTATCCATAACCTGGTTTGCTCTTGTATAATTGATATCTGAATGCTTTACAACCGTATCCGGTAAAAGATAATACTTCAAATACGTATTGGGCAGGGTATCCGGATCAATTGCATAAATGTCTTTTGCCATACGGTAAGTTTCATTCCAGCTGGAATCCCCATGCTGCTTCGCCTCATCTGCATCTGAAGGTATAAAATATCCCATTTCTTTTACATGCTTTTTCAGTTCAGGCATCAGGTCTTTTCCGTCTTTGCTTCTTACACCATACCACCAGCCAAAATGATTTAGTCCATAATATTGGGTAATAATATCACTTCGTTTTTCATATCCTAATATCTTTAACATATTATTTTCGATGCTGATGGGCATATCACAAATATTAAGGATCTTTGCTTTAGGCCGTAATCTTCTGGTGGCTTCTGCTACAATGGCAGCCGGATTGGAATAGTTAAGCAGCCATGCATCCGGGGAATATTTTTCCATGTAATCAACCAATTCTAAAACACCCTGAATCGAGCGCATTCCATATGCAATTCCACCTGGACCGCATGTTTCCTGGCCGACAACTCCATATTTCAGAGGAATCTTTTCATCCAGCTCCCGCATTTTGTATTTACCAACACGAATGTGTGCCATAACAAAGTCAACATCCGTAAAAGCTTCCTCAGGATCACAGGTTGCCAGAAATTCAATTTCCGGATGTTCCTTATGAATGATGATCTCACATGCATCTGCAATTACTTTCTGCCTCTGCGGGTCATTGTCATAAAACTTAATTTTCCTCAGCGGAAAGCGGTCTAAATGCTCCAATAGCATAAGTATGATTCCCGGGGTATAGGTGCTTCCGCCGCCGGCAATAACAACTGAACTTTTTTCTAATTCTGTATTTAACATTTTATCTACCTCGTTTATTCATTTATAACAGCTTTTCAAATTCATTTTTTACATTTTCTACATCAAAACCAATGATTACCTGGATTGCTTTCCCCTTGCGGACAACGCCTTTTGCATTATATTTCTTAAAATCCTCATCTGCTGCAACAAGGCCTTCCTCTTTCACACTGAGACGTAATCTTGTCATACAATTTGTAACGCTTTCGATATTTTCTTTGCCTCCTAACGCCTGTAAAAAGCCAACCGCTTCGTCATGAAAAACACTGGATGCAGATCCGGTCTGCTTTGCCTGCTCAACTTCATTGCTCATATCCTTCTCTCTGCCGGGAGTCATGATATTGAATTTCTTTATGGCCCAGTAAAATACCAAAAAATAGATTACAGAGAAGATCAAACCGATCACAATATGAGTAATGACTTCTCCCATATGATTCTTCATCATCGGCATCCAATTGTAGGTGATATAATCCATGAGCCCTCCGCCTTGATAACCTACGACACCAAACATGTACAAAACCGTCGAAAGCAAAGCAGCAAGAACCGCACCTACCGCAAACAGCATGGGGGATATAAATAAGAATGTAAACTCAATTGGCTCAGTAATACCGCATAATACAGCAGGTATCGCTGCAGAAATCAGCATCGCTGCAACTTTTTTTCTATTTTCCGGACGGGCCGTTTTATACATGGCCAGCGCTATGGCAGGCATTCCCCAGACAGCACAGTTTCCATATAATGCAAATCCACCGGTAGGAAACAATTCCTTTAAAGGAGCTGTGGAAGCAGCGTATTCGTTTACATGGGCCATCCAGTGTGTCCAGTTGCCGTCTGCAATAACTGCTGGACCTAAATCAAACGGCGTCCATAAAAAATGATGCAAGCCTGTAGGAAGGGTAATGCGCTCTAAAAAGGTAAACAGGAATACACCAAGATTACCGGATTTTGATAAGAACTCCTGCAATCCTAAAATAGCGGATTGGACACCGGGCCATATAAAGCATACTGCAAAGGACATTGGAATCATGAAAACAAAACCAATAATAACGATTAAAGCGGAACCTTGAAAAGAGCTTACTACGCTTGGAAGTTTCTTATCATACCAGCGGTTGTGAATCCATACGGCAATTGCAGCAATCATAATGGCTCCAATAACGCTCATATCCATTGTTTTAATTCCTGCGACCATTGTAAGTCCGCTTGTTCCACCTATTTCCTGAGCGAAATCTACATGGAACATTGTATCGCCAAAGAATGTAAGCAGAGACTGAATAAAGTAGTTAAAGATAATATAAATTACAAAAGATTCCATCGCCGCACGGCCTGCTGCCTTTTTTGCCAGGCCAATGGGCAATGAAATTACAAATAACAATGGAAGCTGATTAAAAATTGCATATCCCCCATCATACATCATGGACCAGAATCTATACCAGGTCGTAGTATCTGCTGCTAAAGCCCCCATAATATCTGCATTCATGAAAATGGTGGAGAATCCGATGATAATGCCGGCAAATGGCATAAGCATTACGGGTGCCATCATCGCTCCTCCAAACCTCTGCAGTTTCTCCATCATAATAATATCCTCCTATAGGTAAGTGTGAATTTTCGCGAAAATCTTCATCCGTAAATAACATAGCATACCGTCATATAAAAAAACAGCCCTGTAAGGGCTTTCGGCACAAGGTAAGAATATCTGTTATTTTTCCCATTTATGCGGGAAATTTCTCAATTACTTATAGAGTAACTGATATTACCAAATAAAATAAGGGTGAAGCCCTCAAAATGGCTTCACCCCATAACCCTTACAATCGCTTCTCTTACATTCCCGGCTCCAATCAGGCGCATCCCGTCAACCTTCCCCATCTTTCCCAGGGAAATTTCCGGCATTACGCAGGTATTAAATCCCAGCTTCTTCGCCTCATTCACTCTCTGCTGAGCCATGGACACGGCACGCACCTCTCCTGCCAATCCCACTTCCCCGAAAATAATGGTTTTCGGATCCACGGCCTTGTCCTTCATGCTGGACACAATCGCCATAATAATGGCTAAGTCCAAGGCAGGCTCATTCATACGCAAACCGCCCGTAATATTCACATAAGCATCAAAATGAGACAGGTCATAATGGCACCGTTTTTCCAAAACAGCCATCAAAAGGTTTACCCGGTTATAATCCGTACCTGCCGCAGTACGCCTGGGCATACCAAAGGCTGTTGGAGTGACAAGGGCCTGGACCTCCAAAAGCATGGGCCTGGTGCCTTCCATGGAACAGGCAACCACTGCACCGGAGGCATCCTCCGGCCTTCCGCTGAGCATGTATTCCGAAGGATTCTTCACCTCTGAAAGCCCGCTCTCAACCATTTCAAAAACGCCGATCTCATTGGTGGACCCAAAACGGTTCTTTACTCCCCGGATGATCCGGTAAGAAGCGCTTCTGTCTCCTTCAAAATATAAAACCGTATCAACCATATGCTCTAAGACTCTGGGACCGGCCACCACGCCTTCTTTTGTTACATGACCGACAATAAATATGGCGATTCCCGCCCCCTTGGCAATCTGAAGCAGGATATTGGTGGATTCCCTTACCTGGCTCACACTTCCCGGGGCGGAAGAAATTTCTTCCCGGAACATGGTCTGTATGGAATCAATGATCACCACATCCGGCTTTTCTTCCTCAATGGCACGTTCAATCAGCTCCAGACCGGTTTCACAAAGGAATAATAAATCCCCTTTCACTTCCCCGATCCGGTTTGCCCGCAGCTTAATCTGTTTTAAGGATTCCTCTCCTGATATGTAAAGCACTTTTCTGCTGTCAGCAGCCAGATTGCGGCATACCTGCAAAAGCAGCGTGGATTTGCCAATGCCCGGATCCCCGCCTACTAGCACAAGAGAGCCTTTGACAACACCTCCGCCAAGGACTCGGTCCAGTTCCTCATATCCGGTTTTCATCCGGTCCTGCTCGTCTAATTGGATTTCAGACAACCGGGAGGGTTTTGCATTCATGAAATGATTCCCTGCAGTCCCATTTCCACTGATTCCCCGCTTACCAGCAGGTTCCTTTTTTCCGGCAGGCTCCTCCACAAACGTATTCCATTCCTTACAGGCCGGGCACTGCCCCAGCCATTTTGCCGATTCATATCCGCATTCCTTACAGAAGAATGCTGTTGTTTTCCCCTTTGCCATGGAATTCCCTCCTAACGAAAAAAGCTGGGTCCGGCTCTTCATAAAAGAGCCGAACCCAGCTTTACATCCTGTTACCTTCGCTTGATCTTCACTGCTACAGGTGTTTCTTCATTCAGTTCTACGCTGATGGACAGCTTTCCGCTCATATTGGTTCTCATGCCTCCAACGGCAGCGTCAGCTACAAATACCTCATATTCCGTATCCTCTGCCAGCTGAATGGTCAGCTGTGCATCCTTGTCACCTTCCACTAAAAACTCCACTCCATCATTGGATACGGTGAAATTCATGGCAGCGGTTCCCGGTACGGATTCATATACGAACATGCCGTTTCGTTCCAGCTTGGTTATTTCATAAAAGGTCTTTACTTTATATAAATCACCATCGTGCTCAAAATCCTGTAATTTTGACTTTGTCTTTAATTTGTAATTACCAAAACTGATCGTTCCGTCTTGTTCTGTACGGATTAATTCTTCAATTACCGGCATTGGTTTGCCCTCCTAGTATTTTGTTTACTTATCCTTTTTTAAGGCGATGAACAAATGATTTCGCTTGTAGCTATTATACACGAATTGATATGAAATGGCTAGCTATTTTACCAGTTCCTTAACAGAAAATTTAAGTCCGTCCTCACCTGCGGTCACAACAACGTTATTCCCTGTTTTTACCGTTCCATTTAAGATCTCTTCGGCCAGCTTATCCTCGAGACAGTTCTGAATGGTACGTCTTAAGGGTCTTGCACCATATTTCTCATCATACCCCTTATTGATCAGGTAGTCCTTGGCATCCTCTTCGATTGCCAGGATGATGCTCATCTGTTCTGATGTCCGCTTCATGATATCCTTTACCATAATCGTCACAATATCCTTCATGTGCGTCTTATTCAACGTATGGAATACAATGATCTCATCGATCCTGTTAATGAATTCAGGCTTGAACAGACGCTTTACTTCCTCCATTACCCGGTCCTTCATGATTTTATAATCAGCCTTTTCATCTGCAGCCGCACCAAAGCCCAGACGTTTTGGAGATATGATGTTCTCCGCTCCGGCATTGGAGGTCATGATGATGATGGTATTCTTAAAATCAATCTTCCGGCCCTGGGCATCTGTAATATGACCGTCATCCAGCACCTGGAGCAGGATATTGAATACATCAGGATGGGCCTTTTCAATCTCATCAAACAATATGACGGAATAGGGATTTCTGCGGACCTTTTCACTTAGCTGTCCTCCCTCGTCATAGCCTACGTATCCTGGCGGTGAGCCGATCATCTTGGATACGCTGTGCTTTTCCATATACTCAGACATGTCTACCCGGATCAAGGCATTTTCCGTGCCGAACATGGCTTCTGAGAGGGCCTTGGATAACTCGGTTTTTCCCACGCCCGTGGGTCCTAAAAACAGGAAGGAGCCAATGGGGCGCTTGGGATCCTTAAGTCCCACTCTTCCCCGCCGTATGGCCTTTGAAACAGCGGTAACCGCTTCCTCCTGGCCGATTACCCTCTCATGAAGGATATTTTCCAGATTGCGGAGGCGTTCACTTTCTCCCTCTTCCAGCTTTCTTACAGGGATCTTGGTCCAGCTTGATACCACATCAGCGATCTCCCCCTCATCCACGATAAGGTTTTTTGAGGTTTTTTCCTTCTGCCAGTGTTCCCGGATCTTTTCTATCTTTTCCCGCTTCTTTTCCTGCTTTTTCTTAATGGCTCCAGCCTTTTCATAGGCTTCAGCCTTAATGGCTGCTTCCTTCTGATCCTCCAGCAGTTCAATCTCAGCTTCCAGTTCCTTAATTTCTACCGGTTCCACAAATGTGGTCAGGCGTACCTTGGAAGAAGCCTCGTCAATGACATCGATGGCCTTATCCGGAAGGAAACGGTCATTGATATACCTGGAAGACAGCTTTACCGCAGCCTTTATGGCATCTTCTGTAATGGTCACCTTGTGATGATCCTCATACCGTCCCTTAAGCCCTCTTAATATGCCGATAGCAGCTTCTTCGGAAGGCTCCTCCACCGTAACCGGCTGGAAACGCCGTTCCAGGGCAGAGTCCTTTTCAATATATTTGCGGTATTCTTCAATGGTAGTGGCGCCGATCAGCTGCAGTTCTCCTCTTGCCAGGGAAGGCTTTAATATATTGGAGGCGTCAATGGCTCCCTCCGCTCCGCCGGCACCGATAATCGTATGGATCTCATCGATGAACAAAAGGACTTCTCCATCATCGATCACCTCGGCAATCACCTTTTTAATTCTCTCTTCAAATTCTCCCCTGTATTTGGAACCGGCCACCATGCCGGATAAATCCAGGGTCAGAAGCCTTTTATCTGCAATGGTTTCAGGTACATCACCTCCTGCTATCATCTGCGCCAGGCCTTCCACAACTGCTGTCTTACCCACTCCAGGCTCTCCGATGAGACATGGATTGTTCTTGGTCCTGCGGCTCAGTATCTGGATCAGCCGCTTAATCTCCGACTCTCTTCCAATGACCGGATCAAGCTTTCCCTCTACCGCAAGCTCTGTCAAATCCCTGCTATAGCTGTCAAGAGTCGGTGTGCTCCCCTTTGCCTTTGGTGATTTCAATAACTCTTCTTTATTGGCAGGAGCATCCTCTCCCATAGCGGAAAGCACATCAATATAAAGCTTTTGAATGCTGATCCCAATGGTATTTAAAAGCCTGGAAGCCACGCAGTCATTGTCACGGATTATGGAAATGAGCAGATGCTCTGTACCGATTAAGTTTGCTTTAAACCGCACGGCTTCCCGGTAGCTGTTCTCAAGGACCCTTCTGGCACCAGGAGTATACCCTCCGTCTTCTTTCAGACGGACTGCCTGATCGGGAGCGATAAGCTGGCTGATCAGGTTTAAAACCTTATCCTCTTTTACCCCGTTCTCTTCCAGGACCCTGGCAGCCACTCCGCTGCCCTCTTCCAAAAGCCCCAGTAATAAGTGCTCCGTTCCCACATAGCTGTGGCCAAGACGCTCCGCTGCCTGCACAGCCAGATTAATGGCTGTCCTGGCCTTTGTCGTAAATCTGTCTATCATAAATGCAATCCTCCTGTCATTTTAATTTACACGGGCAGCGAGCCTGGTGAACATGCCTGCAGGTTCATTCGGCGGCTGCCCCGATAACTGTAAGAAACCCGCAAAGCGTATTTCTTACAGCTCCGGTAATTCCCGACCGATAAATTCCGCCCTGGCTCCATCCAGCTCTTCCTTGTTTAATGGACGGTCTGAAAGCTTCTGTAAATTCGCCGGCTGGATTCCAAGCATCAGGCGGTAGACGGAAAAATCTTCCTCCGTATGGATCAGGCCGTCTGCCAGTCCTGCCATGATCTGTGATAGGAAAATCATGGCGTCCCTGGAAGTCAGCCTCCTGGAGTATTTTAATACTCCGTAAGATTTGTATACCTCATCCTCTCTCTCGCCTCTGTGCCTCTGGAGAGAAAGCTTTCTTACCTGAAACTCCTGGTTGGTCAGCTGGATGGCTGCCTTTGAAACCGTATCCAGGATCTCCCGCTCCGTCTGGCCCAGGGTCTTCTGGTTTGATATCTCATAAAGGGAACCAAAGTTCTCATCCCTTTCCCCATAAACACCCCGGATGGAAGCCCCGAACCGGCCCATATCACTGATAAGGCCCTGGAACTTTCTTCCCTGGGACAGCATGGGAAGGTGCACCACCACCGATGCCCTTAAGCCGGTCCCCATATTGGTGGGAAAGGAAGTGAGATAACCGTAACGGTCATCAAATGCATATGCAAACCGCTCATTGATATAATCATCAATTCTGTCCGCCCTTTCCCACAGCTCTTCCAGATGAAGTCCCATCTGAAGAAGCTGGATCCGGATGTGGTCGTCGCAATTAAGTACAATGCCTGTATCTTCATTCTCGGAGATAAGAATACCGGCAGGTTTCTTATTGGAAACGGCTGCCGAATTAAGGACCCTCCGCTCTTTAAGAGCCACCCGGTCCAGCTCTTCCAGCTCCCCAAGCATGGCAAACTCAAAATTTTTTCCTTCTGCCTTGCCTAAATCCTTTAAGCCAAACTCCAGTCTGCGGACCATCTCGCTGCTTTCCTTTTCATCAAGGGCTGCAGGAAAACGGTAATCCTGCCAGTTCCTGACCAGGCGGATCCGGCTGCTTATTACTCCAGGCCGACCAGTATCCTTCTGTTCAAACCATCTAAGCATCTGTCTCATTTCCTTTCTTCAGCTCTCTTATCTTGTCACGGCATACGGCTGCCATCTCGTAATCCTCAAAGCGCAGGGCTTCCTTTAATCTGGCATCCCACTGAAAGATTTCCTCATGGCTGCCCACGCTTTTCGGGTACAGCGGCATGCCCTCAGAATGGCCGTTCTGAGAGCCGGAAGCAGCTTCTCCAGAAGTGTCTCCTTCTTCCCCTGTTCCCAGTCTTAGGTTCATGTAGTCCTGCCTCTGGTAAAGCGGCGTTTTTCCCGTATGGATGAGATTTCCATGGAGCTGCTTTAAGCTCTCTTCCATCAGAGGGCCGAACACACTGTAACAATCTGCGCATCCGAACCTGCTGTCTCTGACAAATTCATCGTACCCAGTCCCGCAGGTCGGGCACATGATCTGATGGAGCTTATCCGGCTCCTGATCTGTATCTTCAATTCCCAAAAGGCCGGAAAGCAGCTTTCCCAAAGGAAACTCTCCGTCAAAAATAGCTGCGTACACGCCAAAATCCATCTCTTTTGCACATTGGGCACAAAAATGATGCTCTTTCCTTGTGCCATTTACAACTTCTGTATATTGTATATTTGCTTCGCGAATTTTACATCTTTCACATAACATAATGAACCTCCAATCCAGTGAATCACTCTTCCCCCTGGCCCCTTAAAAATGACTGGAATATTTCATCAACCAGCTGGTGAACCTCTTCACATGACACATTTTTACAGACTCCTCTGGCAAGCACAACTCCTAAATCTTTGCGCATTTCATCAAGGACCTGGATTTTATCCACGTCCAGGGACACTACAGCCCCTTTACGGCGGTCCAGCTTAACGAACCCTTCCTGTTTCAGCACAGAGTACGCCTTATTTACCGTATGCATATTAATACCTATGTTGTCGGCCATCTGGCGCACGGAAGGCAGGGGATCTCCTTCTCTTATACTTTCAGTGGCGATTCCTATGATTATCTGGTTCCGAAGCTGGATATATATCGCTTCATCACTGTTAAAATCAATTTGTAAAAACATATTTTCACCATCTTTCGTTATATCTGTTATACACATAATAGCACAACCTATTGCATTTTTCAACATAAAATATTAATTGGCATCATTCCCCTTTTTAAACGTCACATGCGATCCGTCCTGCTGGTCATTATATGGTCAGATTTCTTAAATTATAAATTGATCTTATATCGGTTCCTTATAATAAAAGCCAATAACGAAAGCACCTTCATTCAGGTGCTTTCATCTTTATTATTCTAATTGTATATAATTCTTTAATCATCCAGATCCAGAAACTCAAAGTCGTCCTCGTCCTTTGCAGGCTCTCTATAGTCCTGTCTTTGGCCGCCTTTTCCCTTTGGCTTCCCGGAATGATCTTCCACAGAAGATGTCAGGTCCCGTTCTAATTCTTCCAGGCTGGCTTCCTCAATGAAATCATCTTCGTCCCGGATTTCTGCTTCTTCCCCGTCACCGTAATCAGGCTCGTCCACATATTCTTCCTGGTATTCCGGATCCAGTCCGGTTCTTAAGTTTTGTCTGTCAAACTCTTCCCTGCTGTATCTTTTGATCTTGCTTGTAGGGATTTCTTCCTCCGGCTCATCCCACAGTCTGTCATCAGCCGGTTTTGGTTCCTTTCTTTTCCCGGAGCTGTCCCTGCCTGGCAGGATCGGGCCTGATCCGTTTCCTTTTCTTACAAGGACGATCACAGCAACCAGCAGGCCAAGAGCCGCCACGCTCACTGCAATTAAAATGTAGAACTGCCTGTAGTAATCCCTGGTCAGCCGGTCGTATGTGTTTGCCATCTCCACATACTTACTATTGGAAACCCCGGAGGCATAGTATTTTTGAATGGTCTTTTCAGAAAGATCATAACGGTAGAAACTCTTTTCTCCATTCCAGTTCATTGCATAGAACAGGCAGTACTGAGGCTCAGCCTCTGAGTTTTCCACCCAGCCGGTCACTCGTGCGCCGTCGATATCAGCCTGCCGTTCATGGAAGCCTTCCGGCACAACCGTATCCTTGTCAAGAGGAATAATGACAATGGCCTTTGCAATGGTCTCTACCTGTACGAACTGGGCCCAGGAATCAGAGCCTTCATTGTAAATGTAGAATCCGCCGTTTCCTCCTGAATCCTTTAAATAAAGCAGAAGCAGGTCTTTTTCCAGTCCTTTTCCGGCCATGACTTCTGTTCCTTTATAGGAATAAGTCTGAGACTCAAAGCCTTCGGGAAGGGCGGCTTCATCAAAGGATGAAGCAATGCTGTATTCCGTTCCGTTTATGGTCACTGCTGCCTCGCCGAATTCGGCCTCAGACGTTTCTGTACTTCCTCCTGTGGCAGGGACTGTTTCTCCTCCCTCTGCCTTTTTAACCTGAATGGTATAATTCTTAACGGTCTGCCCATCCTCTGCAGTTACCTTGACAACCACCTGGTTTTCTCCGGCCTTTAAGCCCTTTTCTCCCTGAAGAGTCACATGGGCGCCGGCATTGGCTGCCACCGCATTGACTACCAGATCCACTGTGTCAGCGTCAACCTCTGCCGTATAGCTGTCAACAGCCGCAGAAAACGCCGGAGTCAGGGTCCCTGGAGAAATTTTTAATGATTTCAGTGTTGCATCTTTTGAATATGTGGCAGGAGAGGTGACCTTAACCGATGAATTCCCCTGCTTGCTGAGCGAAACCGCCTGGGAATCCACATCATAGATTTCCTGGGAAGTTACGCTGATCTGGGTATTTCCCGCCTGCAGAGCCTTAAACTTCAAGGTAAAGCTAAATGCCTTCTGATTGGCGGAATCCATGGTTCCTAAGACCTTAATAGCTCCTGCACCGCCATTTGCATTGGTTCCGCTGACAAACTCCAAAATATTCGGATCATAAGCCAGCATGATTTCCGCTGTACCCAGGGCGCTGTCACTGGTCACTTTCATGTTTACGGTTACTTCGTTCCCCACCATGACAGATGGGTCAGAAAACGCGATCTTGGCATCTGCGGCCCAGGATACCAGCCGTCCGGCAGGACAGGATATGGCAATCACACAGGCCAGCATAAAACCAGCCGTCAGTTTTTTTAGTTTCCTATTCATATTGTCTCCTATTTCTATTGGACTTTAAAGTCCGAGGATTTTTTTCTGCAAAAGCAGAAGATCCTGTGAATTCACCTTGCCGTCTCCATTTAAATCAGCTGCCAGCTTCCCTTTCTCAGATATGGTTTCCAAATTCAGAAGGTAACGCTGAAGCTTCAGAACATCCAGGCTGTTTATTTTTCCGTCCCCATTAATATCTCCTTTTGCATTGGAGGAGGACTGGCCTGCGGCAGGAGCCTGGGTCTGCTGCGGACTGCTTGTGGCAGCTTCCGTCACCTTGATGTCGGCTCCAGGTCCCTGGGCTATGACTCCCGTAGAAGTCTGAACGGACATGTTTGCAGAGCCATCGGGAGCTATGGTCACATTGCTTCCACCCGGTGTTCCTGCATGATCCGTACCGGAAGGCTTGGATACTCCTGGGCCGATGCTGCCGCCAGGGCCGGAAGAGCCATTGCCTCCGGAGTCGGAAGAAGTATTGCCTCCGGAGCCTGTTCCTGTACCAACGCCTGATGAATAAGTCGGGCCGTTGTTCTGGCGCACTACATGAAGGATGTATTCCCTGACACTTCCATTTTGGGCAGTAACCGCCACCTTGATATCATTATTGCCGCTTGAAAGCGATATGGTCCCTGTCCCTTTGACAGAAGCCAAAGAACTGAGGGCAGTTGCATACACGTTAATGCTTGATACTGCGGGATCCACAATTAAGTTGTATTCAAGGGTATCACGGCTAAAGGTAGGAGTCATGGCAAATCCCTCCACACTTAAGCCAGACAGCTTATTGTTTGGATTGCCGTCGCCCGTAGGCTGGCTGCAGGCACTTTCAGGCATGTTGTTATAAACCGGTATCTTAAATTCAAGCTCTGTCTGTTTCATATCACTGTTATAGGCTTTTGAATAAACAGCACCCTCTGATGCAGCTCCCTGCACATTGGTCATATACTGGTGTTTATATAAATTAGACCCCTGTACATTAAACTTCTTCAGATAAAAGGTATCCTGCCCAACTTTTACATAGTTATTACCATAATAGAACGCTCCGCCTAAAATTGATTTTTCTGGAGAATTCCATGGCCTTTCATAATTGCCGGACTGGGACGCCCACCATAAGCCTCTTTGCACCGCGGTCATATTTCCGGATTGATATGCTTCTATATTAAAAAAATTATAATATCCTTCATAACCGGATTCTGTGCCAGAGATGCTTTTTCCTGCTCCCGAAGATCCCTGCTCCTGGATGATCATGGCTGCAAGGACGTAAGGGTTCACCCCTGACTGGGACGCCGCGTTCATGATCATGTTCACATAGGCACTGCTGCCTGTTACCGTTCCAGTGGTATTGGTATTTGATGAGGATGGCCCTGTAAGGCTGGCACCTGGCCCGTATTCCATGACAATGGGAAGGTTTTTAGGGGTTATGGAAGCCTGCGGCCCTTCCAGGCTGGCCTTTCCTGAATCAGTTCCCGATGCTGCCCCTGTACCGGGGTTAACAGCCGCTCCCGGTCCAATGACCGCCCCTGGCCCTATAACGCTGCCGCCGCCGGAAGAATTGTCCGTATTTCCCGGGTTACTGCTTCCGCCCGACGATTCTCCGGATAAAAACGTACCCTTTACCATGGTCTTTAATCCTTCTGCCGTATGCTTATTGCTGTCATAGGTGTGGGTCATAAATTGGAATACATTGGTCTCATCAAGGAAGTTTCTGGGATCCATATAATATTTTACAATATCCCCTGATGCTGTGACCCAGCTGCTTCCGTCATATCCGATCCATGTACTGGTGTCCCAGTTATAAGCACCATCTACCGTAGATTTCCAGGATGACAGGCTGTTCGTGTGGACCAGGGTCTTTCCTACCTGGCTTTCTTCCTTAACGGCTGTGTTCCAGTCCAGGTTTGTATGCTGGGCGCGGAATACCCACTTGGGATACTGGGCATGCAGCGTACGAAGCTTTACCTTATAGCTTTCCGGAAACCCTTCCGCAGTAAGCCAGGACTCAAAATCCGCATCATTGGTATAGGAGGCAGGAAACTTAAGATAGCTTTTGGAAACATATCCGGTAACTGCCTGGCCGCCGGAACCGGATACCCGGATCTGATACCAGAGTGCTCCATCCGAAGCGTTT
Source organism: Hungatella sp. (assembly GCA_031270005.1). Classification (GTDB taxonomy): domain Bacteria; phylum Bacillota; class Clostridia; order Lachnospirales; family Lachnospiraceae; genus Lacrimispora. Next base: position 2,460 of record JAISYJ010000084.1, on the reverse strand, counting down.
TTTTCATCGATCACTGTCACCGATGCTCCATTTGTTAATTTTGTAACGACTGAATAGGTCGTACCCGGACCGCTTCTCACATTCAATGTGGTGGCATTTACCGTTGCAGCCTTTTCCGTATAAGCATAAGCATTTATGTATGGCGAAACCGCTCCCATATAAGAGTCCATCACCAGGACGCTGGCCAGAATGACGGCCATCTTACGAGCTTTTTTATACTTTTTCATCTGTTTCTCCCAATAAGTCCTCTTGAATTTTATAAATTACCAATTATTTGTAAATGATACATTTATTTATTATAATGACAAATGATACCATGTGTCAACTGAATCAGCTAAAGTTCAGACAAATGGAATTATTTGTAAGAAAATCTTTAGACTTAAGAAAAAAGGCCTCCCTGAATCGGGAGACCTTTTTGATGAATATTATACCGGATAAGCCTTATTTTCCTTATCTGCCAGAGCAGAATCCACGCCGGTCTGCTGTGCAACCCGGTACTGGAAGAATTCCTTGGCAACTGTAGGAAACAGTGCGTAGGAAAGCACATCTTCATCCTGCTGCTTCCACTGTGCGCATTCCTTCTCAAACTGAGGAAGCTGGGGCGGAATCAAATCGGCCGGGCGGCAGGTGATCGGCTTCTCATCGCCGATGATCTTCTTCTGGACTTCCGCATTAAATGGTTTCACCGTCTGTCCGAACTCGCCCATGAAAATCTTCTTTGTCTCTTTTGTTACCATCTTATACCGTTCACCGCTAATGACATTTAAAACAGCCTGGGTACCTACGATCTGGGAAGATGGAGTAACAAGAGGCGGTTCCCCAAAGTCTTTCCTTACCTTTGGAATTTCCCTCAGCACTTCCATATACTTGTCTTCCTGACCGGCTTCCTTTAACTGGCTCACCAGGTTGGAAAGCATGCCGCCAGGAACCTGATACTGAAGGGTCTTGATGTCCACGCCAAGTACCTTTGGATTTAAGCGGCCGCTCTTTAATGCTTCCTCTCTGATGGGCTGGAAGTATGCGCAGATTTCCGCCAACAGGTTCTGATCGTAACCCGTATCATAGGCCGTGCCGCGGAAGGTCTCAACCATGACCTCAGTAGCCGGCTGGCTGGTTCCAAGGGCAAGAGGTGACATAGCAGTATCAATGATATCACAGCCTGCTTCAACCGCCTTTAAATAGGTCATGGAAGCAACGCCGGAAGTGTAGTGGGTGTGTAAATCTATAGGAAGCTTTGTGGATTCCTTTAACGCCCTTACCAACTCATCAGCCTTGTACGGTGTTAAAAGGCCTGCCATGTCTTTGATGCAGATGGAATCAGCCCCCATATCCTCGATCCTCTTTGCAATGTCCTTCCAGTAATCCAGGGTATAAGCTTCTCCCAGGGTATAGCTTAAAGCAACCTGAGCATGGCCTTTTTCTTTATTGCACGCAGTTACCGCAGTCTGTAAGTTGCGCAGATCGTTAAAGCAATCAAAAATCCGGATAATATCAATGCCGTTGGCCAGGGATTTTTGGACAAAATACTCTACCACATCATCGGAATAATGGTTATAGCCCAGGATATTCTGTCCCCGGAACAACATCTGCAGCTTTGTATTCTTAAATCCATCCCTTAATTTTCTCAGCCTCATCCAGGGATCTTCTTTTAAGAAACGCAGGCATGCGTCAAAGGTTGCACCGCCCCAGCATTCTACCGCATGATAGCCAACCTGATCCATTTTCCCGATGATGGGAAGCATCTGCCCGGTTGTCATTCTTGTAGCAAACAAAGACTGATGAGCGTCACGAAGGACTGTCTCTACAATCTTAACCGGCTTTTTCTCTATTTCTGCCATTGTCTTACCTCCATGTTTGTCAATTCTTCTGCTTCCAGGAAAGGCTTAAAGCCTTTCCTGGAAAGTTATCATACTCCGAATATTGCCATAAATGTACCAGCCGCAACTGCGGTTCCGATAACGCCTGCCACGTTTGGTCCCATGGCATGCATCAGCAGGAAATTAGTAGGATCTGCCTCAGCGCCCACCTTCTGGGATACACGGGCTGACATAGGGACCGCAGATACGCCTGCGGAGCCGATAAGCGGATTCACCTTGCCGCCGGTAACCTTGCACATCAGCTTGCCAAACAGCACGCCGGCAGCCGTTCCTACTGAAAATGCCGCCAGGCCTAAAATAACGATCTTGATGGTGCTTAAGTTTAAGAATGCTTCCGCACTAGTCGTAGCACCTACGGAAGTACCTAACAGAATTACCACGATATACATCATAGCATTGCCTGCAGTCTCCGTCAGCTGCTTTACTACGCCGGATTCTTTAAATAAGTTTCCAAGCATCAGCATGCCTACCAGGGGAGCTGTTGTAGGAAGAATGAAGCATACCACCGTTGTTACGATGATCGGGAATAAGATCCTCTCAAGCCTTGATACAGGACGAAGCTGCTCCATCCGGATCTTTCTCT
>JAISYJ010000075.1:0-99086 GCA_031270005.1 Hungatella sp. | reverse complement strand
AAGGAAGGGAGACGATATACCGATTGCTACCTACATTCTAACAGTTAAGCAACAAGATGGATAATTCCTTACTGGCTGTAAGGGATATTAACCATAAATATATTGTAGTAGGAAGGAAGGTTGATATGGGTTTATTCAGACAATATGGAAACGATCAAAAATACAAATTAGTGTTAAGAAACAGTGTAATGGCAGCTTTCCTGCTTCTCCTGGGGATACTGACTCTGTTTCCGATTTATTACATGATCATCTCTTCCTTTGGAGCGCCAAATGAGGCAGGGGCAGCCAGTTATTCTCTGGTCCCCAAATATTTAACATTGGCTTCCTATAAATTCTTTTTTGGATTCAGCAAAAGCTCGTTCCGATGGATCGTAAATTCCATGATCGTTGCGGGGGCTGTCACATTAAGCAATGTGGTCTTTGCCGGAATGGCAGGATATGCATTTGCAAAAATCAGGTTTCCGGGCAGTAAAGTATTATTTTTTCTTCTGCTGTTTTCCATGATGGTGCCCTATCAGGTCACCCAGGTTCCGTTGTACATACTGGTGGCCAATGTGCTGAAGCTGACAGATACTTATACCGCATTGATCGTGCCGTCTCTGGTTACCTGCTACAATGTGTTTATGGCGAAACAGTTTTTTTCTTCTCTTCCTACCTCCATACTGGAAGCGGCAAGAACAGAAGGCTGCAATCAGTTTCAGATCCTGATAAAAATAGTCATGCCGATTTCAAAGACAATTCTATCCGTTATGGCGATCATGACCTTTATGGGCAGCTGGAATACGTTTTTCTGGCCGTTTCTCATCTGCAACAACGAGGAGATGCAGACCATACAGGTTGGGCTTAAGAATTTCAGTTTTGCAAACACCACTTATTTCTCACCCATGATGGCGGGGGCAACCATCTCGGCATTGCCCATGTTCATCCTGTTCTTTACCTTGCAGAAATATTTTCTGGAAGGAGTAACGGTTGGTGCAGTGAAGGGATAACCAAAGGAAAAAGGGAGGAAATAAAGTTGAAAGAACTATTTGTAATAGGAATGGATGGGGGCGGTACCGCCACTGCCGTAATGGTGACCGGACTTCACGGTGATCTGATAGGAAAATTCCGGTTAGGGCCTTTAAATATCAATGGACAGTCCCGGGAAGCGGCAGAAGGCACTTTGAAAGAGTTAAAAAGAGAACTGGAAAAGTCAGGCCTGAATATGAGTGACTGCAAAGGGATCTGTATTGGCGCTGCCGGAATCAGCAACCGGGATACAGCAAAGCTTCTGACCCGGAATTTAAAAGAACAGGGGCTAAAGGGCGTGATCCGGCTGGTGGGAGACCATGAAACTGCTTTGGCAGGAGCCCTGGAGGAACCTGCCGGCATCATTCTCATTGCAGGGACCGGCTCCATCTGTTACGGGATCAATGAGTCGGGAGCCAGGTTTAGGGCCGGCGGCTACGGCCACATCATCGACGACGCCGGAAGTGCTTATGCCATTGGAAGGGATATTTTAAAATCAGTGGTCAGAGCAGCGGATGGCAGACAGGGGGAGACCTTATTAAAGGAAAAAACATTTCAATTCCTTAAGATAGATTCTGTGGAGGATTTGATCACCTGGCTGTATCAGCCCGGGAGAAGCAAAAAAGAGATCGCTGCCCTGGCTCCTTTGCTGGAAGAAGGAGTAAGGGAAAGGGATCAGGCTTCCATGGAAATTTTGGAGCAATGCGGGGAGGAACTGTCGGAGCTGGCCGGAGCCGTACTGACTCATTTTAACTCTCCGGTCTCCCTGGTGGTGAGCGGAAGCGTATTGATGAAAAATAACGATATATACCGCCTGTTTTGTGAAAAGGCGAAAAAACGATTTCCTTTTTTGGAAATCATGAAAATGAGAGGGGAAGCTGCCCAGGGGGCCATCAGGATCATATTACGGGAGACAGCAGAAAGGAACGGATATGAAACAGTACCTGGCAATTGATATAGGAGGCACTTACATCAAGTACAGCCTTATGGATCCGGAATACCGGGTCCTTCATGAAGGAAGCACACCAACGGAAAAACAGCCGCCTGATTTTCTCCGGCAGTTTATGGGAATCGTGGATACTTATGTGGATCAGACAGACGGCGTTGCAATCTGCATGGGCGGCTTTATCCATCCGGTGACGGGAGAAAATACAGATTTCAGCGTTGGAGCCAATTTCAGGGCCTATCATTTAAAAGAGGAGATAAACAAAAAATATCCCATTCCGGTGGTGCTTGAAAATGACAGCAATTGCGCTGCATTGGGAGAAATGGTGCGGGGAGCGGGACGGGGATATCAGGATATTTCCATGGTCACCTTTGGGACCGGGATCGGCGGTGCCATCATCATAAACCGGAAATTATACCGGGGCAGCCACTTTAAATCCGGGGAGGTCGGGTTTACCAGAGTCAGCCTCAGGGATGGGGACGGAAAGCCGGTTGCGGAAGGAGCCGGAGCAACCTCTCTTCTGGTCAGAAAGGTATCGGAAGCACTGGGCAGGGAAGTGGACGGATCCTATATTTTCAGCCATTTGAACCACCCGTATATTGACCGGGTATACCGGGAATGGCTTTACAAGGGTGCAATGGTGATCGGTAATTTTGCTGTCACCGTGGATCCTGAGATCCTGCTGATCGGCGGAGGAATCAGTGAAAATGAGATATTTATAAAAGATATGAAAGAGGCGGTATACGCCCTGTATCCTCACCTGGAGCCATATACGGCCATAGAGGCCTGCGAACAGGGAAACATGGCAGGGAGAATAGGAGCCCTGTATTTATTGCTGCAAAGCAAAGAAGGAGGCGTTCAGTCATGAGAAAAGGTGTGAAGATCGTGGCAATCGGAGGAGGTTCCAGTTACACACCGGAGCTGGTGGACGGATTTTTAAAAAGGTATGAAACATTGCCCGTAGAAGAGCTGTGGCTGGTGGATATCCTTCAGGGAGAGGAAAAATTACGGATTGTAGCCGAATTTGCAAAGCGCATGGTAAAAAAGGCGGGAGTTCCAATGGAGATTCACACAACCCTGGACAGGAGAAAGGCCCTTCCAGGAGCTGATTTTGTGGTCACCCAGCTGCGGGTGGGGCAGCTCCAGGCCAGAGTGAAAGACGAAAGGATCCCCTTAAAGCACGGGCTTCTTGGTCAGGAGACCAATGGCGCAGGCGGTTTGTTTAAGGGAATGAGAACCATACCGGTTATTTTGGATATCTGCAAGGATATGGAGGAATTATGTCCGGAAGCATGGCTGATCAACTTTACAAACCCGGTGGGAATGGTCATGGAGGGAGTAAGCCGATACAGCAGTTTTCAGAAGTTTATTGGGCTGTGCAATGTACCTTACGGCATGCATAAAGCGGTGGCGGACCAGCTTGGCCGGCCCATGGAAGAGGTGAAAGTCACCATGGGCGGTTTAAATCATATGGTTTACGTGACCAGAGTGGAAGCGGACGGAAAAGACATTACGGAAAAGGTAGTCAGCCATTGGGGGGAAGGCGGCGTTGTAAAGAATATAAAGGCAGTCACCTGGGACAATGATTTTGTAAAAGAGCTTGGAGTGCTGCCATGTTCCTATCACAGATATTACTATATGGCAAAAGAATATTTAGAAGAAGCCCTGGAAAAATATGAAAAACATGAGACCAGGGCAGAACTTGTGGAACAGGTGGAAAAAAAGCTGTTTGAGCTGTATCAGGATCCGGAATTGAATGAAAAACCGGAATTGCTGTCACAGCGGGGCGGCGCCCATTACAGTGATTCGGCATGCAATCTGATCCATTCCATTTATAATGACAAGGGAGATATTCAGGTGGTAAACACCGTAAACAGAGGTGCCATAAAAAATTTCAAGGACCAGGAAATCGTGGAAGTAAGCTGCAGGATCACAAAGGAAGGGCCGGTTCCGGTAAATGGCGTGGAACTGCCGTGGACGGTCAACGGTCTTTTACAGCAGATCAAATCCTTTGAAATAGCAGGCTGCCAGGCGGCGGTAACAGGAAGCCCTCAGAAGGCCCTGCTGGCCCTTATGATCAATCCCCTGGTGGGTTCCCAGAAAGAAGCAAAGGCCGTGCTTCATGAGCTGTTGGAAGCCCATAAAGAATACCTGCCTCAGTTCTTCGGCCATAAGGAGTGATTTGTATGAAATTTTTGGATCTGAACAAAGAGAATGCAGGAATTGCCTATGAATTGTTTGAAGATGCAGTCAAGGCAAAAGAAGTATTGTTCCGGCCATTTGAAAACCAGAGTGCCTTTTGCAGATTTTTTATGGAAGACCAGGCAGATGAGGTACATAAGATCACCATTCTGGAGGAGCATGGCTGGGGATTTGCATCCGGCTGCTTCTTAAGGGGCGAGGACAGGGCTTATCTATCCATGATTGTTGTAAAAAAAGAAATGCAGGGCCAGGGAATCGGAAAAACAATGCTTGCCTGTCTGGAAGACAGACTTCGGAAGGAAAGCAAAGTTTCAAGGATCGAAATTGTTTTCTTTAATCCCATGGCGTTTTCCTGGTATATTCCCGGGAAAGAGAAGGCGGATCATCCCGATGCTCCGGGAGTGGATGTGGGGAGCAATGCCTATCTTTTCTTTAAAAATTGCAGGTACCGTGATTATGCGATGCAGAACAGCTATTATCTGGACCTTGATAATTATCTGGTGCCGGATTTTGCAGCAGACCTCATAGAAGGACTGGAAAAAGAGGGCATTACAATAGAAGTCTATGATTCTGACAGGCATTACGGCATGGAGGAAATGATACATAAGTTCCATAATCCTTTGTGGGAAAGAGATATTCTGGGAGAAACGTCAAAGGAAGAAAACCGCCGCCCCATTCTGATCGCAGCACACAATGGCAAAGTGATCGGCTTTACAGGGCCTTTGGATGTGGAAAAAAGCGGGAGGGGATTTTTTTGCGGAATCGGCGTGGATCCTGATTACCGGGGGAAAAAGATATCAACGGTCCTGTTTTGCAGGCTAAGCATAAGCCTGAAGGAAAAGGGCGCAGATTTTATGAGTCTTTTTACCGGGGAAAATAATCCCGCAAGAAATGTTTATGAAGCCGCAGGATTCCGTATTGTAAGGACCTGGGCGGATATGAGGAAGGAATGGAAGGACCGATGAACGGGGAAAGAAAGTGCATCATGGCAATAGGCGGTCATGTGGGGGATGCAGAGCTGACAAGCGGCGGATTTCTGGCGACCATGGCATTAAAAGGCTGTCAGATCGTTACCGTAGCATTGACCGGCGGGGAAAGAGGCAATCCGCCAGGTATGCCGGTGGAAGAATACAGAATACAAAAGGAAAAGGAAGCCCATTCCTTTGCCGAAATGCTTGGAGGGGAGGCTGTGATATTTCCTTACACAGATGGAGAATTGCCGGATAATGATGAGGTGAGGTTTCAGCTCTGTGATATAATCCGCCAATACCGGCCCGCTGCATTGCTGACCCATTGGAAGAACAGCATGCATAAGGACCATGAAACAACCCACAGGATCGTAAAGGATGCCCAGTTTTTTGCAGGACTTTCCGGGCTTGAGAGGAAAAACAGCGCTCATTTCGCAAAAGGACCCTATTATGCGGAAAACTGGGAAGATTCGGCTGGCTTTGAAAAATATATTTATCTGGAAGTCTCAAAAGAAGGATTTGAACTGTGGAAAAAGGCCATTGACACCCATTGGTTTGCCGTACACAGCCCTTCATTTCCCTATAAAGAGTATTATGAGCATCTCATGAGGGTAAACGGCTGTCTGGCAAGAACCGGGTATGCGGAGGCATTTGATTTGGATCAGGAACAAAAAAAGGTTATATTATCGGAAGTGTAAAACCACTTCCGATAATCATATGGATGGCAGTGATTAACTGGATATGCAGGCATATCCGTTTAATCCGGCAGGAGGCAGATTATGGTAAAAAACGGGATCGATTGTGTGGACCGCTGGCATAAGGTCTTAGACGGGAAACGTCTGGGCCTGATCACTTCTATTTCAGGCGTTGACAGGTATTTAAATTCTACCATCGACATACTTCATAAAAAATACCGGCTGACAGCCCTGTTTGGTCCGGAGCACGGAGTCAGGGGAAATATAGGAGCAGGCGGAGATGTTGAGGATTACATGGACCCGGATACCGGATTGCCGGTATATAGCCTGTACCGGAGAAATTCAAAGAGGCTGACCAGGGAAATGTTAGATCTGGTAGATGCCGTTGTATATGATATTCAGGATCTGGGGGTCAGATATTACACCTTTATATCAACGATGATCTATGCACTGGAAGAGTGCGCAAGGTTTGAAAAGGAGCTTATTATCCTGGACCGCTATAATCCTCTGGGAGATCTGGTGGAGGGAAACTGCTTAAAGCCCGGATTTGAAAGCTTTGTAGGGGCATATCCTCTGTGTATGCGCTATGGGCTTACAGTGGGAGAACTGGCCCTAATGGTAAATGCGGAGAAAAACCTTGGCTGCCGGCTGACAATAATTCCCTGTGAAGGCTTAAGCAGGCATACCATGCATCCGGAAACAGGCCATGTGTGGGTGATGCCAAGTCCGGGAATGCCAAAATATGAGACAGCACTGGTGTATGCAGGAGCCTGTCTTTTTGAAGGAACAAATATTTCGGAAGGAAGGGGAACTGCAGCGCCTTTTGAAATAATCGGTGCGCCATTTATAAATGCAGGCAGGCTTGTGAAGCATATGACAGAGAAAAAGCTTCCCGGTGTGTTGTTTTCGACCGCTTATTTTACTCCGTATTTTTCAAAATTTAAGGGAGAAGCCTGCGAAGGAATCCATATCCACGTTACGGACAGCCGGGCCTTCCGGTCCACGGTCTGCGGCCTGGAGCTTCTTGATGCAATAAGGACCATTTATGAAGACCGCTTTGCTTTTCTTGATCCTTATGAGGGAAGCACCAGACCAATGGAAGATCTTTTGTTCGGCTCAGACCAGCTTACAGAGAAAACAGCTTCAAAGGAAGAATTGCTGGCTGGTTTTGAAAGGGATTCAAAAGCGTTTTCAGAACGCAAAAAGGCATATCACATTTATGGCTGAAAGGGGTGATGTGAGTATGATGGAAATGACATTAAAACAGAAGATCGGACAGATGATGGTGGCAGGCTTTCCAGCCGGGGAATTAAGTGAAGAAATGATAGGGCTGGTAAGAGAGTATAAAGTAGGGAACGTTATATTGTTTTCCCATAACATTGAAAGCCGGGATCAGCTGAGGGTACTTTGTGATTCCATTCAAAAGCTGGTAAAAGAAGAAACCGGAGAATATGCCTTTATCACCATTGACCAGGAGGGGGGAGTTGTAAGAAGACTTCCGGAAGGATCGGTCAACATACCAGGAGCAATGGCCCTTGCACAGACCGGAGATAAGGAAAATGCATATGAGGCGGCACTGCTTACGGGGCAGGAATTAAGAGAGCTGGGGATCAATTTCAATCTGGCTCCGGTTCTGGATATTAATAACAATCCGGATAATCCGGTGATCGGAGTGCGAAGCTTTGGCCCAAACAGCGCAATAGTAACCGAATACGGCTGTGAAATGGTGAAAGGGTATCTGGATTCCGGAATCATGTGTTCGGTAAAGCATTTTCCGGGACATGGGGATACGGCGGTGGATTCCCATCTTTCCCTGCCCTGTATCGGAAAATCCTATGAAGAACTGGAAAAGGAGGAACTGATTCCGTTTAAAGAAGCTTTCCTGAGGGGAGCTCCGGCGGTAACTCTTGCTCACATACTGTTTCCAAGAATCGAAAAGGAAAATTTGCCGGTAACCATGTCAGAGACCATGATTCAGGGAATACTGAGAAAAAAGCTGGGCTTTCAGGGACTGGTGATTTCGGATTGCCTGGAGATGAATGCCATCAAAGAATATTTTGGTACTGCTTTCGGAGCGAAAAAGGCCATTATGGCAGGCGCTGATTTAATATTCATTTCCCATACGGCAGGCCTTGCGGCGGAAGCGGCAAGGGAAATAGAAAAAGCAGTGGAATCCGGCGAGATTCCCATATCCCGGATAAACGATGCTGTGGAGCGGATCCTTGCATACAAGAAAAGGTATGCTTCACCCAATGCAGATACGGGAAAAAAATCAGGAAAAGAACCGGAGCAGTTTGTAAAGTCACTCTTTCGCGACAGCATACGGTTTACAAACCGGAAAAGAGGGTATGGCCATCTGCTGGGAAAAAATCCTGTATTTTTAAGCTGTTATGCCTATCGTTCCACTTTGGCCTCCAGCCGCTTAATGGATGATCTGCTGTTTGCCGCATTTATGCAGAAAAGGTTTGGAGGAGATGCATATTCTTTTTCCATAGATCCGGATTCCGGAGAAATAAACGAAATACTGGAAAAAGTAAGAAGTAAGAAATATACAAATCTTGTGCTCGGCACCTACAATGGACATTTAAACCGTGGACAGAGTTCCCTTGCAAAAGAACTGGAAAAATTAAAGATACCCATGGTTATGGCAGCGTTCCGTAATCCCTATGACCTGGACGAAGTCGGGGATGGGGTTGATAAAATAGCGGCATATGAATACAGCATACAATCCTTTGAGGCGGTTGTGCCATTGTTTAAGAAGTGAGACTGTAAAAGGGGGAATTCCATGGAACCGCATATGGCATCCAGATGGATGACATGGTGATCTCCTTTTTAACGTATGGTTTGCGTGCCCTTTTTTAATGGGGCACGTTTTTTCATGAAAGTTCTTCATTTTGAGCAGGATAGTAAAATAGTCTGCTCAAAGAATAATTGTTACTTTTCCCGTAATATGGTAAGATATTTTTATTGACTAAAGGAGGAATCGTTATGAAACTACTGGAAACAGACCTCCATCTGCATTTGGACGGCTCCTTGACCATTGATACGGTAAGGCTGCTTGCCGAGCAGATCGGATATGATTTTGAAGGACAGGGCGGAAGAAAAAGCCTGGTAGCAGGAGAAAATTGTGAAAGCCTTGTGGATTATTTAAAGTGCTTTGACTTACCGGGACAGCTGCTTCAGACGGAAGAAGCTCTGGAGCTGGCAGCCTTTCATTTAACAGAGCGGCTGGCCTCCCAGGGCCTTATCCTCAGTGAGATCCGCTTTGCACCCCAGCTTCATAGAAATAAGGGCCTGACAATGGAACGGGCAGTAGAAGCGGTAATAAGAGGGGTGAATAAGGGAGCAGGCAAATCTCCTTTAAAGGCAGGAGTCCTTCTTTGTGCCATGGTAAATGGGCCTGACCGGGAAAATGAGGAAACCTTTGAGATTGCCAGGGCTTATCTTGGGAAGGGCGTTGTTGGGGCGGACCTTGCAGGACCGGAAGGGATGATCCCCATGGAGCATTTCGAGCCTTTATTTAAGAAGGCCGGCAGAAACGGCGTTCCCTTTACCATACACGCAGGAGAGTGCGGCGATTATGAAAATATCATAAAAGCGGTTCATTACGGAGCAAAAAGAATTGGACACGGATGTGCCGCAATCAAGTCGGAAGCATGTATGGACCTTCTAAAAAAGGAAAAGATTACCTTAGAGATGTGTGTGATCAGCAACCTTCAGACAAGGGCTGTTCCATCCATTAAGGAGCATCCTTTAAAGGCCTTTTATGACAGGGGAATCCGGGTTACCTACAATACGGATAACATGACTGTTTCAGATACCACACTGGAAAAAGAAGCTGAGCTTATTAAGAAACACATGGGATTTACAGAGGCGGATTTAAGGCAGATGAACCGGTATGCACTGGAAGGAGCTTTCCTTGAAGAAGGAGAGAAAGAAAAAATATTTGCATTTTTCGACAATAATAATTATAATGAATGATAACTACGTTTAAAAATAGGTGAAAACCAGGAATGCTACAAAAGGGTGACGGCATATGGCAGATAGTCCAATAATGGAAAAGAATAATTTGGCGGCTTTGGAAAACGAATGTCCGGAGAAGCGGAAGGTGGATGTGGATCTGGAGGCTCCGGCTGATTTTACCAGCCCGGATGTGCTTTATGAAGAGCTGGTCCACAGCATAAGGAGATATCACCCTTCCGATGATATCACCATGATAGAAAAGGCATATCGTATTGCGGATGAAGCGCATAAGGACCAAAGACGCAAATCGGGTGAACCGTATATCATTCACCCTCTTTGTGTTGCCATTATACTGGCTGACTTAGAGATGGATAAAGAAACCATTGCCGCAGGGATCCTTCATGATGTGGTAGAGGACACCATCATGTCCTTAGATGAGCTGAAGGCGGAATTTGGGGAAGAGGTGGCCCTTTTAGTGGATGGCGTCACCAAACTGACCCAGATATCCTGGTCCATGGATAAGATGGAGATCCAGGCTGAAAACTTAAGGAAAATGTTTTTGGCTATGGCAAAGGATATCCGCGTCATCATCATCAAGCTGGCGGACCGCCTTCATAACATGCGGACCCTTCAGTACATGAAACCGGAAAAACAGAAGGAAAAGGCAAAGGAGACCATGGAAATCTATGCTCCCATTGCCCACCGCCTAGGTATTTCCAAAATAAAGATCGAGCTTGATGATCTGTCCTTACGATATCTGCAGCCGGAGATATATTATGAGCTGGCTGAGAAAATATCTTTAAAAAAGGATGCCAGGGAAACCTTTGTAAAGAGCATTGTAGATGAGGTACAGGAACATTTAAGGACCGGCGGCATTGAAGCCAGGGTAGATGGACGGGTGAAGCATTTTTTCAGTATCTATAAGAAGATGGTGAACCAGAACAAGACTTTGGACCAGATTTATGACCTGTTTGCAGTGCGTATTATCGTTGAAAGCGTAAAGGACTGCTATGCTGCCCTTGGAGTGATCCATGAGATGTATAAGCCTATTCCCGGCCGTTTCAAGGATTATATCGCAATGCCAAAGCCCAATATGTACCAGTCCCTTCATACCACTCTGATCGGAAACAATGGGCAGCCCTTTGAGATCCAGATCCGTACTTATGATATGCACCGTACCGCAGAATACGGAATTGCTGCTCACTGGAAGTATAAGGAGAGCGGAAGCGGACAAGTGGCAGCAGGCAAAGAGGAAGAGAAGCTGAGCTGGCTGCGCCAGATCCTGGAATGGCAGAAGGACATGTCCGATAACAAGGAATTCTTAAACATGGTAAAGGGAGATCTGGATTTATTCTCCGACAGTGTTTACTGCTTTACCCCCTCAGGGGATGTGAAGAATCTTCCTGCCGGCTCCACGCCCATTGATTTTGCATACTCCATACACAGTGCGGTAGGCAACAAGATGGTGGGAGCCAGGGTCAATGGAAAACTGGTAAACATTGAATATGTGATTGAAAACGGCGACCAGGTGGAGATCATCACTTCCCAGAACAGCAGGGGGCCCAGCCGGGACTGGCTGAACATCGTGAAAAGCACTCAGGCCAAGAACAAGATCAACCAGTGGTTTAAAACAGAACTGAAAGAAGATAACATCCTTCGCGGCAAGGAAATGGTGGACCGCTACTGTAAGACAAAGGGAATCAATTATTCTGAGATCAGCAAGCCGGAATACCAGGAAAAGGTCATGAAGCGCTATGCGTTCCGCGACTGGGAATCCGTTCTTGCCTCCATCGGACACGGGGGCTTAAAAGAGGGCCAGGTCATCAATAAGATGGTGGATGAGCGGAATAAGAAGCTTAAGAAGGACGTTACGGATAACCGTATTTTAAATGACATAGAGGATATGGGCAACAGGCTGCCGGTCAAGAGGCGCTCCGGCAGCGGTATCGTGGTAAAGGGAATTCACGACCTTGCGGTCCGCTTTTCCAAGTGCTGCAGCCCTGTGCCGGGAGATGAGATCGTAGGCTTTGTGACCCGCGGACGTGGGATTTCCATCCACAGGACAGATTGTGTCAACGTCTTAAACCTGCCGGAGGACGAACGGAACCGTCTCATTGACGCAGAATGGCAGGAAGCAGAGGGCGAGGACACCAAGGAACGGTATTCCGCGGAAATCAAGATATTTGCCAATAACCGGATCGGAATGTTTGTGGACATATCCAAGGTGTTTACAGAGAGGCAGATCGATATCACCTCCATGAACTCCAGAACCAACAAGCAGGGCAAGGCCACCATTACCATGACCTTTGATACTCATGGCGTGGAAGAGCTGAGGAAGCTGGTTGACAAGCTGAGACAAATCGAAGGAGTCATAGACATTGAGAGGACTGCGGGATAACGCAGTTTTCTCTTTTTGCGCCAGCTGTGAGCCCGGTGGATATGCTTGTACCAGAGTTACATAAAGATAATTTCAGTTAGGAGATAAGAACATGAGTGATTTCAGAATAAAGACCTTTCCTGTGGGCCAGATTGGAACCAACTGCTATGTCATATACCGGGAGTCCCTTAAAAAGGCAGTGATCGTGGATCCGGGCGCAGACGGAGCACATATCCTGGAGGTGTGCCGGGAGCTTTCACTGGTTCCTGAGGCGATTTTACTGACCCATGGGCATTTTGACCATATTTTAGCTGTAAAAGATTTAAAAGAGGCATTTCCTGAGATAAAAATTTATGCCGGGGAAAAGGAAAAAGAAATGCTGGCAGATCCGTCCGTCAATTTGTCTTCTTCTTTTGGCAAGGCTTATGCGGTTCATGCAGACAGATATGAGGAGGATGGAGCCATCCTCTCTCTTGCAGGAATGACCTTTCAGGTTTTGTTTACCCCAGGCCATACCTCTGGTTCGGTCTGCTACCTGATCGAGTCGGAAAACATCCTTATAAGCGGCGATACCCTCTTTTTGGAGTCTTTGGGAAGAACAGACTTTCCTACGGGAAACCAGTCCATGATCTTAAGCTCCATAAAGGAACGGCTTTTTGTCCTGCCTGACCATATTCTTGTTTATCCGGGCCATGGCGAGGCGACCACCATTGGCCATGAAAAAGTATATAATCCGGTGGCATCATACAGAGGATAGGAAGTATTAAAACGCATGGGCGAAAATGAGGAAACACCCTGCGGGTATCCCTGTATGTCCAAAAAACATGGACGAAAATGAGGAAAACACATGATAGGATTAATATTAGACGACCAGTCCTTTGAGCAGGATATCCGGGAGCTGTTGATGGCGTTTTATCCGGGAGAGGGCTTTGTCCACAAGGAAAGCCCAGAAGAGACGTACCGTCTTCTTGTCCGGGGCAGGACGGGGGAATCTGTCTTTGAGCTGATGATCCAGGATTTTGAGAAGGAGACTCAAAGCTCTTCCTCCACAAAAGTGGATTTTACCGACCGTTTTGAAACCAAGAACCGGATCAAACGGATGCTTTATGTCATGGTTAAGGAGCTTACGGGGAAAGAACTTCCCTGGGGGACTTTAACGGGAATCCGGCCAACCAAAATAGCCATGACAAAGCTTTTGGAAGGATATACGGACGGGGACGTCCGCAGATACATGAAGGATACCTATTTGACCAGTGACGGAAAAATAGATTTAAGCCTGGAAATTGCCAGGCGGGAGATGGAACTCATTTCCGCCATTGATTACAGTCACGGTTACAGCTTGTATGTAGGCATTCCATTCTGCCCTACCACCTGTCTTTACTGCTCCTTTACTTCTTTTCCCATAGGACAATGGGAAAAACGCATGGAACAGTATCTGGAAGCTTTATTTAAGGAAATGGATTATACGGCAAAGAAAATGGCAGGAAGGATCCTGGATACGGTCTATATCGGCGGAGGTACTCCGACCTCCCTTTCCGCCCTTCATCTGGATAAGCTGATAACCAGGCTGAAAGCGACCTTTGATTTTACCGGGGTCAAGGAATTTACCGTGGAGGCCGGACGCCCGGACAGCATTACCATGGAAAAGCTTCAGGTTCTAAAAGACCACGGTGTGACCCGTATATCCATCAATCCCCAGACCATGAAGCAGGAAACCCTGGACATCATCGGCCGCCGCCATACCGTGGACATGGTAAAGGACCGGTATTTTATGGCAAGGTCTTTGGGCTTTGACAACATCAACATGGACTTAATCATCGGGCTGCCGGAAGAGGACATGGAAGATGTGACCCGTACCATGGAGGAAATAAAGGCTCTTGGGCCGGATGGCATTACCGTTCATTCCCTTGCCATCAAACGTGCGGCCCGCCTTAACATGTTTAAGGAAAAATACGGGGATTTAAAGATCACCAATACCCAGGAAATGATAGATTTAACCGCCTCCTATGCAAGGAGCATGGGACAGGAGCCGTATTACCTTTACCGCCAGAAAAACATGGCCGGCAATTTTGAAAACGTGGGCTATTCCCTTCCAGGCAAAGCCTGTATCTATAATATTTTAATTATGGAAGAAAAGCAGACCATTATAGCCTGTGGGGCAGGAACCACCACAAAGGTGGTATTCCCGTCAGAGAACCGTCTGGAACGGGTGGAAAATGTCAAAGATGTGGAACAGTATATCACCAGAATCGATGAAATGCTGGAAAGAAAAGAAAAAATGCTTGCAAAATTAGAAATGTAATTTACAATAGAGGCATGATTTCATAAGTCCTGCCCATGCTTTTTTGGGCATAAAGGTATACTTAAAGGGTGTTTCCTATATACCCGCAGGGTATTTCCCTATAAAATTAAGAAAATAACGGAGTGAACGAAATGGCATTAAAAAAGAAACCGGTTACCGGAATGAAGGATATTCTTCCCGCCGAGATGCAGGTACGGGAATATGTGATGAACCAGATACGTGAAACCTATGGAGGCTTCGGCTTTCATTCCATCGAGACTCCCTGTGTGGAGCACATCGAGAACCTGACCAGCAAACAGGGCGGAGATAATGAAAAGCTGATTTTCAAGATCATGAAACGGGGAGAAAAGTTAAATCTGGAGACAGCACAGGCGGAAAATGATCTGGTTGACAGCGGTCTCCGGTATGACCTGACCGTTCCCTTATCCAGATATTATTCCAATAACGCTGCGTCCCTGACCGCTCCCTTTAAATCCCTTCAGATGGGAAGCGTATGGAGGGCGGACCGTCCCCAGAAAGGACGTTTCAGACAGTTTGTCCAGTGCGACATCGACATACTGGGAGATTCCACCAGACTTGCAGAGATCGAGCTTATCCTGGCTACCACAACCTTACTGGGAAAGATTGGATTTAAAGGATATACCGTAAGAATTAATGACCGGAATATCTTAAAGGGAATGGCTGCCTTCTGCGGCTTCTCGGAAGAAGCTTATGACCAGGTGTTCATCATTCTGGATAAGATGGACAAGATCGGTATGGAGGGCGTGGCAAAGGAACTGGCAGAAGCAGGTTATGATGAAGAAAAAATCAAGAAATATCTATCCCTTTTTGAATCGGTAACACCCGATGCTGCCGGAGTGCGCAGTCTGGGCACCACCTTAAAGGAGGCGATGGATCAGGAACAGGCAGAAAACCTGGCGGCTATTATTGACAGTGTGAGCCAGATTACCACCAGCCAGTTTCACATCGTATTTGATCCAACCCTGGTGAGAGGAATGTCTTACTATACCGGAACCATTTTTGAAATCCAGGTAGATGGTTTTCCCGGCTCCGTAGGAGGCGGCGGCCGCTACGATAAGATGATCGGCAAATTCACAGGCATGGATACGCCTGCCTGCGGTTTTTCCATTGGATTTGAGCGGATCATCACCATCCTGATGGATGAGGGCTTTACAGTTCCCGGAAAGGAAGAAAAGGTTGCCTTTTTAATCGAAAAGGGTGCCGGTGATGATGTGATGAACGAAGCTGTCAAAGAGGCAATGGAAGAACGGGCAAAGGGTGTGACCGTTCTGGTTTCCCAGATGAATAAAAATAAGAAATTCCAGAAAGAAAGCCTTCAGAAGGAAGGTTATACGCTGTTTAAAGAGTTTTACAAGGAAGTTCGATAAGCAATACACTTTAAGTAAATATATCAGGAGGAACGCCCTAAGGGCATAGTTATATGCCCGGAAAGCTTGGGGCAGGAAAGAGGAAATTATGGCAGAGTCAATGTTAGGCTTAAAAAGATCCCATAGATGCACAGAGGTTACAAAAGCCAATGTAGGCAGTGAAGTAACGATTATGGGCTGGGTACAGAAAAGCAGAAATAAGGGAGGAATCATTTTTGTTGATTTAAGAGACCGTTCCGGAATTCTGCAGATCATTTTTGAGGAAAGCGATTGCGGTGCTGAGAGCTTTGCAAAGGCTGAAAAATTAAGAAGCGAGTTTGTCATTGCAGTGACCGGCGAAGTGGAGACAAGGGCAGGAGGCGTTAATGAGAACCTGGCCACAGGTGCCATTGAAGTGCGGGCAAAGAGCTTAAGGATCCTTTCCGAATCCGAAACACCTCCCTTCCCAATCGAAGAGAACAGCAAGACAAAGGAAGAACTGAGATTAAAATACCGTTTCCTGGATCTTAGAAGACCGGATATCCAGAAGAACATCAGGGTGAGAAGCCAGGTTGCCACCTTAACAAGGGCATTTTTGGCAGAAGAAGGCTTTTTGGAGATCGAAACACCGACCCTTATTAAGAGCACACCGGAAGGTGCCCGGGACTATCTGGTTCCAAGCCGTGTCCACCCAGGCTCTTTCTATGCACTTCCCCAATCTCCCCAGCTTTTTAAGCAGCTGCTGATGTGTTCCGGTTATGACCGTTATTTCCAGCTGGCAAGATGCTACCGTGACGAGGACCTCCGTGCCGACAGACAGCCGGAATTTACCCAGATCGATATGGAGCTGTCCTTTGTGGATGTGGAGGATGTGCTGGAAGTCAATGAAAGGCTGTTAAAGAAATTATTTAAGGAAATCTGTGGGTTTGATATCCAGCTTCCAATTACGAGAATGACCTGGAGAGAAGCCATGGACCGCTTTGGTTCCGACAAGCCGGATATGCGTTTTGGAATGGAGCTTAAAAATGTTTCCGATGTAGTAAAGGATACAGAATTTGCAGTGTTCAAGGGCGCGCTTGAAAACGGCGGTTCTGTCCGGGGTATCAATGCCGAAGGACAGGGAGCCATGCCTCGTAAGAAAATCGACGCCCTGGTGGAATATGCAAAGGGCTTTGGTGCAAAGGGTCTGGCTTATTTAGCTGTCAATGAAGACGGAACCTATAAATGCTCCTTTGCTAAATTCATGACAGAGGAAGAACTTCACGCTCTGGCAGAAGCAATGGAGGCAAAGCCGGGAGACTTACTTTTATTTGCGGCTGACCGGGATAAAGTGGTATTTGACGTATTAGGCAGCTTAAGGCTGGAGCTGGCAAGACAGCTTGATCTTCTGAAAAAGGATGATTTTAAGTTCTTATGGGTAACGGAATTCCCGCTGCTTGAGTATTCCGAAGAACAGGGCCGTTTTACTGCAATGCACCACCCATTTACCATGCCAATGGATGAAGACTGGGCGCTTATTGACAACGATCCTGGCGCTGTCCGTGCAAAAGCATATGACATCGTGTTAAATGGTACGGAGCTTGGCGGAGGTTCTGTCCGTATCCATCAGAGTGATATCCAGTCCAAGATGTTTGAAGTGCTGGGCTTTACAAAGGAACAGGCTCAGGATCAGTTCGGTTTCCTTTTAGAGGCGTTTAAGTATGGAGTTCCTCCTCACGCAGGACTTGCTTACGGTCTGGACCGTGTGGTCATGCTGATGGTAGGTGCAGACAGCATCCGGGATGTAATCGCATTCCCCAAGGTAAAAGATGCTTCCTGCCTGATGACAGAGGCGCCTTCAACCGTAGATTCCAAGCAGCTTGTGGAGCTGGGTATAGAAATCAGTGAAGAAAAAGAATAATTGAGCCATGAGGGATGCCCCTCTGCCAAAAGTGTCAGCTTAAGGCGGAGAGGGCATCCCTTTTTTACGTTTACAATTTCCATATCAATAAGAAACCTGTGAAAAGTAATAAATAATTTGAAAAAATCAAGAAAATTATATACTATTTTTACATTTATCTGATATAATAGAGGAAAATGTACTTTTTAAAAGGAGGGTTTTAAAAATGAAAGGAAGTAAGACAAGAAGGTTTCTGTCATTATGGCTGGCACTGCTCATGGTCCTCTCCCTGACAACCGGCATATCCTTTTCCTCTCTGGCTGCAGACCGGGATATTGTGGTTCTCTACACCAACGATGTCCACTGCGGCGTAGACGGCAACATAGGATATGCGGGACTGGCTCTTTATAAGAAAGAGATGCAGGCCCAGACACCTTATGTGACGCTGGTTGATGCAGGAGATGCCATTCAGGGCGCGCCTATTGGAACGCTGTCGGACGGAGGATATCTGATCGACATTATGAATAAGGTCGGTTATGACTTTGCAGTGCCGGGCAACCATGAGTATGATTATGGGATGCCCCGTTTTCTGGAACTGGCAGGTAAGTTAAGCTGTGGCTACTATTCCAGCAATTTTATGGATTTAAGGACTGGCTCCACGGTATTTGCTCCCTATAAGATGTTTACATATGGAGATACCAAGGTTGCGTTTGTGGGTGCTACCACACCGGAAAGCTTTACCAAATCCACACCAGCTTATTTCCAGGATGGAAACGGAAATTACATATACGGTTTTTGTGAAGATGAAAATGGACAAAAACTCTATAACCAGATTCAGTCAGCTGTAAACAGTGCAAAAGCGGAAGGGGCTAATTATGTAATCCTGGTAGGCCATCTGGGCGAAAACGGGACAACAGACCGCTGGACCTCTGACAATGTAATTAAGAATACCACAGGCATTGATGCATTAATCGACGGCCATTCCCATGAGGAATATGGAAAGTACATAAAGAATAAGGATGGCCAGGATGTGCTTCTTACCCAGACAGGTACAAAGTTAAAGAACATCGGAAAGCTGACACTTCACACAAATGGAACGATTTCCAGTGAACTGGTTACCCAGGTTCCGGCAGGAGCAGGTACCAGCGCTTATACAGTAAAGAATGGAGATTCTTTAAGCCGGATCGCAAAGAGGGAATTAGGCTCCTATAACCGCTGGAATGAAATCTATGAAGCAAACAGAGACAAGATCAAGGACCCCAATGTCCTGGCTGTTGGTATCCAACTGGTGATTCCTGGAAAGAGTGCTGTCACAGCTGACGGAAAAGCCATTGACTATGATACAGACAAGTTTATTAAGGAAATCCAGGCTCAGTACAATGAGACATTAAAGACTGTGATCGGCCATACGGATGTGGAACTTACGGTCAATGATCCGGCAACCGGAAACCGTGCGGTCAGAAGCGCAGAGACAAACCTTGGTGATCTATCTGCAGATGCATACCGCTATGTTCTTGGAGCAGAGATCGGCCTTTCCAATGGCGGCGGCATCAGAGCCAACATTAAGGCCGGCAACATTACCTACAATGATACCCTTACTGTATTCCCATTCGGCAATATGGGATGCGTTGCAGAGGTAACCGGCCAGCAGATCAAGGATGCCCTTGAAATGGCTTCCCGAAACTGCCCGAAGGAGAACGGCGGTTTCCTGCAGGTATCCGGTCTTACCTATACCATCGATACCTCCAAGACCTCCAATGTCCAGGTGGATGAAAAAGATAATTTTGTGAAGGTAAATGGAGCATACCGGGTATCCGATATCATGGTAGGCGGCGCTCCTCTTGACGTGAATAAGACTTATACCGTAGCCTCTCATAATTACATGTTAAAGTCTGGCGGTGATGGCATGACCATGTTTAAGGGAAGCAAGGTAATCCGGGATGATGTCATGACTGATGTAGATTTACTTTCCACTTACATCCGCAGCAATTTAGGCGGCAATGTAGGTGCTGATTATGTGAATCTCACAGGTCAGGGCAGAATTACCATTAAATAAAATGAAAAGCAGCCTGCTCTGGTAAGAAGGAGCAGGCTTTTTCATTGCTTCTTTTCGCAGAAAATGTTACACTTAAAGACAGAAACAATTATAGCTAAAAGATTAGGAGATTGATATTATGTTATTAAAGAACCCGCAGACCCGTTTTGAGGAAATATACCGGATTTATAAGGAATCATTTCCTGATATTGAGCGCCGGACAAAAGACGGTCAGAAAAGGGTTTTCGGCAATCCCTCTTATAAAGTCCGGGTAATAGAGGAGGACGAAAAAATTGTGGCCTTTCTGGGATACTGGGATCTTCCAGCCTGTGTTTTTATGGAGCATCTGGCCACAACGGAAGTATGCAGGGGAAAGGGATATGGAAAACAGCTGGTGGAAGAGATTGTGGAAGAGTCAGAAAAGCCTGTGTTTCTGGAAATAGAACCAATCACTGAGAAGAATCCCATGACCAGAAGCAGGGAAAGATTTTATGAAAGGCTGGGATTTCACTCCAATTCCTTTTACTATGAGCAAATGCCCTTAAAGACTGGGGACAAGGCCATTCCCCTGTTGATTATGAGTTATGGAAAGCTTATGGCGGAAGATGAATTTGAGCCATATAAGAAAGAAATCTATGAACTGGTATATGGAGTGGATGCTGAGTAAAGGTAGAAAACGCCGCAATGGACTGTCAGAAAAGCCGGTGCTTTGCCGGCTTTATACGGCAGGGAATCTTCTATTTATTAAAGCGCTGGAGGTTCAAATGAAGAACATTCCCAACTTGATTACCATAACAAGAATGTTAGGAACTGTGGTTTTATTGGTCATTAAACCATTTTCAGGACAATTTTTTATTATATACTTTTTATGTGGTATCAGTGATGTTTTGGACGGTATGATTGCGCGGAAGATGAATGTGGTAAGCAAAAAGGGTCAGATTCTGGATAGCATTGCAGATGCATTTATGATTGCGGTTTTGTTGTCCATATTTGTTCCCAGCTTTAAAATGCCTTTGTGGAGCATATGCTGGATAATTATGATTGCCGTTATACGCCTGGCATCCTTAGGGATTGGTTTTATACGATACAGGCAGCTGGCCTTTTTACATACGTATGGGAATAAGGCAGCGGGGATCGTTTTATTTTGTTTCCCCCTTCTCTATATTTGGTTAGGATTATATACAGCGATCATTTTGGTTTGTTTTATTGCAAGCATTTCGGCGATAGAAGAATTGATCATCAATATTATTTCTAAAAGGTTATGGAGAGATATTAAATCTATATTTTCATTATGAAATGCCCAAGATCCCTAAAATTCAATTTGCAGGTCGGTTTATGAGCCAAATCCAGAGTCAGACTTGCCAAACTGTAAATTTATTTATGTTAGAAGCCTTCAACGGTGCACCCTGATTATTATTCCCAAGGGGCCGTTGATTTTTTCTTTGTGACTATTCTGATGAATGGATAAAAAGCTATCATTGATAGGGCGGTGTATGTGCTCCAGGAAGATGGAAAAATCATCATTACGGGAAGCATAAAGGGATACGGTACAGCCATGATGGATGAACTGGAAAGAACTTTTAAACTGTACGCTGATTATGAATATTATTTTAATAAGGAAAACAAAGAAGATTATTGAATAGATTATCAAAATAACCGGTTCATATGGCTGGACATTGATTTTGCAACCGGTTTTTTACTATATGCATATAAGTATTTGTTTCAAAGAGATATTGAATTGGTATATAAAACAAAGCGAAGATAATATTAAAAATATAGCACTGAATATTTATAACCTATATTCAGTGCTATATCCGAAAATTGACCTTATCTGCAGTCCGTAGCCGGCATCATGCCGGCTTTTTTCTTTACTTATTCTAAGTTACTCTACATGGAAATCATATTTTCTGGCTTTCATTTTTTATTTCGCCAGCTCTAAGATTTCCATTACCTGCTCTTTCCCCAGAGGAACATAATGGCCGATTGTACCGTTTGAAGTCGCCCGGTCCGCCATTTCTTCAAAATGTTCACTGTTAATTCCCATCTCTGTCAGGGAGGTTCTTAAATTGAGAATTCTGAAAAATTCCATTAAACGGCGGCGGAGTATCATGGCCATTTCGGACATGGAATGGTCATGGTAATCTGTGTGGAAGATACGGTTTGCAAGTTGTGCCGGTTTTTCCGGCTTTACTTTTTCCATGTATTTTAACCATGCCAGAAGCACCACTGCCATTCCTTCTCCGTGTGTAATGCCGTATTGAGCGCTTATTTCGTGTTCGATGCGGTGGGAACCCCAGTCAGCCACCCGCCCGGTATCCAGAAGATTGTTATGGGCAATGGAGGCGAGCCACTGAATCTCGGCCCGTGCATGATAGTCATCCGGATGGGACATTAAGCGTTCTCCGTTTAATAAAAGGGCCTGTACCGCTCCTTCAATCAGAAAATCCGTGGTATCTACAAAGGGGACGTCGGTAAAATACCGTTCCAGCAGATGTGACAAAATATCTGCGATTCCGCAGCTTGTCTGATAAGGCGGAAGGGTTAAAGTAAAGGCAGGATTCATAATGGCAAAGCGTGGAATGATGACGTCACTTTCAATTCCAAGCTTGTGAAGTCCGTTTGAAATAATGGAACAGTTGGAAGTTTCGCTCCCGCTTGAAGGAAGGGTGCTGATAACGCCCATAGGAAGAGCAGTACGAAGAGGGGCCTTTCCTTCGAAAAAATCCCAGACATCTCCGTCATATGGGATGCCTGCGGCCACGGCTTTTGCTGTATCAATAGAGCTGCCTCCTCCTACTGCAAGGATAAAGTCGATATTTTTCTCTTTTCCAAGGGCGGTAAGCTGGCGGACCAGTTCTATTTTTGGATTTGGAACAACCGATCCGTTTTCAAAAAACACGATGTTTTCTTTTTCGCAGGCATCTTTGACCGTGTCAAAGATACCCAGGGTCTTGATGAAATCGCCGCTGTAAACAAGCAGGAGCGAATGAACGTTTAAATCGTGAAGCAGAGCTTGGACTTCTTTTTCGGAATCTTTGCCAAAAATAATTTTTGCCGGGTTATGATAATTGAAGTTTTGCATAATCAGTCTCCTTTTTGATAGGCAACTTACAAATACTCTAAATGAATTTTTTTGTTTATGCATTCGGCTTCCCATGTTGGCGGCAGAGGCTTGTCTGTAATGATTGTGTCTACCACCGACAGGCCGGCGATCAAAACAGAGGCATTGCTGCTGAACTTGGTATGGTCGGCAATCAAAAAGCGTTTTCTGGAGTGATCGATCATCCCTTTCCGCACCATGGCTGATGCCAGATTGTTGTCGGTCAGTCCGAAGGTCATGTCGATGGCAGGGCAGCTTATAAAAGACTTGTCTGCAATGTATTCGTTAAGCTCATTGGTAGTTTTATAGCCGATGAAGGAGTTCGTCTTTGCATGAAGTTCTCCTCCTAAGCAGATGATGCGCGGGGCAGCATTGGGCTGCTCATTAAAAATATAACATATTCTTAAGGAATTGGTGATAATGGTAATGGGAAGATCTGCTTCCAGAATTGCCTGGGAAAGCTTTAAGCAGGTAGTGCTGGCATCCAGCATGATGACATCTCCTTTTGAAATAAAGCTGAGAGCATGCTCTGCCATTTGCCGCTTTTCCATCGGAAAAAAGGTTTCCCTTAATTTGGCGGGAACTCCTAAATCATTTTCTTCTGGAAGAAAAGCTCCTCCGTAAATGCGCTGTGCTTTTCCTGCTGCTTCCAATTCTTTTAAATCCCGCCGTATGGTTTCCATGCTGCAGTCAAGAGCCTGACATAAATCAGAAATAAGAACGCTTTTATTTTTCTTTAATTCATTTTCGATATAAGCTTGTCGCTCAATTTTAAACATATTAATCTCCGGTCTTTTTTTGATAGAGGGCTATGCCCTTGTAAAAAACGCAACATAAAGTTTGTTATCATTTTTTCATTATAGCATCTATACAAACAGAAGGCAAGTAAAATGTGGCTTTTTGAAATGTTGTGAGGTGTTAAGCTACGTTTTGAGAGGCGTTGAGGTAGTTTAATGACAAAATGTATAAAAAAATAGATTTATAATAAAAAAATATATGCAAATATTATTGACATATGTGGTTTTGTGATGTATCTTAAGAGAGACAAGCAACATCCCACACAAAAACGGTCTTTTTATCAGGTGTGGAAAATATACGCCTGGATTTGAGGAAATGTATGGGAAGGCTGGTCGGAAAAAGCGTACGCATAAAGTTGACAATCATTAATATGTAGGAGGAAAAGTTATGTCTGAAAAGAAAAAAGGAAGTTTTATAGGTCTGATGCCACTAATTGTATTTTTGTCGCTGTATCTGGCTACAGGTTTTGTCTCCGGCAGTTTTGATAATATGCCGCTCATGATTGGTATTTCCATCGCATGTTTTGTGGCATTTCTTCTGCAGAATCCAGGGGAAGAAAAGGTAAGCTTTACAGATAAGGTTACCATATTCTGCAAAGGCGGGGGAGATGATACTCTGATTTTGATGGTGATCATTTTCCTTCTTGCCGGCGCATTTTACAGTGTGGCAAATAATATGCATGCTGTGGATTCCATCGTAAACATCGGCCTTACCATATTGCCGACCAGAATGCTGCTTCCCGGATTGTTTTTGATAGGCTGTATCTTAAGCTTTTCCATGGGAACTTCCATGGGAACTGTTTCGGCTCTGATGCCAGTGGCGATTGACCTTGCTGCAAAAACAGGCGTCAACGTTGCGCTTATCGGCGGTGTAGTAGTTGGAAGCGCTATGTTCGGCGACAATTTATCTTTTATTTCTGATACTACAATTGCTGCCACCCGTACCCAGGAGGTCAGCATGAAGGACAAGTTCAGGGCTAATTTCCTTATGGTACTTCCTGCTGTCATTATTAACCTGATCTTATTGAGTTTAGTTCCCATGGGGAGGGAAATTGCAGCCCAGGTATATGATTTCAATGTTATTAATATTGTTCCTTATGCGGTTATCATTGTTTTATCTTTAAGTGGTATGAATGTTATTCCGGTTATGGGCCTGGGCATTTTAAGCGGCCTTGTTATTGGCATGATGCATGGTGATTTTACTCTATTACAGTCTCTTGGCATTCTGCATGAAGGTATGACATGGATGGAAGATATGTCTTTGATTGCTGTATTGGTTGGAGGCATGGTGGCGCTGATGAAGTATTTCGGCGGTATTGATTATCTGCTGGAAAAATTGACGAAAAAAACAAAAAGCGCCCGTGGCGGGGAACTGAGCATTGCAGCATTGGTTTCACTGCTTGATATATCAACAACCAA
This sequence comes from Hungatella sp., assembly GCA_031270005.1. GTDB lineage: Bacteria > Bacillota > Clostridia > Lachnospirales > Lachnospiraceae > Lacrimispora. The sequence goes on along the minus strand of JAISYJ010000075.1, from coordinate 74,028 downwards.
CAATACAATTTCAATTATCGCTGCCGGCCCGATTGCCAGGAATATTGCAGATGCCCAGGGAATAGACCGCCGCCGTGTAGCCAGTATTCTGGATCTGTTTTCTGCTGCTTTTAATGGTTTGCTTCCTTATGCAGGACAGCTGCTGGTAGCAGGTGGCCTGGCAGGGATCAGTCCTACCGCTATTATGCCATATGTATGGTACTGCCTGTTGATGCTTGTTTTTGGTGTGCTGTTTATTGTAACCGGATTTCCCAAAAAATTTGGCAGCAGCAAATAATTTACGAGGAGAATAGGGATGAATACAAAATATACGGAACATTTTTTAATGAAGCTTGAAGACGTTAAGAAGTATGCTGCGGAGGTTATCTGTTTTTTTGGACCGGAAGCAGAGCTTACAGTGTCTGAGATTGGCGATGGCAATATTAATTATGTTTTTCGGGTATCTGAGAAAGCCACAGGCCGTTCCCTGGTTATTAAACAGGCAGATAAGGTGTTAAGGGCATCAGGCCGTCCCCTGGATTTACACCGTAATAAAATAGAAGCAGAAATACTGAAAATACAAGGCGAACTGGCACCTGATTATGTGCCCAGGGTCTATCGGTATGATGAAATTATGTGTGCTTTGTCCATGGAAGATATTTCTGCTTATAAAAATCTTCGCAAAGAAATGCTTTTAGGGAAAACATTTCCATGCCTGGCAGAAGATATTTCTTCATTTTTGGTGGATACACTGCTTCCTACAACGGACCTTGTTATGGACAGAGGGTTAAAAAAGGAATGGGTTAAATTGTTTACCAATGTGGAATTGTGTGATATTTCGGAGGATCTTGTTTTTACTCAGCCTTATTATGACTTAAAAGGACGCAACTGCAATATTGTTACACCGGGAAATGAAGTGTTTGTGGAATCCTGCCTGTATTCTGATGAGGAATTAAAGGGAGAGGTGGGAAAATTACGGGATGACTTTATGAACCATGCTCAGGCATTGATTCATGGGGATCTTCATTCAGGCTCCATCTTTGTAAATAATGAAGGAACAAAAGTCATTGACCCGGAATTTGCGTTTTATGGTCCTATGGGTTATGACATTGGAAATGTGATTGGCAACCTTTTCTTCGCATGGACGAACAGGGTTTATCTTGAACCGGAAAATAGCGGATTTTTAAAGTGGATTGAAGAAACGATCATCCAGTGCTACGATATGGTAAGGGATAAAATAGAAAAAAAGTATGATGAGGTTGTTTCATTTGATATGTACAGGAATTCCGGCTTTAAAGATCATTATATTCGTAAGATAATGGCTGATACCCTGGGATATGCAGGCACGGAAATAATCCGCCGCGTTGTGGGAGATTCGAAGGTAGAGGAAGTAAGCGGTGTGGAAAATGCGGAAAAACGACTTGAAATAGAGAGGGCCTTGATTTTAACCGGTATTGTTCTGATTAAGCAGCGGGAAAAGCTTTCACAGGGAAAGGAAATTGCCCATCGGTTTCATGAAATTATTGAACATCAGGTAAGTGGAAAGATGTAACCTTTGCGGCGTTTTTGTTGGCAGGATGGCCTGTACTGGCAGTAGAAAGGAGAAAGTAATGAAAAGAGGAGACGAAGGCTTGGCATTTATGCTGCGCTATGAAAATGTTGCATGGTATGAAGACGGGATGGTGCGCATATTAGACCGGCGCATTTATCCGGTGAGAACGGAATATGTAGTGTGCAGAAAGCATGAAGAGGTGGCTCAGGCCATTGCAGATATGGTTACCCAGAGTGCAGGCCCTTATACTGCGGCTGCCATGGGAATGGCACTTGCTGCTTATGAAGTTATGAAGAGCGGCAGGGCAGATGTGGAAGAATATATGGAACATGCTGCTTATACGCTTTCCCATGCCCGTCCGACAACCGTGAAAGCTATGGTGAAAATCACGGATGGAGCCATGGCAATCGTAAGGGAGAAAGTCCGGGAAGGAGAAACCGGGCAGAAGCTTGTGGATGCCATGCAGGAGTATGCGTTTCATTATATAAACAATAACTATCTGAAATACTGTAAGGTGGGTTCTTATCTGGCTGACCAGATTCCCCGAAATGGAACGGTTATGACTATATGCTTTGCAGAAACAGTCATTGGAACAGCACTTCGGGAATGCCGTAACAGAGGGAATGAAATTAAAATGATATGTGCAGAGACACGTCCGTATTTTCAGGGAGCGCGCTTGACAGCCAGCGTTGCCTGTGATATGGGGTTTGATGTAACGGTTGTGTCTGATAATATGCCCGGATATACTATGAAGGAAAAAAAGGTTGACGTATTTACTTCTGCTGCGGATGTTATTACCATGGATGGTTATGTAGTCAACAAGGTGGGCACATTTCAAATGGCACTGATGGCAAATTACTGGGGAATCCCTTATTATGTGACAGGAGAACCTAACGAAGCTCATAAGACCATAGATACGGTCAGGATCGAGGAACGCGATCCGGAACAGGTTCTGGAAGCCATGGGGACCAGGGTCACTATGCCGGGTGTGAAGGGGTATTATCCGGCTTTTGATATTACTCCGCCCAAGCTTTGTGATGGTGTGGTAACGGACAAGGGGATTTTTGCTCCGTTGAATTTAAACGCATATTTTAACCAAATCAAGTAAGTTCCCCCACTGCAAGTGCAAAGAGCACAGTGTGACCCAATGTTCCCGTCCCTTAGAAGCGGGAACACGAGGTTATGAAGCGGTGGGTGGGGACTTGCCTCAATCAGGTGGAGTATAAGCCCCACCTGACAAGCAGCGATAGCTGCTATTCAGTTATGCCTGGAGGAGCGGGGCACGCTGTGAGTAAGCAGGGTCGCGGATTGCGAATATCCGCTTGGCATAAAGTTTAGAAAGACCGGGGAGAGGGATGATTTAAGGAGGATGAAAATGTTATTGCAAGATGAAAGAGAATTGATTGTTGAATATGGAAAGAGAATGAGCCAGGAGAAACTTTCGCCGGGAACAAGTGGTAATTTAAGTATTTATAATGAAGAAAAAAAATTGATGGCTATTACGCCTTCCGGAATAAATTATATGGACCTTCGCCCGGAAGACGTGGTGATTACGGATCTGGAAGCTAATATCGTTGATGGAAGCCGTAAACCATCCAGCGAGTGGGCACTTCACTCGGTTTTTTACAGAGATAAACCGGAAGCCCGCGCAGTGGTTCATTCCCATTCCATGTATTGTACAGTCCTGGCGGCTTTAAATCTGCCTGTAAAGGCAGTTCATTACGTCATAGGTGATGCCGGTACAGCCGAAGTGCCGTGTGTGCCGTATCACACATTCGGAACGGTGAAGCTGGCTGAGGAATCGATAAAGTATTGTGGAAAAGGCAAAGCAGTACTGCTTGGAAATCATGGACAGATTGTATGCGGCAGCGATCTTAAGAGCGCCTATGGGCTTGCGTGCAATCTGGAGTTTCTGGCAGAAGTCCAATATAAAGCAATGTGTCTGGGAAACCCTGTTATCTTAAATGGGGAACAGATGAAAGAAGTGATGGAGAAATTCAAGACCTATGGTCAGACGAATCATTAAAAACAATTACTTAGGGGGGGGATGCAGTGATGCAGCCTCCCTTCTTCACAAGATAAGCTGCAGGATGCATATACTGAATTTAGTAGAATAAATATAGCGAATAAAAATGTCTAAAGGAGTCGGTGGAAGTGAACAAATATAAAATTTGTGTATATGCAATTAGTAAAAACGAAGAGCAGTTTGTAGACCGCTGGATGGATGCCGTATCCGAAGCGGATGCCGTCATTGTGACGGATACAGGTTCAACCGATCATACGGTTGAAAGGCTTCGGGAAAGAGGAGCCATTGTTTATGAAGAGACCATATCGCCATGGCGGTTTGACACGGCCCGCAATGTGGCATTAAGCCATGTCCCCGAGGATGCAGACATCTGTGTTTCGAACGACTTGGATGAGGTCTTTGAGCCAGGCTGGAGGCAAAAGCTGGAAGACCTATGGAAGCCGGAATATACTCGTGCACGATACTTATTTACATTTGCCTGTAATCCTGACGGCACTCCCCAAAAACAGTATCCTATGGAAAAGATCCACATCCGGCATGGCTACCGCTGGGTACATCCGGTTCATGAGGTTCTGGAATACAGCGGTGCTGGTCCGGAACAAACTGCATGGATTCAGGGAATCGTTCTCAATCATTATCCGGATTTATCAAAGCCAAGAAGCCAGTATCTTCCCCTTCTGGAATTATCAGTTGAGGAGAATCCGCTTGATGACAGGTCTATGTTCTGGCTTGGAAGAGAATATGTATATCATAAAAATTATGATAAGGGGATTGAAACACTGAAGAGACATCTTTCCCTGCCAACGGCCAGATGGAACGAGGAGCGAAGTGCCTCCATGCGCTTTATAGCCCAATGCTATGAAGAGAAGGGAAATATGAAAGAAGCCAGATCATGGCTCTTCCGTGCTTTGGCGGAATGCCCGGAGACAAGAGAACCATATCTGGCACTGGTAAAATCAGCCTATAAGGAAAAAAACTGGCCCCTGTCCTACGCCATGGCAGAAAAAGGCTTATCGATCAAGGAAAATTCAGGCAGCTATCTGGTAGAACAGGAATGCTGGGGGTTTGCTTTGTATGATTACGGCGCCATCGGTGCTTATAACATGGGGTTGCATGAGAAAGCCAGGGACTATGCCCGGAAAGCCTTGGGGCTGGACCCATCCAACAAAAGGCTGCAAAATAACCTGCTTATGATTGAGGACAGGATCAAAAAACAGAAAAAGGCGGAGGGATCCTCATGAGACTAAAAATCTGTGTTTATGCCATTTGTAAAAACGAAGTTCAGTTTGTAGATAAGTGGATGGACTCTATGAATGAGGCGGACCTGATTGTGGTCACTGATACCGGTTCGGATGATGGAACTGTTGAAAAGTTGAAAGAACGGGGCGCGGTTGTATATGTGGACATAGTAAAGCCCTGGAGATTCGATGTGGCGCGGAATATTTCCCTGGATCATGTCCCGGAGGATGTAGACATCTGCGTCTGTACAGACTTAGATGAATTGTTTGAGCCAGGCTGGCGTAAGAAGCTGGAGGAAGCGTGGCTTAATCATGGTCCGGGAAGTTCCAGACAGACCGCAGGAATGGGAAGATACCTTTATAACTGGAGTCTTAAGGAAGACGGTACTCCTGACATTCAATTTTATTATTTTAAGGTGCATAGCCGACAAGGGTTCCGCTGGAAATGCCCTGTTCACGAATTTATCCAATATACGGGCAATTTGCCCGTTAAAACCATATACATCGAAGGAATGATCCTCAGCCATTACCCGGACATTCAAAAATCCCGGGGTTCCTATCTTCCCCTCTTGGAGCTTGCTGTGAAGGAGGATCCGGAGGATGAGAGGATGCGGTACTATCTTGGAAGAGAATACATGTATAAGAGCCAGTGGCAAAAATGCATTGATACACTTAAGGAATATCTTGATTTGCCGGCTGCCGTATGGAAAGACGAACGATGTGCCGCAATGCGCTGGATTGCAAAATCCTGCTATAAAATAGGAGACTCAAAAGGGGCATACGCCTGGTATTATAAAGCGATAGCTGAAGTACCGGATATTCGTGATCCCTATGTGGAGTTCTCTAAAATGTGCTATGAATTAAAAGACTGGGCAATGACATATTTTTTGACAAAAGAGGCTTTGAAGATCAAGGAGAAATCAAGGACCTTTGTCAATATGGGATATTCCTGGGATTATACTCTGGATGACTTTTGCTCCATAGCTGCTTATTGGCTGGGTATGCCAAAGGAATCCCTGGAACATGCAAAAAGTGCTCTTCAATATGCTCCCGATAATGAACGGCTAAAAAGCAATTTTAATATCGTTGCTGCCGCACAAAAATCAAATGTTCCTTAAAAAATGGAGCGTATTATTGCTGACATTAGAATATGTTCCTTTAGGGATTTTTAGAAGAGGTGTCATAATATGGAGAATGCCAGCGATAGTTATGGAAACAACCCGGCGCTGACAAAACAGGATTGTTCAGAGAAAAGCTGCAGATGTAACCGTGGCTGCTGTTCCATTGGTCCTACAGGCCCAACTGAACCTGTTTTATTAGGAAAACAAACTGCCTTTTTATTAGCGGCCTGTTAAACCGCTTCGGATTGGGTGTTGATTTCAATGTACTCCATTACCCGGCGTAGCTGGTCGGCAAACTTAAACTTAACGCTTATGTTGCCATTCTCATGTACCTTGATATGGTCTACAAGCTCAATCAAAACTTCGCCTAAAGCGGCTATTTGCCACTCATAATCTTCGCTTATGTGGCGGTAGTCGCTGTGGGTGATTTCTCCGTCTTTCCAATCCTGATAAATGGATTGCTTGTAACGCATGATTTTGGAGCGTTCCTTTTCTTTGGCTTCAATCAATGCTTCAATCCGTATGGACTGGCTTTTTTGAAGCGGTGCGGCGCTGATATATTCCAGAGTGTTTGTATAGTGTACCGCAAGATATACCTGTTGTTGAATGGCATACAATACCGCAGCTTCCAGTCGATTATGCTTGATGGAATGTTTGGTGCAAGCCGTTTTTGACTGGTCTTTGTAGGTGCGGCAGAAGTAGTACACGGCGCCTTTTACTTGACTGCGGCTCATAGCCTTGCCGCAATCAGCGCAACGGAGAAAGCCACTGAACAGATAGAGCTTCTTTTTCTGCGGAGCGGTGCGGGCGTCGCGCTTTAGCAACTCCTGCACTTTCTCAAAGATAGGCTGTTCTATGATTGGTTCATGGGTATTCTCCACGATATACCATTCATTTTCGGGAACCTGTTCCTGCGTATGTATCTTATTGCTTTTCACACGCTGGCGGCCCTGTACCATATCCCCGATATAAAGGCGGTTTTTCAAAATATCAGTTATCGTCTTTGCGCTCCATAACGGTCTTTCTGAACCGCTCGGGTTTTGGTAGTTTAAGCCTTTACTTTTCTTGTATAAGGCGGTTCAACGCTTTCAAACTCGTCTATGTGCTGTTGGTAGTAATCATCAAGCAAAGCCTTTTGGTTGGTAACGCTGTTGCTATCGTCCTTATCTTTCCCACGGTTTATGTCCTCTTTGGATAAACGGATATATTCGCCAAGTTTCCAGCGGACAATTTGAGAAGTCGATATTTTTTCCTCAAAGCCCCTGTTTTTTGTGCGTGCCATGTGTCCTCCTTCCTATCGCATTACACCTATATTATACCATATTTCTGCGTAATGCGAACAATGTTGTCACGGCCTGTAAACTGGCTTTACAGGCCGCTTTTCTTGCGTTTGAGGAAGTCGGCAAACACATCTTGCAATGGGGGAGCGTTCTCCGGAAATTCCAGTTTTACGCCCATATCGCCCACACGAAAACAATAGGGATTTTTTACTGCCGCTATGACTTTCGCCGCACGTTGTTCTTGCGGCACAGTCGTATCAAAGATGAAGCCGCTAACATCAACTAAATCTTCTTTGTTTACATATTTCACTGGAAATGAAAAGGGAGATTTCTAAGAACCCGCTTTTCATGATATAATCAATTGTAAAATTAAAAAATAAACAACTATATACTAAACTTGGACAAACTTATCAACTGGTTTTGCCATTTTGCCATTAAGCCTGGATCCTGAAAAGAAACGAAAGGGGCTGACAAGCCTTCACTTTCCAAAAACTTTCCGATTTGCTGTGTTATTATAAACACGCAAGCACAAAGCCGGCCGGCTTACGCAAGCAAATATAAAGTAAATGGAGGAAAATACAATGTCAACAAACTATGAGCTTATCGTAAAAAACAACTCAACGCTTGCAGGGGACATCTGCGTCTACACCACTTGCCCCGATGCCAAGCAGGTGCGACTCAACCTTAAATCTCTCGCGTGGTTCAAAAAAGCAGCCAATCCGGGAACGAGCGTAGATTTTCAGTGGGCGCTTGACTACGGCTTTGCTTGGAGCCAAACCGGCGAACTCGTAGAGGGTGTTCGCTTCGTTGCTTCCCAAATCCAGCCTGCCGACCCCTCAGACGAGAATAAAAACGTTGCGTTCTTTAACAAGGAAAATGATGCTTACATTTTCGGAGACGTAAAACGGGCGAAGCCGTCCGCATGGGGAACCCTCGGCATTACAGCGAGCGGTAATATCCCGAATAAGGACGCGTCAATCGGCATCTCTATTGGCGGCAAGGCTGCCCTTGTAACGAGCGCTACGCCTAACTATGAGTTTACGTTTATCCCGAAGGTGAAGTATTGGGTTGCGTTCGGCTCGTTTAAGGAAGGCGAAGTTCTTGACTTAAACGCAATGACCAGCGAAGTTTTTGAGGTGGATTATCCCTTCGACCAGTTCTCCCGGACAGTTGTATTAGGCATGGACAACAAGTGGCGCTTAGAAAGTACGATCCGCTGAGAACGACAACCTTATCCGCGCCGCTGCGGGTACGGGGAATCACGTTACGCTCATCGGACTAACGGCAGACGCGTCTTGCCATTGAGTCTGCATTTGCGGCAATTTTACCAAGATACCGATTGAAACCTGGGTGAAGTTACACTGTAATGGAGAAAATAGTGCAAAATTGCGCAGCGTAAAAGCCTGACAGACAGCGACAAAAGTGTGGCAGGCTTTTACGCGTATAAAAATACAGGCCACCACCACATACAATATGTTATGCAACGGAGGAACACAAAAATGAACTTCAGAATCATGGTCGAGCCGGGCGGCAAAATAACTCTGCCGGAAGTGGTGATTCGGACGCTTGGGGTGTCCGCAGGAGACAGCCTGATAATGCGCGAGTGCATCGGCGAAATTATACTATCTACCGACAGAACCATCTCCGTACCCCCCCTTTTAGAAAAAACAGACAGGTTGAGATACGCTGTTTCTCTCGTTTCACCCTGCTTGCCGGCGGAGCAGCGGTAAATCTGCACAGCGCGAAAGCCGAGGAACTAATTGCATTCCTTGTCTGCGAACAGCAATCCGTTTCAAAACACAAAGTCGCAGAAACCCTGTGGCCGGATGCGGACGACAAACATGCGATGGACAGCCTGTACAAAACGCTGCGCCACATTTCGAAAATTTCGGCGGATGGTAAGCGGCTTCCTGTTATCGACAACCGGAACTCCCTGCAAATCGACTTCACCGCCGTGCTGATTGACACGTACGAGTTTCTGAGTTTATGCGGAAGTTCAGAGTCGGACGATCGGGAAAGAGCCGTGGGCATATACAAGTCGGGGCTTCTTATTGACAACAATTACGATTGGGCGATTGATTACGAAGCAGACTACGACATCCGGTATTACGAACTGCTTCAAGACCTCGGCCGGCATTTCTCCAGGTTGGGCGATAAGAAGAAAGTGCGTTATTACAAGGCGAAAATGGAGCTTTATTTTGACGAAACGGGAGCCGGGAATCTATAAGAATACTTACTTTCCTGAAAAATAATATTACGAAAAAAAATATCTTGAAATTGGAACGGACATGTGCTGTGGGGTACGGCACATAAAGCCCGCTCGGAAAGACGGGCGAAATCTAAGGAGGAAAACTTATGTCAACAGCCACTAAGTATCCGGACAGCGTCCGGAACGGAGATTACATGGTGCGGAGCGCAGGCGGCACGAGCCGTCGCCTTGAGTTCACAATGAACACATCGCACTCTCTTGACGTGTGTGACTATTCAGGCAGCATTACCGGCGAGCAGGGAAAACCTGCCGGGGTCACCTGTACATACTGCGTTGAGGATTCGGACGACAAGGACTATAACGACTTCTGCGTCACTGCTGCGAAGCGGCGCAGGCAAAGATAGAGGGGGGACGGATATGGACTTGAATTTTCATTATTTCGCGGTGAAAGCAATCGCGGTGACGGCCGGCTTCTCGGAGCCGGAAGCGCAGGAAATAGCAACGTTTTCGCAGTATATCGACGATTTCGACTGGTTTAAGCTGATACTCTTGAATGAGGTACCCGGCTATGCCAGGCATCTTGCGAAGAATATTGGCATCGGGTATCTGTTCAACCCGGTAACAACGGGATTTCCCAATTGGTATGATATGCTCCTTCTGGCTGCGGAAAGGTACCAGAAGTGGATTGTTACACCGTATCACTTTATCCCGGGAAAATGTCTCAGAGATATGCCGGATGATCATACGTGGCGCGTCAAACCCGCACATATGAACGACCAATCGCTGATCACGGATATGCTGAAAAAAGCGCGGGACACGTTCATCAGAGAAGGGGAGACTAACCGTAAAATCAACCTTATGCGGATAGGGATGCTGCTTCACACGTTCGCGGACACCTGCGCCCATCAGAGTTTCAACGGTTTTCACGGCTGGCAGAATTACACTTGGCTTGATAAAGTTACCAACAACATCGACGGGAAAGATATTACAGGTGATTACTCCCCTGCAATGTACCACAATATTTACGCGGTTGGTCATGCGGAGGCGAACCACGCGCCAGACGACAGCAATGTCACATTTAATATGCGGCAGTACGAATACAAAGACGGCCAATATTCCCGTCCGTACAGTCGAAACAATACGGAGGAGTTTTTGGAGCTATCGCGGGAAATCGCGGACTTTCTGTTAAGCTGCCGGAACGAGCCGAAGATGAGCGATGGCAACTGGAACCTGCTATCGGAAAAGCTGAAGCAGGGGTTTAAGACGCCCTTGAAAGACCCGGAAGAACTTGCGAAGCATTGGGCTGAGATATTCTGCGGCATCTCTTCGTTCAGCTATGACAAAAACGCCGTGCTGAGCGCTATGCTTAAGCCGTGCGGCGAGCTTTTGGACGAACGGATGGCACAGCTGGCAGAGGCAAACAGCATATCGGGCGTAGTCTTTGAAGCTACAGACAAGTTCTTCTGGTACAACGTCCTTGCGGACGAGATGCGGACAGCTGTCGTCGGTACAGTGTTTACGAGTCCGCTAACCGAGGAACTGGCAAAGCAATTTAACGCCGGGTAAATAACAGAAGAAAAACAATAAAGCGATAATATATCCAAGAAAATATTGAATTAAAAATCTCATTATGATATGATAAAACTGACCAGTTGTTTCTGAAATTAATTACAGGCAATTGTTGTACCCCAGGGGATGTTGTCTCAAGCATCATTTATCCGGGCTTTATTTGGAAATATTTTCCGGGAAAGCTGAGTTAATTAAATAGAAATATTATTGCAATGGATAAATACCGGTTTTGCTCATTGCCTATTCAATCTACTGTGGTGTGACACGAACGCACCTTGAAGGTGGCTCAACCTGCATAAAATGAACGCTGCGAATGAGAAGCTGGTTAGCAGACTAATTTACGGGCGCAAGGCCCAAGGAGGTTTCCGCTATACCGATTGCTCCAGCTTAAGCGGCAAGATGGATAATTCCTTACTGGCTGTAAGGGATATTAACCATAAATATATTGTAGTAGGAGGTTTTTAATAAATGGATATCCGCTATTCAGCAAATCAGAAGGATTTCAAACGTTATACAACGGAAGAAACCAGAAATGAATTTTTAATTGAAAATTTATACATTGCCAATGAGGCAGTTGCCGTATATTCTCACGTAGACCGCATGGTGACCTTAGGCTGTATGCCTACAACAGAAGCTGTTTCCATTGACAAGGGAATTGATATCTGGAAAAATTTCGGTACAAGCTATTTTCTTGAAAGACGGGAAGTCGGCATTTTCAACATTGGAGGCGCCGGAAAGATCGTTGCAGACGGGGAAGAATTTAAGATGGGATATAAGGATTGCTTATATATCACCAAGGGAACAAAAGAAGTGACCTTCACAAGCGAGGATGCATCAAACCCGGCTAAATTCTATATGGTAAGCGCACCAGCCCACAAGTCCTGTAAGACCACCTTCATCCCCATTGAAAAGGCAGCCAAGAAGCCTTTAGGCGCCATGGAGACATCCAACAAGCGTGTGATCAACCAGTTTATTCATCCGGACGTACTGGAAACCTGCCAGCTGTCCATGGGATTGACTGTTCTGGATCCGGGCAGCGTATGGAACACCATGCCATCTCATACTCATGAAAGACGTATGGAGATCTATATGTACTTCGAGATCCCGGAGAACAACGTAGTATTTCATATGATGGGCGAGGGCAATGAGACAAGACATATTGTTATGCAGAATGAGCAGGCAGTGATCAGCCCATCCTGGAGCATCCATTCCGGTGCAGGTACCAGCAACTATACCTTCATCTGGGCAATGGGCGGAGAGAACCAGGCATTTGATGATATGGACACCATTCCTACAACTGAATTAAGATAATTTTATATATGATAAGGCAGATGCGCTACTTCCGGCGCATCTGTTTTTTGCTTTTTTGGAATCGGAATACCGTGTCAAGGCAAGGGGAATAATCTGGTGATCAGCTATTTCTAATTAAACCGTGTGAAATCTCTGTGAAAATGTAGAAATCTGCCTTTCAATTTGATACAATATGGCTGATAAATACTTTGTGATATAAAAGATCTGATTTCAGGAGGTTATTATGGAACAGTTAAAGATATTGGTAGTGGATGATGAAGCCAGAATGAGAAAACTGGTAAAGGATTTTTTAAGTGTAAAAGGTTTTTCTGTGGTCGAGGCCTCCAATGGGGAAGAAGCTGTGGATATCTTTTTTGAACAAAAGGACATTGTACTGATTATTCTTGATGTGATGATGCCTAAAATGGATGGCTGGGAGACCTGCAAAACCATCCGGAAATATTCCCAGGTTCCCATCATTATGCTGACCGCAAGAAGCGAAGAGCGTGACGAGCTTCAGGGCTTTGACTTAGGGGTGGATGAGTATATTTCCAAACCGTTCAGCCCAAAGATCCTGGTGGCCCGTGTGGAGGCTATTTTAAGGCGCAGCAATGCCGTCACCGCAGATGCAGTGGAAATAGGAGGGATCTGCATTGACAAAGCAGCCCATCAGGTCACCATTGACGGTAAGGATATTGATTTGAGTTATAAAGAATTTGAGCTTTTGGCTTATTTCCTGGAAAACCAGGGAATTGCCCTGTCCAGGGAGAAAATACTGAACAATGTCTGGAATTACGATTACTTTGGAGATGCCCGGACCATAGATACCCATGTAAAGAAGTTGAGAAACAAGATGGGTGATAAAGGAGACTATATTAAGACCATATGGGGAATGGGATATAAATTCGAAGTATGAGGAACGCCCTGCGGGCATACCTTTATGCCCGAAAACAGTGGACAAAAAAGAGGAAAGGATATCATTTGAGGCGAATAAATGAAGCATTCCATCAGGGCACGTTTTGCCATAATTTTTGTATGTCTGATGGCCTTTGTCCTTACTTCTACATGGTGTGTAAATAACTGGTTTCTGGAGAGTTTTTATACCAGCGATAAGGTGCGCACTTTGGAGAGAGCCTATACGCAGATCGACAAGGCAGTAACACAGGCGAATGAGAGCGGGAAAGGGATCATTGAATATTACAAGGATACCTATGATCCCGATTTTAAAAATGAAGGCCCGGCGCAGAAGATGTTCCGCATCATGGGGGAAAAATACAATCTGATGACAGTGCTGATCGACAGTACCACAGACGAGGCCCTCATATCCACAAACGGGGATCAGCTGTTTTTAAAAAACAGGGTGGAGGCGTATATATTCGGAAAGAACATGCCGGAAGCCAGCATTTTAAAAAAACACGATAATTACATTATTCAGAAAACATATGACAGACGTTCCGATTCTTATTATCTGGAAAGCTGGGGATATTTTTCTGACAATAAAACCATTTTCCTCATATCCATTCCTCTTGCCAGCATTACAGAAAGTGTGGATCTGGCGAACCGGTTTCTCGCCTATGTGGGAGTGGCGGCTCTGGTCATAGGAAGTATATTTATATATTTTACCACAAAAAGAATTACTTCGCCCATTCTTCAGCTTGCCAATTTATCAGAAAAGATGTCGGCGCTGGACTTTGATGCCAAATACATTGGCACGGAGGAAGACGAGATTGGAGTGCTGGGAAACAGCATGAACCAGCTGTCTAATACCTTAAAGGATACCATCGGGCAGCTGCGGGCAGCCAACGAAAAGCTGCAGAAGGATATTGATGAAAAGATAAAAATTGATGAAATGCGAAAGGATTTTATCGCCAATGTTTCCCATGAATTAAAGACTCCCATTGCACTTATCCAGGGATATGCGGAGGGCCTTACGGAAGGGATGGCTGAGGATCCGGAAAGCAGGGATTATTACTGCGGGGTCATCATGGATGAGACAGGTAAGATGAATACCATGGTCCGCCAATTACTTAATCTTACTGCCCTGGAATTTGGCAATGACAGCATTCAGATGGAATGTTTTGATCTGACGGAACTGCTTCGCGGCGTCATTAATTCAGCAGGCATTTTGATCCAGCAGAAGAATGCTGAGGTGAAACTGGTGGATTGCGGTCCTATTTATGTATCTGCCGATGAATTTAAAATAGAAGAAGTCATTACGAACTACTTAAATAATGCGCTGAACCATTTAGACGGAGATCGAAAGATTGTGATAACGGCAGAGGAGAATGGAGAGGAAGCTCTTGTAACCGTTTTTAATACCGGTCAGAGTATCCCGGTTGAGGACTTGCCGAAGATATGGACCAAGTTTTTTAAGGTGGATAAGGCACATACAAGGGGATATGGGGGCAGCGGTATTGGTCTTTCTATTGTTAAGGCGATTATGGATTCCCATGGGAAGTCCTGTGGTGTACGGAATGTGAAGGGGGGCGTGGAATTCTGGTTTACTCTGGACGTAAAATCGTTTCAATTTACTTAAAATATTACAATAGTATTATGAAATGAAATATCTGTGCATTGTTGAATTTTTTACTGATTTTTTTGATATTGGAATGGATTTTGTACGTGGGATATGATATAATCTTCGAAGAAAGGAGGTGATAATATGGCATTGACAAATGAGGATTTACAAGCTATAGTAGGGATAATGGATGAAAAACTAAAACCCATCTATAATAAGTTTGATATGTTGGAAAACCGTTTTGACACATTAGAAAACCGTTTTGACACATTGGAAAACCGTTTTGACACATTGGAAAACCGCTTTGACACATTGGAAAACCGTTTTGATGCACTGGAGAACCATCTTGGCGTACTGGAAAATTGTTTTGATGCACTGAAGAATCGTTTTGACGCACTGGAACATAAACAGGATATGATGGCGGACAAACAAGCAGCATTGGATATTAAGCTTGGTGTGTTAAAACGTAAGCTGGAAGATATCGATGTCCGGTTAATCTGTCAGGAAAATCTCAATAAAAAAGAATTTGCAAAGATTAATGATGAGATAGAGACGTTGATCACTGTTATGGAAGCTAAAAATATTTTGCCGAAACAGGCATAATGCAGTGAATATTTAAAGGAAAATGAAGATCTGGAGAGTGACAATATGGATATTGCAGCAATGAGTATGGATTTAAGTCTTGTAAAGGTGCAGCAGAGCGTGGGAATTACTATTGCGAAGAAAGCTATGGATTCATCAGAAGCCGCCGCCGCCGGATTGCTTGAGATGGCAGAGACAGCGCTTCTTAAACAGCCTTTTCCTGATGGAATTGGTCAAAATGTGGATACGAGAGCATAGTAAGGAAAATGCCATGGAGATATGTTTTTTTGATTTGAGCAGGGGTACAAACAGGCATGAAAAATATCGGTTTTCCGGTAGCTTTTCTGCCTGTTTGTATATTAAAAATAATTCATTCAGAAGATCTTTCTCAGTAAATGGGCATCGTCTTAATATACACACCGCTTTTTTCTTCCTGTTTCTATGGATTGTTTCCAGTTCTTTCTGAAGCAGTATTTCGGAATCCCATTGGTGATAATGAGGTTCCGTTCCCAACTGGCTGAAAACTTCTTTATAAAAGCGTCTGGGCGCCAGTCTGGAATTGGATGAATGCATTAGAATGTAATCTTTATTTGGAAGCCAATCTGAAAATCTTCTAAGCAGAGTTGATTTTCCACAGCCGGAATCAGCTGTCAGTAGGGAGGTTCCGTACAAATGGAGTATGTTTCATTTCAAAAAAGATTTCGTAAGAGGATTGATTCTGTATTCTTAATGTGTCTGATTCTTTTCGTTTCTTTCGTTTCATATCTAAATCCCTCCTTTTTAAAGAAAAACTATCATATTTTTGGAAAAACAGCAAAACAAATCAGGTGCATGTTTCCGGACAGGTATGTATCTGATATATTTTTTCAGAAGACAGCAGACAGAAAACCGCCGGAATTATAAATTATGGGCAAAATGGCAGAAATCCAGCCTGCCCCCTGTTTACGCAGGCTTTCGAATAGAGGAAAAGAAGACGGTAACAGGGATTTTCTGGCAGCGTTCAGTTTGATCCATATATTCCAGCGTTCCATGGTTTTGTGACAGGGATAGTCTTCTGCAGTCAGAATATCAGGAAGTTCATTATGGAGCTTTTTGCATCCAGTGCATTTCAGCCGGCGTATGGACAAACAGGAACGTTTTCCGCCATAATGTCTGATTTTTCTGATACGTGAATCTCTGTAAACCAGAGAAGAACCACAGAGCGGACAGATGGAAACTGACTGATTCTTTTGAATTAGAAAATATAGCTTACGTTTTTTATTGTAATTCAGCTGATAATTGGTAATAATAATCAATTATAATTCAATTTCGTATCAAGCTGGTTCTTGGCGGTTGAATTCTGTCATTTTTTTCATAAGAATTCAGTATTGACAAACGTTTTGGCAGGTATTAATCTATAAATGTATTTTGCTTTTAAAGAATTGAACGACAGGGAAAAGCGAGGGAAAGCATGATATTTGGATTAATAAAAAAAAAGTTTGATTTTCCGGTAAAAAAAGAATTTGATTCTTTTTCAGACAGAATGGAATTGATGGAATCCCGGCAGAAGAAGCAAGAAAATATGCTGGAAGAAGCATTAGAACTGCTTGACTGCTGTACAGAAACACTCAGTGAAAGAAATAAAAAAGAAGAAACGCAATGGCGTCAGGCCGGACAACGGGAAAATGACCTTTTGGAATTGATTATGACATATGGTGAATATATGGAAAATCTCCGTTTTTACATGAAGGATCAGTCTTTTTTTGGAGAGGAATGGGACAGCCAGTGGAAGATGATGGAGCTTTCTTTAAAACGTACAGAAGAGAAGTGTGGAATTGCAAGAATCCAGGATGAAGGGGAACCGGCAGATCCTTCCAGAGTGGAAATCATAAAGAAAAAGACCTGCCCTGATGTGGAGAACCATAATCATGTAGGGGAAATTATCATACCTGGCTGGATTTACAAAGGAACTGTGATAAAAAAAGCGAAGGCAGTTATCTGGCAGTACGAAGGGGAGAAATGATATGGGATATATAATTGGAATTGATCTTGGAACTTCAACGACAGAAGCAGCTGTGTTTCAGAATGGAAAACCGGTTCTGATCCCTGACCATTCAGGGGATGTTATCGTGCCGTCAGTGGTGGGACTTGACGATGAGGGCAGGATCATTGTGGGAAAACAGGCGGATGAACGGTATCTGCTTTATCCGGACCGGACAGTTAAAGAAGTAAAGAGGCTTATGGGAAGCGGTCAGAAAGTATCCATGGGTCAGGAACAGTATACACCGGCAGAAATTTCTGCTGAACTGCTTTCCAGTGTAAAGCATTATGCAGAAAATTTTCTTGGAGGAGAGGTAGACCGGGCTGTTATTACGGTTCCTGCATATTTTACCAATCAGCAGAGGAATGAAACCATAGAGGCAGGGAAACTGGCAGGTCTTTCTGTAGACCGGATCATCAATGAACCTACAGCGGCAGCTCTCTGTTATGGAATTGATCATATGGAAGAAGAAAGTCATATTCTGGTTTATGATTTCGGAGGAGGAACATTTGATGTGACCCTTCTTGAACTGTTTGAAGGTGTTCTGGAAGTGAAAGCCAGCAGCGGTGATAACTGTCTTGGAGGAAAGGATTTTGATGAGAAGCTGGTTCAGTATTTTCTGGATTTGTGCAGAAAAGATCATGGAATTGATTTGAAAGATGATATCTACGCCATGGTAAAGTTAAAAGATGCGGCAGTGAAATGTAAAATTGCACTCAGTTTCCAGGAATCTTATGATGTTCTTATTCCCATGCTCAGCCAGAAAAAGGGGGTTCCTGTTTCCCTTCACACAACGGTTTCCGTTTCTGTTTTTAATGAGCTGATCCGTGGACTGGTTGAGAAGACCAGACAGGCTGTGGAACTGGTATTAAAAGACGGGCATATGTCAAAAGATAACATTGATCTGATTCTTCTTACCGGAGGTTCTACCAGAATTCCATTTATAAAACAGTATGTAACAGAATTGTTTGGAAAAGAACCTGCAGAAAGTATTGATCCGGACCTATCCGTAGCTCTTGGTGCGGGAATCCAGGCCGGAATTCTGGATGGAATGATCAGCCATGAAACAGGAATCATGATTACCGATGTAGCGCCTTATACTCTTGGGGTAAGAGCGGTGATTGATGATGGTGATATTTTTAATAGTGATTATATGGATATCTTGATTCCGCGCAATGTTACCATACCTGTTACCAGGAAAAAGCGGTATTATACCTATTCCATGTTTCAGACGAGATGTGAGATTGAAGTATATCAGGGAGAAAAAAAGAAAGCCACGGAGAATGCTTTTCTTGGAAAGTTCATGCTTTCAGGAATACCGCCTAAAATGCCGGGGGAAGAAGCGGTTGATATAAAATTTTCTTATGATGTGAATGGAATACTGAAAGTTCATGCACAGGTTGTCAGTACAGGAGAAGCCGCCTCCATTGTAATAGAAACAGCGGGAGAGGGGGAGACGGTGGATCTGGAGAAATGGAAAGACGCTCCCAATGCCAGAAGTTATCGTTCTACCATTCGGAAAACAGAAAAACTTCTGGGCAGGGATCTGGACGGAGAGGACCGGATGATTCTGGAAGAATGTCTCCGTGAACTGAAGCTTGGCCTGATTCATGGAGAGGATCCTGAGAGGCTGGAAGCCCTGGAACTTGAATTAATTGATTTGGCGGAGGAAATAAAGTGGTTATAGTAGATTCTTATTACCATCTTTTAGGCGCAGACCGGAATGCGGATTCAAAAAGCCTTAAATCAGGATACTTTAAAGCAATCCGGAAATACCCGCCTGATACGGAACCGGAGATGTTCAAAGAAGTCCGAAAAGCTTATGAAATACTCATGAATCCGGAGAAAAGGAAAGAGTATGATGAGATCTGCGGCCTAAAGCCGGAAGTTCAAAAAGCTTATTATGAAATTATAAATCTGATGGAACAGAAAGCTTTTGAGGAAGGCATCAGATATTGTGATGAAGTGATGTTACGGGAGGGAAGTCAGGATATTCTCTGTTTTCTTCAGGGAAAACTTTATCTGCTGAACAATAATCCGGGAAAGGCAGTCCGGGAATTTGAAATGCTGAGCGGAAAAGAACCGGAGAATACCCAGTATCTCATGTCTCTGGCTTTGGCGTGTGAAGCCAGAGGGTGGAACAAAAAGGCGCTGAAAATCTGTGAAGAAATGGAATCCCGGGGATGCAGCAGGAGAGACTTCATGGTTCTTTATGGGACAATTCTTACGTTTCAGTCAGCATATTCCAAAGCGTATAAGAAATTAAAGAAGGCATCGGAAA
The DNA here is from genome assembly GCA_031270005.1 of Hungatella sp. Classification (GTDB taxonomy): domain Bacteria; phylum Bacillota; class Clostridia; order Lachnospirales; family Lachnospiraceae; genus Lacrimispora. The sequence goes on along the minus strand of JAISYJ010000075.1, from coordinate 54,363 downwards.
GTTCCTGTGACGCAGGAGAAGAAAACTGGGGATTCATTAAAAACAGCTGGGGTAAAATACTGGAAACAGCGGTTGAGAACCTGAAATATTTTGGAAAGAACTATCTGGAACTGTTTTTCAGTTTTCTGGAAAATGATCAGATGCCTGAGGAATGCAGAACATTTCTGTGCCAGATGTTTTTTTATCAGTTTCATAATGCCCAGGATGAAGAGAAGTATACAGAAATAGACGAAGAACTGTTTGACAAACTGTTGGGCCAGTTCCAGTCCTGTAAAGATCATATTTCTGAAAAGGAATCATGGATGCTTGAAATGGCCTGTTATGAGAGGGAGAAAGTAAGGCTTTTTCGGGATAAACGGTTTCCTGACCTGATTACGGAGCTTGGAGATATTTTTTACGAAAACATACACTTTATGGACATGGGGACCGATTGCAAAGAAGAATATGATCAGGTTTTTCTGGCAGCAAAAGTCACGCTGATTTATGAGCTTCCCGGAATTAAAAAAAGCTTAAGAATTATAAAGCAGGAATATCCGTATTATGCCGGGATTCTGGGAGATTTTCTGGATGAGATACTGGGAGCCTCCAGCCGCGCTTTTTTACTGAACAAATACGAGAAAAGGGCTAAAAAGATGTTCCGGGCCATGGAGCAGGAAGAACAGTTTCTGGATGACTGGTTCCAGGAAGAGTGGTTCCGGGATGAGGAGCCTGGCCGGACGCCATACAGGAGACAGCAGCCCAGGATAGGAAGAAACCAGCCATGTCCATGCGGAAGCGGTAAAAAATATAAGAACTGCTGCGGAAAAAATTAAAAAAAGACTTATTTTTTTATTCCATTATTCCGATAATGTATATGTAAGGAAAACAACATTCCTTATGGCACAGGTGTCAGAATCTGCAAAGCAATTCCAGCGGAGGTACCCCGCAAAGGCTTCTGCAGAATGATTCTTCATTTTATTTCCCGTTTACAGGGAAATAATCATATCACGCAGGGAAAAGGATTTCCCTGTTGTAAATTCAAGGAGGAAACCATATGAGAATCCAACACAACATCGCAGCATTAAACTCTTATAACAAATTAGGGAACAACAACAGCGCAGTATCTAAGAATCTTGAGAAGTTATCATCCGGTTATAAAATCAACCGTGCAGGTGACGATGCGGCAGGTCTGGCTATTTCTGAAAAGATGAGAGCACAGATCACAGGTCTTGAGACTGCTCAGAAAAATGCCAATGATGGTATTTCTTTAGTGCAGACAGCAGAAGGCGCTTTGACAGAAGTTCACTCTATGTTAAACCGTATGGTAGAACTGGCAGGTCAGTCTGCTAATGGAACTTACCAGAATGCAGTTGACCGTGAGAACCTTCAGAAGGAAGTAGACTCCTTAAAATCAGAGATTGACCGTATTTCTGACAGTACAAATTACAATGGAATTAACCTGTTAGACGGTTCTTTGGCTGGAAACGGAACTTCTGGAGGAGGATTGATAGGGGGAACCATTGGAACATTCCGTGCTGCTACTGTAACCAATGCTGCTGGAGATGCTTCTGGCACCGCTCTTGATCTTACAAAATCGGATACATTTGTGATTGACGGAACAGAAGTAACTGTAGACTGGTCGAAGCTTACTGACCAGCAGAAAGCTACAATGAAGACAGACTGGACTTCAAATACGAGTGGCTCCCTTGCAAAAGAAGCTGCTTCTATTATGCAGGATGCCATTAATAATGCGATTGATAAAGTGAACTCAGATGCAGGAACATCTGTAAATCATATTACGGTTGAAGCAGACGGACCAAAAGATTTTAAATTGACTAGTGGACTCAGTGGAAGCAATTCTTCTAGTCTTGCAGTAAAGGGAGAACCTAGTACCAATAAAACTGTAGCTGGTGTTATATTTGGTGCAGTAGACGGAGCCGATGCTGATACAGTTACTTCTTTAGCCAGTGCTACTTCTCAGCTCACTATAGGTCCTGCTAATGCAAATGGTAAATTTGATATGAGCATTAACGGTGAAAACATAGAGATTGATATGTCTGGTTCAAGTTTAGGTGCTATATCTACAGGAGCGGATGTCGCTACCGCTGTAAAGAGTGCGATTAATGTCGCCCTTACCAAATATGATGCTGCAAAGGGAACGACAGGAACAGATGATGCAATGTCTGGTAAAATAACAGTAAACTTTAACAACAAAGGCCAGCTGGAGTTTTTCAATACTTCTGATAAGAAGATTGGTTTTTCTGATAGAACGGGAGGTGATTTTGCAAAAACTCTTGGTATTTCTGCAGAAGGAAAGGCGGTTTCCGGAGGCGGACTTGTACTTCAGATCGGTGATACTTCCGATGATTTCAATAAGCTGACAGTATCGGTAGGCAATATGGGTTCCAGTTCTCTTGGGATCGGTTCCATCAGTGTTGCTAATCAGGAGAGCGCTTCCGCAGCAATTATCAAGATCAAAGACGCAATCAATACTGTGTCTTCCACTCGTGGTGATCTTGGTGCGATCCAGAATCGCTTGGATCATACCATCAAAAACTTAAGTGTAACATCAGAGAATATGACTGCTGCAGAAAGCCGTATTCGTGACGTTGATATGGCTAAGGAAATGATGGATTATACTAAGAATAACATTCTGGTTCAGGCTTCTCAGGCAATGCTTGCTCAGGCAAATCAGTTGCCTCAGGGTGTTCTGCAGTTGTTACAGTAATTTTTGATTATTATAGTGAACAATAAGTTTTAATCATGTGGCTGCCGCGCTAATTATTTAGTGCGGCAGCCACATGATTTTACTTTACTTTATAGGAAATTGTTTTAAATAAAACAAGTCCCCACTCCGTTAGATTGAGGACTTTACTTAAACAAGTCCCCAGGATGGAGCTTTGCAATGACGGATTATTGTGAAATAATACTATATTTATTTAGTATATATGGGAATCGAATCGATTTATTTGCTATGATAATATATAGGTATTCTAAATGAATAAAAATTTTAGCGAACCGGTTATAGCGAGAAATCTCAAGATATTTCTTTTAGATGGTTTTTTATTGCATTATTTGTTTAAAAGGTTTATAACAATAAAAAACATAAGATCAATTCTGGAGGTACATATGAAGAAAAAATGCTTAAAATAGCAACAGTTATTTGTTTGTTGATTAGTGTATTGTTCTTAGAGCAGGCTTCGGCTTTTGCTGATGAAGCTGCATGGACAGCACTGGCATCGATGTCTGCAAGTCATGTTACCAGTAGTGATAGTTTTCAAACTGAAGTAGTTAATGGAAAGATTATATTGTTTACGATCAAATATCAAATTTTGAAATAAATGAATACAATGGAATGGTTCCGTGATCAATAGCAATGCAATTTATTACATGACTCCACCGAACACTTTGCATCAAAGAATTGTAAGCCGTTTGCATATTAACATAGGTTCATATATCAGAGAAAAATTTGCCCTATAGCATACGAAACATGGAAAATTCATTGGCAGACGGAATATTTCCTCCGCCAAAAGTGAACTGGTCCAGTCCTGCAATGCTGAAAAACTGCATTTCAAGACTTCCGTTAAATATATTTTTAGTTATGTCATCTGACAAATGCCATGCAATTTGTCTGGCAAAGCTGTCTGGTCCGGTAAATGCTCCGCCAATAGGAAGAGAGCCTTTCAGCACAGGATTATGTGCGTCTACCAGGACTGCAATTTGATAAGCGGTCAGAAAAGATGGAGTACCGTTATATCTGCCGCTGTTTGAATATCTGTGCTGACTCAGTATATGAATTACAATTGGCCTGATAAATTGCCAGTCCAGCATAAGATGCCCTCCAATTTTATTTTTTTGAAAATTTTATAGAATTTAGAGAAAATTTTAGAGAAAATTTATGATAAATTCTTGCACAAGAGTAAGAAAAATGATATAATAAATATGCTTATAGACATCATCAATTTCCAGACCCCTAAATCGTAAGCATGAGAAACCGCTCTGCATGATACCAGAGCGGTTTCTTATTGCAGTAAATCACCAGCCACAAATACCAGATCAAAAAAGATTCCTGCTTTGATGGGAGAATAATTCTGATAATATTATATTCCTATATTTAATGTCATGTCAATGTTTTTCTGTTCATCCTGTTTTATCCTGAAGTATTTCTTTGCTGTGCAAATACCACGAACAATTTTGACTTATCTGCTAAAATATGTGCAAATACATGATACATTTTTTGTCATTCTATTTGGTCGGCAGCCATATATTTTTTATAATAATTTACAACAGTTTTATATGCCTGGTACTTTATAGGCTGAGCGTAAAATATTATAATAAAAAATATGAATTTCAGGAATTTCCAGATGGAAATGATTGTCAGGTTTCCAATGGAAAATGCAGAGAAATCGTACTTTATATGGAAGGTTTATGGAATAAAATAATAAGAACCAGATGCCTATTTTATTGATTTTCTTGACATTATATGTAATAAAATGTAAAATAAAATAATCAATTTACTGGCAGATGCCGGAACAAGCTAAGTGAGGAACAGTCAATGAATACAATATTTGGAAATAATCTTTCCATGTCAGAGAAAACTCTGGATTATCTATGGTCAAAGCAGAGAATAACCATGAATAACATTGCAAACGATGATACTCCAGGTTATAAAGCTCAATATGTGACCTTTGAAGATGAGTTTCGTAAACGTCTGATGGCAGGAAAGGAAGGTACTTCCAGGGAAATAGGCAGTCTTATTCAATCTTCCAGGCATTTTATCAGGAACACCAGGGATGAGTCGGCCAGAATGGATGGGAATAACGTAAATACAGATATGGAACAGGTAGAACTGGCCAGAACCTCCCTTCAGTACCAATACGAACTGAATGCATTTAACAGTGAGATAAGCAGGTTCCGCACGGTCATAAAAGGCTAAAAACAGGAGGTACATATGAATGCAGCAGATGTTTATAACGCCTATGGCGCCTATCAGTTCTATTGGAGCCGCAGGTAATGAAAAGAAAGATTTATCAGGACAAAACGGAATTTCCGTATTTCAGGATATTTTCAGGGAAGCGTTTTATAATGTTAAAAGTACGGATCAGGAACTGACAGCCCAGGAGTATCTGCTGTCCACAGGACAGATTGATGATGCCCATACAGTGCCGGTTGTGGCAGCTAAAGCTCAGTTATCCATAGAACTTTTAACGTCTCTCAGAAATAAGGCTCTGGAATCCTATAATGAGATGATAAGAATCAGTATATAAGATAAATAGGGCGGACAGACGCGATGATGGAGACTATTAAAGGATTTTTAAGTAAAATGGACGGCAGGACAAAAAAGATAATCATTGCCGCTGCCGCAGGTGTGGCTGTTGTGGCCGGGGCTGTCATAATTTCCCTTTCCATGAGGGTAAAGCCCTATGAGGTCATGTTTACAGGCGTGGGGAGTGAAGAAGCAAAGCAGATCATGGGAAAGCTGCAGGAAGAGGATGTGGATTATCAGTACAGGGATGGTGACATTCTGGTGCCTGCAGCTCAGGTTGACGTGACAAAAGCAAGGCTGGTATCTGAGGGATATCCCAAAAGTGGTTTTACTTATGATGTATTTAAGAATAATGTGAACCTTATGACAACAGATTCTGACCGGAAGACCTTTAAGCTTTATGACCTGGAAACCAGGATTGGATCAACGATTCAACTGTTTGAAGGGGTAAAGGAGGCATACGTTACCATAGCTCTGGGTGATACTTCCAGATACGCATTGTCTGACAGTGAGAAGCAGGAAGCAGGCGCTCAGGCTGTTATTGTAATGAAAGACGGCGGTTCCCCTACAGAAGAACAGGCAAGATCCATTCAGCTTCTCATATCCAGAAGCATTCCGGGAATGGTCATCGGCAATGTTTCTGTTTTTGACGGCAGCGGACGGGAAGTTTCTACCGGGGCAGGGGATGAAGAGTTGAACTCGGGAAAAGCCGGAGAAGAAATTGCAGGAATTGCGGAAAATCAGATTTCCGCAAAAGTCATGAATGTCCTTGGACCTGTATATGGTAATGGGAATGTCCGTGTCTCCGTAAAATGTACGGTTAATATGGAAAAGCTGATCCGGGAAAGCATTACGTACAATACCCCTGAAAAGATAAACGATGAGGATAAGACCGGCCTTGTTTCCGAAGAATCCCTGTTCCGGGAATATTCGGGAGACGGGCAGACTGCATCGGGAGTGGCGGGAACGGAGACTAATGCAGATATTCCCCAGTATAATACAGCGGGGACAGCCGGGGAAAATGCCTATGGTTCCAATAACATTACCAGGAAATATCTGTTGAACCAGATTAAGGAACAGGGACAGGTAAATCCCGGAAACCTTGAAAACCTGACAGTTTCTGTAGTTGTCAATGGGACTGGTTTTGGGACTCTGACGGCTGAGGATGTAAGAAATCTTGCCGGCAATGCTGCTGGAATTGCCCTGACAGACAGGGAAGAGAAGATTACAGCCGTTGCAGTGCCGTTTTATACGGTTGATGTGCCGCAGGAGCCGGATGTCCCTGTGGAAACAAGTGTAAAAGGCATTTTGATTAACCAGTGGATTTTAATTGCTGCCGCTGCAGCAGCGGCCCTTTTCCTGTTAATCATTATTCTGGCTGCAAGACGCAGAAAGAAAAAGAAAGCAATGCTGGAAGAGCATGAAAACAGTCAGGAAGATGTTCCGGTTTTTGTGAAGCTTCCGGAAGAAAACACGGAGGTTCCTGAACCGGAGGAAGATAAAGGAGCAGAATTAAGGGATAATGTCAGAGCATTTGCAGAACAGAATCCTGAGATATCGGCTCAGCTTCTGAAAACATGGCTGAACGGAGGCAATAGCGATGACAGTTAATTTTACGCCGGAACAGAAAGCGGCAACCGTGATTGTTTCATTAGGTGTGGATAAGGCTTCTAAAATTTATAAGTATTTAAGTGAGGAAGACATTGAAAAATTAACCGTTGAAGTGGCTAAGCTGGGCCATGTGGAGGCGGAAACAACCCAGGAGATCCTGGATGATTTTTATAAAACCTGCCTGACCCAGAAAGTGGTTACAGATGGAGGGCTGGAGTATGCCAGGACTGTTCTGGAAAAGGCATTTGGTGAAAGTACAGCCAACAGCCTGCTCCAGAAAGTCGCTCAGTCATTAAAGTCAAAGAAGTTTGGATTTATCCGTAAAAGTGATTCGAAAAATCTGTTTTCCATTCTTCAGCATGAGAGGGCACAGACCATTGCCCTGGTTCTTTCTTATACGAATGAAGAAATGACGGCCCAGCTTATTGCGGAATTGTCTTCTGAGAAACGCATACAGGTAGTGGAAGCCATTGCCAGAATGGAAAGCGCATCGCCGGAGGCCATTAAGATTGTGGAGAATGAGGTAAAGAAGAAGTTTTCCGGCATTCTTACCACGGATTATACCACTGTGGGCGGCATCGATTACATAGCAAATGTCATGAATCATATGGACCGGAGCAATGAAAAACTTATCTTTGACGAATTGGGCAGAAAAGATGCGGAGCTGGCAGATACTATCCGCAAAAAGATGTTCGTATTCGAAGATATTATTACAATGGATGACCGTTCCATCCAGCGCTTTATCCGTGAGTGCGACATGAAAGATATGGTTTATGCCCTTAAAAATGCCAACCAGCAGATTACAGATGTTATTTTTACTAATATGTCCACCCGTATGAAAGAAAGCATTCAGTCCGACATGGAGGTCACTGTGAATGTCCGCCTAAAAGATGTAGAAGAGGCTCAGCAGAGAATTGTCGGCATCATCAGGCGCCTGGAAGAAGAAGGCGAGCTGATCATCAGCAAGGGCGGAAAGGATGATATTATTGTCTAATATTATTAAAAGGTCACAGCTGGCGGATCATATGCTGGATGATGGCTACGCAAGGGCGTTTGACGGTATCATGGAAAAGAAGGAGAAAAAAAAAGAAGCGGACGGAAATCAGGAATTTTTTCCGGGCAAAGAGAAGAATATTCGGGAGCCAGAAGGTGAAGTGTATGCTGATGCAGTCAGGAAAGCACAGGAAATTCTGGACCAGGCCTCAGAGGATGTAGAAAAACTCAGGATCGAGGCAAAGATAAAAGGCCGTCAGCAGGGGTATGACATTGGTTTTGAGGAAGGATACCGAAAAGTCTATGAGGACCATAAGGCGGAACTGGACCGGCAGATGGACGAATTACGGTTTTTTATAAAGAATACAATAGAAGGTGTTACAGAAGAGAAAAACAGGATTTTAGAAAAATATATAGATGATCTGAAAGACGTTACCCTGACTATAGCGGAAAAGGTGATTCAGACCAGTTTAAAGTCCAGTGGTGAGATAATCAAACGGATGATTGTTGCAGCAGCAGGTAAGCTAAAAAAAACTCAGTGGGTAAAAATTTATGTATCCCAGAAAGATGCGGGAATGATGATACAAGGGGATGTGGGGCTGTTAAATGAATTGTCCCACATCTCCGGCAATATTAAAATTATTGCTATGGATCATGCGGAAGATGGAACCTGCATCATAGAACTTCCTGAGGAAATCATTGATGTAAGTGTTAATACCCAGATTGAGAATATTAAGGGAATTCTCAATAATGCAAGGCTATAGGAGGCGGTGCCATGTTCCGGGAATTATCGGATCTGATTATGAAGACAGAAACCATTGACCATATTGGCAAGATTGAAAATATTGTAGGCATGTCCATGGAGGCTTCCGGAGGGAGAGCCAGCATTGGAGATCTTGCATATATTTACAGTGAAGACAGGAAAGAACAGATACCAGTAGAAGTGGTAGGTTTTAAAGATGATAAGATACAGCTTATGGCCTATGAGAATATGAATGGCATTGCGGCGGGAAGCTTTGTGAGAAATACCAGACGGCGTTTAAAGATACCGGTAGGGGAATTCTTAAAAGGAAGGATTATTGATGCAAAAGGGGATCCCATGGATGGGCTTGGTCCTTTTGAGGATTCCGGCTACTATTATGTGGAAAACCCCTATATCAATCCCATGACCCGTCCTCCCATTACAGACCGGCTGGATTTTGGAATCAAAGCCATTGACGGAATGAATACCATTGGCAAAGGCCAGCGTATCGGTATTTTTGCAGGAAGCGGTGTAGGAAAAAGTACGCTTCTTGGCATGATTGCCAGGAATGTAAAAGCAGATATCAATGTTGTGGCCCTGGTGGGAGAGCGTGGACGTGAGGTGCGTGAATTCATAGAGAAGGATCTGGGTCCGGAAGGTATGGAACGTTCTGTTCTGGTAGTGGCTACTTCCGACCAGCCAGCCATGCTTCGCATGAAATGTCCCCTGGTAGCGACTACCATAGCAGAATATTTTAAGAACCAGGGAAAAGATGTACTTCTTATGATGGATTCCCTTACCCGTTTTGCGATGGCACAGAGAGAGATTGGTCTTGCCATTGGAGAGCCGCCTGTGGCAAGAGGATATACTCCTTCTATTTATGCCGAGTTTCCCAAGCTCCTGGAACGGAGTGGTAATTTTGGGAAAGGTTCCATTACCGGAATTTATACGGTTCTGGTGGAAGGTGACGATACCAATGAACCCATAGCAGATACTGTGCGTGGAATTGTGGATGGGCATATTGTTTTAAGCAGGAAACTGGCCAATGCCAATCATTTTCCTGCTATTGATGTAAGTGCCAGCATTTCCCGTCTGATGAATAATATTGTATCGGAAGAACACCGGAAACTGGCTTCAGAAATCAGGGATATTTTAAGCATTTACGAAAAAAATGAAGACCTGATCTCCATCGGTGCTTATAAGAGCGGAACCAATCCCAGGCTGGATTCGGCTATTGCCAGAATTGATAAAATCAACCGGTTTTTATGTCAGGAAATTCAGGAAAATGGTACGTATGACAATATCCTGTCCAAGATGAAACAAATTCTTGCATAAACATTTTCAGAAGGAGCATAACGATGAAGAAGTTTAATTTTCCTCTTAATACGGTTTTGAATTACAAGGATCAGGCCCTGGATAATTTGAAAAGTGAACATGCCCAGATTCTTGTAAGGGTGGCAGGTCAGGAGAAGAGAATCAGCCAGATGGAGGAAATGAGGAATTCAGCCTGCATAAAATTAAAAGAAGAAACGGAAACAGGGATTGCCATCAATGCAATGCGTGAATATGAAGTTTATATCATGAATATGGAAAAGATAATCCTTGCGGAGCAGAAAATTCTGGCAGTTCTTAAGAAGAAAGAGGAACAGAAACGTACCCAGGTTGTGGAAGCGAGAAAAGAGAAAGCTTCTATTGAGAAATTAAAAGAAAAAAAGCTGATGCAGTATGACAAAGAGGTGCAGCGCAGTGAGGAACTGTTTATTGAGGAATTTGTCTCCAATACCATGTCAGTACGTAATAACAGGTGATCCTGCCTGGGAAACAGTTTCCGGCAGTTTACCATATATATTCAAGAATGCCCTGAAGATAAAATATCCGAAAAGCAGGGAAAAAGAAAGGAGGGAGTAAATGACGGGAGTAAAAAAAAGTCCGGCAGATTTACCAGTCCGGCAGATGATGGATGCAGGAAAAAAAGAAGAGAAGGCAGCAGATGGAATTTCCGGTTTCAAAACTATGCTGAAGAGTAAAAATCAGAAGAAATCCAGGGAAAATTCAGAAAGCATAAAAGATGAAAACAATCAAAATGAAGGATTGTCCGGGTATGGAACAGATGTAAATGTACCGGTATTTCTGGTTGCCGGGAATCATGCGGCTGCGTTTTTCATGACTGGCAAGGTTCCTGAACAGGAGATTCCCGGGAATCAGGAAATGCCGGCAGTTTTTCCTCAGAATGTGGAATCAGTTCAGATGCAGGCATCTGATACGGTGGAAACAGGGAATTCATTTTATCTGCAAAGTCCTGCAGATCAGGACAAAGAAGTGACAGCCGGTTTTATAGGACAACAGAGGACGGCGGAGGATGGAATCTTTACAGAGAAAAGCAGCGGAATGCCGGAACAGCATATGGAAGTTTCTGCCCGTAAGGAACAGGAAAGCTTAGCGTTTTTTGGACAGAAGGAAATCCAGGCTGGAGAACATGTTATAAATGTGGATTCCATGGAAAGAAAATCTGTGACAGCAGTACAGGATGTAAACGGGAAACCTGCAATTATGGCTTCAGGATATGAGAAGTCGGAGAAAAAGGCAGGTGATGTTCAGAAAAATCAAAAGAATCCGGAAGAGGACCAGCCGCTGCTCCAGGAAAATATTTTAAAACCAGTTTACAGGTTTTCTGTTCAGCCTGAAAAAAACCAGGTTTCAGAAATTGTTTTAAATGGGGAAAATCAGGAAGTTCTGGAAGAAAAACTGTCCGGTCTGATATTAAAACAGGTCGAAGAGAATAAAGCCGATCTGGATATCCAGCTGGAACCCCGTAATCTGGGGAAAATACGGATAAAAATTTCCTGTGCGGATCATCAGGTCAGCGTATCTGTTCTGTGTTCTGAGAGCAGAACCTTAAGGCTGTTATCAAAATCAGCAGGAGAGCTGGGCGTGGTTCTGGAAAACAGTCTTGACCGGCCTGTTCAGATTGTTGTGGATCAGCCGGGGAAGGATTATCTGAATCAGCAGAATGGGCGGAATGAGGGAAATCAGCAGCACAAGTCCGGACAGGAGAACAGGAAAGAGAAAAGCCGGGAGGATTTTATCCAGAAATTAAGGCTTGGAATTTTTGAAACAGCTTATTCAGAAGATGTGGAAAGAATATAAAAGGAGAAAATTATGTCAAGTATAAGTTCTGTGAACAATTACAGCGCTCTTATTAACGTTCTATCAGGAAAATCTGAAACAGAAACGTCTGGCAATGAGCTGACAACAGAGGGATTTTTTAAACTTCTGGCCGCTCAGCTGCAGAATCAGGATATGTCAAGTCCCATGGATAATTCGGAAATGATGACCCAGATGACTCAGATTGCCATGATGCAGGCAATGAATAATTTTTCTGTTTCCATGGAAGATTTTTCTCAGATCAATACCATCAATTATGGAACTTCCATGATGGGAAAAGAAGTCATGCTGGCTGTTGAAGATGAAAATGGTAATATAAAGAATATTAGTGGAACTGTGACCAGGGTTGATATTTTCAGCGGTATTCCTACTTTGTATATCGATGATGATGAAAAAAAAGGGTATTCCATTGCCAATGTAATGTCTGTTTATGAAAAAGGCCATGCTCCGGCACCGGATCTGGGAATTAAAGAAGATAACGGAGAGAAAACAGAAGAGGAATCTGATATTTACAGTGAAGCTGATGCAGTTTAAAACCGGTAATTCATCCTGTTAAGGAGGTGCAGGTGAAAAATGAAAGTCAATCAGGTAAACAGTTATGAGGATATCAGGCAGTTAAAGCTGCGGCAGGGGGCTGCACAGGAAAGAAACCCCGGTTTTGGAGATTTACTGAAAAGGCAGATGGAAAGCAGGGGAGAACTTCAATTTTCCAGGCATGCGGCGGAACGGGTCAGCCAGAGAGGAATTGAGGTATCGGAGCCACTGTTAAATGATCTTTGGTCCGCAGTGGAAAAAGCCAGATCAAAAGGGGCAAAAGATGTGGTGATCATCAGTGAGCGGGGAGCGTTCATTGTAAATGTGCCCAATAATATTGTTGTAACAACCATGTCAGAAAAAGAAATGAAAGAAAATATTTTTACTAATATTGACAGTGCCATTTTGCTGTAGCCGGACCATTTATGGAGGCTGTTTTCCCAGGACTGACGGAATGGGAAAGGATGGCAGAACAGAAAGGAAAGCGTATTATATGGTCAAATCAATGTTCGCTGGTGTGGCAGGCTTAAGGACCCACCAGTCAAAAATGGATATTATCGGAAATAATATAGCAAATGTGAATACATGGGGATATAAGGCGGCAAGCATGTCTTTTAAAGATACCATGTACCAGACAACATCTGCCGGTTCCGGCGGCAGCACTCAGACGGGAGGGTACGGTGGAACCAATGCCGGCCAGGTGGGATATGGCGTGACAACGGGTTCCATCGCTTATGACTTTGGAAAGGGAGGTATGGCGCCATCTGCCAATGGTCTGGACTGCATGATTGACGGAACAGGATTTTTTATTGTAGGCCCCATGATTAACGGCGGAACACTTCCGTTGGGTGAGTCAGATGCATTGAAAGCAAGCGGTCTGTATCTTTCCAGAGTTGGTATGTTCCAGGTGGATGGAAACGGTTATCTGATAGATGATGCCGGTAACTATGTATATGGGTTTGTAAGAACCGGAGATTTGACAGACAGTTCCAGTTTTGACACCACTGCACTGGCCCCTCTTAAAATTCCAACTGAAGCAGATATGGCTGGGGTCAGCAATAAAAATGCTTCGGATCAGATTGCCGCCAAAAAAAAGGAACTGGAGGATGCCAGGGCAATGCTTCAGTCCATGAATGTGGAACTTGGAAATACCAGAGATGTTTATATGCAGGCCACTGAGAATTATAAGAAAGCTTATGATGAATATGATAATGGCAATGGAGTGAAAGGCATTGATATAAGGAAAGATGCTCTTGATGATGCCAAAACAAAGATGGAAGATGCATACCGCGCATGGCTGGAAGATAAAGATAATGCATCTTTAAAGGCGACATATGTGGATGCAAAAGTAGACTATGATAAGGCAAACAGTGATTATATTGTGGCTTTGACGGCTGTGAGAAAGGTAACAGCGCTGGATCAGGCAAAAGTGACGGAATTAAATGATGCTGTGGTTGCGTATGCAGCAGCATATAAGGATTATGCCTTGTCCGATCCTTCCATTGATCTTAATTATGAAACTAAAAAAGCTGATTACGTTTCTAAGAAAGCGGCTCTGGAAGCGATTCAGGAAGAACTGACCAAAATTGAAGATAAATCCCCGGAGGGGCTTCGTGATTCTGCAAAGCAGGCAGTAGATGCCGCAGCAGCAAAAGTGACGGCGGCCCAGACAGCGGTTGAGAATGCGGAAAAATCACTGACAACTGCCCAGAATTCCGCCACTTCCACGGCAGTGGGCAATGCAGGCGCTTCCGATGTGAATGCCCAGTTTACAAGTTATAAAATCCAGAAAGATGGAACCATAACCGGAGCAACCAGCGATTCGGTTACGGTTGTTATCGGCAAAGTTGCCCTGGCTGGAGTCCAGAATACAGGAGGTCTTGAGAAGGATTCCGGTTATTATTATACCATTGGTGCCAATGCGGGCAATGTCAGTGTTTTTGAAGGCGGAGGTACGGAAGGAAGCATCATAGGAAACTGTCTGGAGCAGGCCAAGGTGGATCTTGCCACAGAGATGACAGAGATGATTACCACCCAGAGAGGATTTCAGGCCAATTCTAAAATCATTACGGTCACAGACCAGATGCTGGAAGAACTGGTGAATATGAAACGATAAGTGTTTGTGGTCCGCAGAGGCCGTTTTTGCCTCTGCGGTTAAAAGGAGGGAGCAGAATGATTCGTCTGACAAGACTGAATAATGAAGAGTTTGTGATTAATTGCAGGCAGATTGAACGGATAGAATCCATACCGGAGTCTAATATAGTTCTGGTCAGCGGAAGACATTATGTGGTAAAAGAAAGCATTGATGAAATTATAGATAAAGTCATAGAATTTAATGCAAAAATTTGCGCATGTATGAACAAAGGCACAGAATAATCTGGAAGAAATCCGGGTTAAGGGAGGTTGGATTTTTATGGATTTTTCATTGATTCTAGGCTGGATATTGGGCTTTGGGCTGGTCATTTATGGAATACGCTTAGATAAGCTGATGAATTTTGTGGATAGGGACAGTATAATCATTGTTATAGGCGGTACCATTGCAGCCTTAATAGCCAGCTATCCTTTCAAAGTCCTGGCACAGGTTCCAAAACATATCGGAATTATGCTCAATGGAAAAAAATATGATACGGCTAAAGTGATTGATCTTCTGGTGGACATGGCGAAAACTGCCAGGAAAAAGGGGCTTCTGGTTCTTGAAGAACAGGCTAATGGCATTAAGGACCCATTTTTAAAACAGAGCATTATGCTGATTGTAGATGCCATGGATGCGGAAAAAATCCGTGAATTGCTGGAAAGTGAACTTTCTTCCATGATGGATCGCCATGACCAGGATATAAGCCTGTATGAAAAAGGTTCTTCTGTTGCTCCTGCGTTTGGAATGATAGGAACTCTGGTGGGCCTGGTTAACATGCTGAAGGCTATGTCAGCAGACAGCGGAGGAACAAGCAGCCTGGGAGCAGATATGTCAGTTGCACTCATTACCACGTTTTATGGCTGTCTTCTGGCCCATTTGCTGTTTGCGCCCATGGCGAAAAAACTTCGTATCCGGAATGATGAGGAACTGCTGTATAAGCAGATTATTATTGAAGGGGTCCTAGCCATCCAGGCAGGAGATAATCCCAAATATCTGGAAGAGAAGCTGATGTCATATTTGTCTCATGCACAGCAGGGAAAGATTATGAAGAAGAAATCTTCGGGGAGCAGTGAAGAGGCTTCTGCTTCCTGACAGCATCAGTATGGTGGAGAATAAAATATGATAAAAAAAGATAAAAAACAGGAAGAACTGGGAAACTGGATGGATACATACGGAGACATGGTTACGTTGTTGCTCTGTTTTTTTGTTCTTCTGTATTCTATGTCTTCCATTGACTCTGGAAAGTGGAAGATTATTGTACAGAGTTTTAATCCGGAAGCTTTTGCAGAGGCAGAGCAGCTTCTTTTGGATGCAAAGGTGCAGCAAGGAAATCAGGAAGTGTCAGGAAATCCGCCTGTGGCTGATGAAAATGAAGAAATCATAGACTTTGATGAGTTGTATGTGGTTTTAAAGAGGGTTGTGGAAGAGCGGAATATGCAGGATAGCGTGGAAATTACCAGAGGAGATGGCTTCACATTTATCTCATTTCGTGATAAAGTATTTTTTGATGGAGACAGTTCCGTTCTCCGTCAGGAAGGTAAGGCTATCCTTGACCAGTTTTCTTCTGTCATATCCAGGGCCAGTCAGTCTATCCGGGAGGTTGAAATACTGGGGCATACATCCCAGGGGACTCCAGATAAGCCAAATAACATCCGTAATGACCGGATGCTTTCTGCCCAGCGTTCTGCAGAAGTCGTCATTTACCTGCAGAGCAGGGGAGCTGTGTCACCGGAAAAGCTGGTGGCCAGCAGTTATGGCCAGTTTCGTCCTATTGCAGCCTTTGATACAGCGGAAGGACGGGCAAGGAACCGCCGTGTGGAAATTCTGATTACAAAGAATGATGCGGTAGAAAAATCTCTGGAACAGTATTATAAAGAGATCTATGAGAGCAATCAGAAAGAACCTGGCAATGAAATAATTAGTGGGAGTGAAACAGATGGCTGAAGTACTATCCCAAAGTCAGATCGATGCTTTGCTCAATTCCCTGCAGGGGGGGAATGAGTCTGTCGAAAAGGCCGAAAATAAAGAGAATGAAGTAAAATACAGAAAATATGATTTTTACAGTCCTAAAAAATTTACTAAAGATAAACTTAAAATTTTAAAAAGCATATTTGACAATTATTCCAGAATTGCAGGTTCCCAGATTAACAGTATATTCCGTACCTCATGTGAATTATCGGTTGTTACGGTTGAAGAACAGAGGTATTATGAATTTGGAAATGCATTAAGTGATAATGATGTCCTTACCATTGTCAATGTGGTGCTGCCGGACAGTTCCAAGAATCCGCCCCTCCTTCTCAATGGCAGCATGAGCCTGATGCTCAGTCTTATTGACCGGATGATGGGGGGGATGGGGGAGGATACGGAAGTCAGCCTGTCTTATACGTATACGGAGATTGAGATAGCCTTGTACCAGAAGGTGATGCAGTACATTATTGGTGCATTTAAGGATTCCTGGTCCAGCTATATTAATTTAAACTTTGAACTTTCCAGACTGGAAGAAAATCCGGGCATGTTTCAGGAAATTGGAGTGGATGAAACCATTGTGATCATTGTCCTTGATGTGGAGATGAAAGAATGTTCAGGAAGACTTAGTGTATGTATGCCTGGAAATCTGCTTATGAATATATTTAAGGTTATTGACAGGCGCAAGCACAGCGCAATGGGAGATGAAGAAAACAGTCTGGACAATAAACAGGAAATCATGAACAGCATTAAAACTTCTGATCTTATGGTCCGTGCCCAGCTGGGGGAATCAGTCGTTACCCTTGATGACGTATACAATCTCCATGTTGGTGATGTGATCAATCTGGGGACACCCAGGGATTCCGATATTCAGATTTATGTGGAGGAGCAGCCATGGTTTAAAGGCCAGTTGGGCATCCATAAGCGGAATATGGCAGTCAGGATTGAGGATCTGATTGAAAAAGGAAATTGCCAGGCCAGTGAAAACTGAGCCAGGGATTATATAAAGTAAGAAGCATGATAAAGGAGATGGAAAGAAATGGCTAAAATATTATTAGTAGATGATGCGGCATTTATGAGAATGATGATTAAGGACACTTTAACAAAAAATGGATATACCGATTTGTATGAGGCTTCTGACGGAGCTCAAGCAGTGCAGATGTTTTCTGAAATCAATCCGGATCTGGTGATCATGGATATAACCATGCCCAATATGGATGGCCTGGAGGCCTTAAAAGCAATTAAGGCAAAAGCACCTAATGCAGCAGTTGTCATGTGCTCCGCCATGGGGCAGGAAAGCATGGTAATTGAGGCGATTAAATCAGGGGCAAAAGATTTTATTGTGAAGCCATTTAAGCCAGACAGAATTTTAAAGACTGTTACAGGCATTATCGGCTGATGTAAAAAGGAGAGAGAGATGTCGTTCTTGAGTTCAATGAATATCAGCGCTTCGGCAATGACTGCCCAGCGTCTTCGCCTTGATGTGGCTTCGGCGAATATTGCCAATATTGATACCACCAGAACAGAATCCGGTACTGCTTACAGGCGGAAGATGGTGGTTCTAGAGTCCGGAAATCAGAGCAGCTTTCGGCGGACACTGATGAATGCGGCAGGTCTGAGCCAAAGACAAAGCACGGGAGGAGTCAGAGTTTCCCAGATTGTGGAAGATGCCAGCCCATTCAAATCTGTATATAGTCCTGAGCATCCGGATGCAGATGAGTCTGGTTATGTTCAGATGCCAAACGTGGAACTGATTAAAGAAACGGTAGACAGTATGTCTGCAACCAGATCTTATGAAGCTAACATAACAGCCTTAAATGCCATTAAACTGATGGCATCTAAGGCATTGGAAATCGGGAAATAAGGCGTGGTGGAGGGAGCTGAATGAGTATAAAGGGAGAACATTCATATGGATTTAAATAATTTTAGCGCAATGGAGATTGATGCCATAGGCGAAATACTGAATATAAGTCTTGGCGCTTCAGCGACTGCAGTATCTACCATGCTCAATGCCAGAGTTGATATTACCACACCAGTGGTTCAGGTATTGTCAAAGGATGAATTCGAGATTGCCAATCTGGAACCTGCAGTTGCAGTGGAGATTACTTATGTAGAGGGTCTCAGCGGAAGTAATCTCATGCTTTTAAAAAAACATGATGTAAAAATCATTGTAGATATGCTCATGGGAATGGAAACTCCTGAGGAGGATTTTGAATTAAATGAACTGAATATCAGCGCCATCTGCGAGGTCATGAATCAGATGATGGGTTCTTCGGCGACTGCTTTGTCGGAATTTCTGGATAAAACAGTTAATATTTCCACACCGACTTCCTTTGAGGTCCAGGATGTCAGTGAATTCAAGGAAAAGTATTATCATGATGAAACGGTCATGGTTGTCATTGGATTTACCTTAAAGATTGGGGATCAGCTGGAAAGTGAATTTATTAATGTTATGCCTCCGGGACTTGCAAAAGAACTGGTGAGAGGCTTTTTTCCACAGGAAGAAGAGGATTCCGCACCAGAACCAGTTCCTGTTCCAGAGAAACCATCAGGCGGTGTGCTTTCCCAGGAAGAGATTGAAAAGCTTTTAGCGGGCGGTATGGATCAGGAACCTTTGAAGGCGCCGGAACCGGAGAAGCCATCAGGCGGTGTGCTTTCCCAGGCAGAGATTGAAAAGCTTTTAGCTGACTCTGCCGGTCGGGAACAGCAGGAACCTTCCAGACTGGAGCAGCCTGTACCGGCCATTCAACCTGCATCCGCTCCTGTTTCTGTATCCCTGCCGCCGGCATATGGGACTGATCCAATGGTCGTCCAGCAGATGCAGCAGCAGATGCAGATGCAGCAGCAGATGATACAGCAGATGCAGCAAATGATGCAGCAGATGCAGAATGCCCGGCAGGATTCCCAAAGGAAAGAAGTAAAAGAGCCGAAAACAATCAATGTGAAACCGGTGCCTCAAAACAGCCTGAAGGAAGACGGAGCAAGTTATGAAGAGCAGGAAGAGAACCGGGAATTAATCATGGGAGTACCGCTTGAGGTATCTGTGGAAATCGGCAGGACCAGAAAGCTGGTAAAGGAAATTCTTGAATTTACCAAGGGTTCTCTGGTGATACTTGATAAGCTGGCAGGTGAACAGGTGGATTTATATGTGAATGGCCGGTGTATTGCAAAAGGCGATGTAGTAGTAGTTGATGATAATTTTGGCATTCGTATTACAGAAATTACGAGAAAAAGTGCAGAGTAGAGAGGAAGTGGCAGTATTTGAACAGTATTATGAGCCTGATAGGGGCGCTGGCCATTACTATACTGATTCTGTATTTCAGCTTTTTATTTACCAGAAAACTTGGTAATGGAATCAGAGTAAAGGGGGGCGGGACCTGCATGCAGATGCTGGATCGGCTTCCGCTGGGACAGGATAAAGCAGTGGCAATTATCCGCACAGGAAGCCGCTATTATCTGATTGGTATTGCTTCTTCCCAAATAACGCTTCTTGCGGAGCTTTCTCAGGAGGAGATTCCTTTCAGATCCTCTTCCCTTGCTTTTGGGGAAGAAGGAGGCGGGAAATTCAGAGATATATTGCATAAATACACAAACAGGTATAAGAAAGATGAGGAGGAATGAAATGAATACAGATGCCCTGATTAATATTAACGGCGGCAGGGTGCCAACTCTGGAACTTTTTCTTATTCTGACAGTCATTTCTTTGATTCCTTCTATTCTGGTGATGATGACGTCCTTTACCAGGATTGTTATTGTCCTGTCTTTTACTAGGAATGCACTGGGAATCCAGCAGACGCCTCCGAATATGGTTCTTGTAGGCATTGCATTGTTTTTGACTCTGTTTATTATGGATCCTGTTATAAAGGATATAAACACAAATGCTTACCAGCCATATGTCAAAGAAGAAATCAGCCAGGAAGAGGCTTTAAAACAGGCAGAAGTTCCCATGAAGCGGTTTATGTTAAAGCAGACGGAAAAAACCGCCTTAAATCTTTTTGTAGATTTATCCAATACAGAGACAACAGAAAACCTGGAAGAACTTCCCATGGCAGTGGTAATTCCTTCTTTTATGACTTCGGAATTAAAAAGAGCGTTTACGGCAGGTTTTATGATTTTTCTGCCATTTATGCTGGTGGACATTGTAGTGTCAAGCACACTGATGTCCATGGGCATGGTAATGCTCCCGCCGGCCATGATTTCTCTTCCTTTTAAATTGCTTTTATTTATAACAGTAAACGGCTGGGAACTGTTATTTACCAGCCTTGTTAAGAGTTTCCATTACTGACAGGAGGAGAGGATATGACGGAAGCAGCAATTGGCAATTTAATGTATGAGATGTTTGGACTGGTAGTGAAACTGGCAGGTCCTGTTCTTGTAATCAGTATGCTAGTTGGCGTGATTATTTCTATTTTACAGGCAGCGACTCAGATTCATGAACAGACTATTACCTTTGTCCCCAAGCTGGTTGTCATAGGCCTGATTCTTTTGGCTATGGGGAATAATATGATGAATACTCTCAGTGACTTCACCATAAATATTTTTAATACCATGTTAGGATAAGAGGGTGGACAGATGATGCTGTTTTCCTTGATTTTTATGAGGATGTCCGGGTTTATCCTGTTGAACCCCATTCTTGGAAGAAAAAATATTCCGGCTGTCATAAAGGGTGGAATGGTCATGGCATTTACCTTTCTTATCTATTCCTTTTCCTCAGTTCAGGTTCCGGAATCGGTTAATTCTGTAGAATTTGCAGTATTGTTAATAAAAGAATTTGTCATGGGATATGCCATCAGCTTTGTCATGGAACTATTTCTTCTTATCATTAGCTTTGCAGGTTCTGCTATTGATTTTCAGATGGGGTTGTCCATGGCGACGATTTATGATTCCCAGAGCAATGCCCAGATGGCTGTTACCGGAAGTCTCTTTAATGCTTATTTTATTCTGCTTTTTTTTGCAGTGGATGGGCATCTGGTCCTTATCAGGCTTCTGTTAAAGTCTGCCGAGGCAGTTCCATATGGTCAGGCAGTCCTGGGAATAGAAGCAGCATGGGCACTGATAGAGGTGTTTATTCAATGTATTGTTATGGCTGTCAGATTTTCATTCCCAATTATGGCAATTGAATTTTTAACAGAACTGGCGGTGGGAATTCTGATGAAAATGATTCCTCAAATCAATGTGTTTGTGGTCAATATACAGGCAAAGCTGATTATTGGGCTTCTTATGCTGATTTTTCTGTTTTCTCCCATGTCAGATTATATGGGAGATATCATAAGCCGTATGCTTTTGGCAGTTCAGGATGTAATAAGGCTCATGTAAGACTTGAGGAAAGGAAGGGAAAACAGCAATGGCAGGTGATTCAAAAACCGAGAAAGCCACACCCAAAAAGCGAAGAGACGAGAGAAAGAAAGGTCATGTTGCCGTCAGTAAGGATGTGGTAATGATTGCTTCCCTTCTTGGTCTGTTCATGATGCTGAAACTTTTATTTCCTTTTATGTACCGGACTTTGCGCAATTATATGATTAAATACGTTACACTGGCCCCGGCAGCGGAGACGCTGTCTGATTACAGGGAAACAGTATATATTGATACAGTGGCGGCCATAGGGAAATCGGCTCTGCCCATACTCCTGTTTGCTATTTTTCTGGCAGTGGCTGCCACAGGAGTGCAGACCCGGTTCATTTTTACAAAAAGCAGTCTGAAGCCTAAATTCGACCGGTTAAATCCTCTCCAGGGAATAAAAAATATCATGTCGGTCAAGAGTCTTGTGGAATTGCTGAAGAGTTTAATCAAAATCATTATTTTGATTTTGATTCTATATCAGATCATAAAGGGTGATTTGAGGGCAGTGGCAAGAACGATTGATATGGATATTCAGGTTTCGGCAAATTATGTGCTGAATGCTGTTTTTGATATGGCAGTAAAGGTTTCTATCATATTTCTGGGCATTGCAGGGTTTGATTATTTCTATCAATGGTGGGATTTTGAACGTCAGATAAAGATGTCGAAACAGGAATTAAAAGAAGAATACAAGCAGACGGAAGGAAATCCTGAAATTAAAGGACGGATTCGTAACATACAGAGAGAACGTGCACGATCCAGAATGATGCAGTCAGTTCCAGGCGCTGATGTGATTGTACGGAATCCTACTCATTATGCTGTGGCGCTGAAGTATAATATTGAGAAAGATCAGGCGCCTGTTCTGGTTGCCAAAGGCCAGGATGAACTGGCGCTCAGAATTGTGGCTGTTGGGGAAGAACATGGGGTATATGTGCTTGAAAATAAGCCATTGGCCAGAGGGATTTATGCAGGCGCTCCAGTTGGCGCTGAGATTCCGCCGGAGTACTATGGCATGGTCGCTGAAATTCTTGTGTATGTATATCGCATGAATAACAGGATTATTGATTAAAGAATTGATTGAAAAAACGACAGAGATACTTGAAAGAAATGGTGTAAAAGAATGAAGAATTTACTGAAAAATTCCGTAGTCGTATTTGTTATTGCGATTGTACTTCTGTTGATTATTCCATTGCCTCCATTTTTGCTGGATGTAATGATTATCATAAATATTTCACTTTCCATGATCATACTACTGATCTCAATGAATATAAAAGAACCTCTGGAGTTTTCCATTTTTCCTGCTTTGCTTTTGGTCACGACTCTTCTCCGGTTGGGGTTAAATGTTTCTTCCACACGAAATATTTTGTCGAATCAGGGGTCTTCCGGACAGGTGATTAAGGCTTTTGGCGATTTCGTATTACAGGGGAATGTAGTTGTTGGTTTTATCATATTCCTTATTATTGTGCTGGTAAATTTCCTTGTTATTACAAAGGGTACGGAACGTGTATCAGAAGTTGCCGCCAGATTTACCCTGGATGCTATGCCGGGAAAACAGATGGCCATTGATGCGGATTTAAGTTCCGGTCTGATCAATGAACAGGAAGCAAAGCTGAGGCGGTATAAAATCCAGAAGGAAGCGGATTTTTATGGCGCCATGGATGGCGCTACCAAGTTTGTAAAAGGGGATGCCATTATCTCCCTGATTGTTACAGCCATTAACTTTATTGGCGGAACGATTATCGGCATAGTACAGTCAGGCATGGCTTTTGGTCAGGTTTTGTCTGTTTATTCCATTGCAACGGTAGGTGACGGTCTTGTCTCTCAGGTTCCTTCTCTTCTGATTGCAACAGCTACTGGTATGATTGTTACCAGAGCTGTTTCAGAAGGAAGTTTAAATGAAGATGTGTCCGCTCAGTTTTTGGCTCAGCCAAGGGCTATTATGATGACTGGTTTTGTCATGGCTGTTCTCATGCTGGTGCCGGGAATGCCAAAGTTTCAGCTAGCTCTTATGACAGTCCTCCTTGTGGCGGCAGGTCATCAGCTGGGGCAGAAAGTAAGGCAGGCGGCAGTGAAAGAGCAGGATATGACGCCATCTTCTATGACAGAGGAGATTGTACAGCCTGCGGCAGGTGAAGAATCTTATTACCGGGATGTAAATAATGTTTATTCCCTCATCAATGTGGAGTCAATTGAAATGGAATTTGGGTACAGCCTGATTCCTTTAATTGATGAAAGCAGCGGCGGCAGGATGATTAACCGGATTGTTATTTTCAGAAGGCAGTATGCCCAGGATATGGGATTTGTCATTCCTTCAGTCCGTCTGCGGGACAGTTCCAGTTTAAATACTAATCAGTATGTTATTAAAATCAGAGGGGAAGAAGTAGCAAGAGGAGAGATTCTTGTGGATTATTATCTGGCATTGGAGCCGCCTGATCTTTCAGGAGAAGTGGATGGAATCGAAACCATAGAACCGGCCTATGGAATCCCGAGTAAATGGATTCGTCCTGAAAACAGGGAAATGGCGGAAATATATGGCTATACGGTGATTGATCCTCTTTCCGTTATGCTGACCCATTTGTCTGAAACCATCAGACAGCATGCATATGAATTATTAGGGCGTCAGGAAGTGATGCAGCTGCTGGAAAATGTAAAAAAACATTCTGCCGAACTGGTCGATGAGTTGTTTCCAGGCCAGTTTACTTACAGCAGTTTTCAGAAGATTCTTAATAGCCTTTTAAAAGAAGGCGTGCCCATCAAGGACATGGAAACCATACTGGGAACCATTATTGATTCCCTTCCGTCTACCAGGGATATGGATGTAATTACTGAAAATATCAGAATTGCCTTAAAGAGAACTATAACTCGGATATTCTGTGACGGAGGGCAGATGAAAGTTCTTACTTTGGATTCGGAACTGGAAAAAAGCATGATTTCCAGCCTGGCAAAAGGAGAACAGGGAGTATATCTGGCTCTCAGCCCGGATGTGATGCAGTCGGTGATCAGCCAGATGGGAGAACAGATGAAAAAATTCAACGATTTGAATCAGAAGCCGGTCATTCTTACAAGCCAGGTTGTAAGGCTGTATTTTTACCGTCTGATTGAACAGTTTTATCCTAATGTTTATGTCCTTTCATTTAATGAAATTGCCAACCATATTCAGATTCAGGCAGTTGGAACGATTACCATTTGACGGGATATTGTATCAGAAAGGCAGTGTTAGTCGGAATGGAGCAGAATTTCACCCAATTCAGCAATGAAGAATTATTAATTAAATATAAGCGGACAAAAGATATTAAGATCAAACAGGAGTTGGTTATGCGCTATCTGCATATTGTCAGAAGCATTGCGGTTCAGATGCGGGATGTGTATGTAAGCTTTACCCAGCTGGAGGATATTGTCAATGAAGGAGTGATTATCCTCATGAGAGGAATTGAAAAATTTGATCTGGAAATGAATGTAAAATTTGAGACTTATATTTCCAAAAGGATTCGCGGTATGATTGTTGATATGGCACGAAAGCAGGACTGGATACCAAGGAGCGTGAGGAAAAATGCAAAAGAAATGGATCAGGCGATGGCGGAATTGTCTAATCGCCTGGGACGTTTTCCTTCTTCAAAAGAAATTGCGGATTATATGAATATCAGCTTGGAAAAATATCAGGACAGTCTTGGAAAAACCGGTATTTACAGTGTGATTTCCCTGAATATGATTCTGGAGGACAGAAATGACGATAAAAAATCAGCCCAGATTCCAGCAATTGATGAAAAAGAACAGCCAGAGGGCTGTTATTTGCAGGAAGAGTTGAAAGAAACTGTAATCCGTGCTATAAATAACTTAAAAGAAAATGAACAGAAAGTCATTACCCTGTATTACATAGAGGAATTAAGCATGAAGGAAATTGCACAGGTCATGAATGTGAGCGAGCCGAGAATTTCTCAGATTCATGCCAGTACAATCCGTAAATTGAAACTGTCTCTGGGCAGTTTTGTCAATGAATAGCAGGAGGCAGAGAATTATGTTTCATGGATTTTATAATCTCACATCCGGGATGCTTTACCAGAACCGGAATTTAAATGTGATCAGCAACAATATGGTAAATGCCAGTACTCCGGGGTACAAGTCAGATAAACTGGTCAGCACTACTTTTAAAGAAGAAATTTTCGCAAGGAATGGTAACAGGTATAAACAAACACCTGTGGAAATTGGGGCAGTGTCTATGATTCGTGCAGCCAGATCTACAGAAACTTCTTACAACCAGGGTGTTTTGGAAGAAACAGGGGGAAACCTGGATTTTGCATTGACTAAACCCGGTTTTTTTATCATTGAAGATGGAAATGGAAATCATTTTTACACCAGAAATGGGTCTTTCCGTCTCGATGAGGATGGGTATTTATACCTGTCTTCTCTGGGAAGAGTATTGGGGGAAGACGGGAATCCTATTGTGCTTTCTACGGACCATATAACGGTTGATAAACTGGGGAATATTTATGAAGAACCCTTAAAAGGTCTGGGCATTGCGGAAGAAGGAGAGTCGGAAGAGAAAGAGCCGGTGTTACTGGGAAAAATCGGAGTTGTGGATTTTGCTGATTATACCCGCCTTATAAAGGGCGATAATGGTACTTTTACGACTACAGCGGAGGGAACCACAGTGAATGGAGGAATTCAGTGGAAGGTGATAGAGCGTTCCAATATTGACTCCATAGATGAGATGACCTCCATGATGAGCAGCCAGAGGGCTTCCCAAAGCGCGGCCCAGATACTTAAAATGTATGATCAGCTTATGAGCAGGATTGTCAATGATATAGGCAGAATATAAGGGGGATATTATGGAACAGTCATTTTATGCAGGCGCTTTGGGCGCCATGGGACAGCAGGCCAGGCTGAATACCGTATCGAATAATATTGCCAATGTAAATACGGTGGGATTTAAAGCTCAGTGCAGTGTCTTTTCTGATCTGATTCACAAAGAGTTAAGAAATACTCAGGGGCAGAATGGAGCACAGACCGGAGTAGGAACAAAAGTGGATCAGGTAAAAACAGATTTTTCGGTTATGGCTTATAAGGAAACCGGTCTTGACCACGATTATGCCATTACAGGAGAAGGTTTTTTTATGCTGAAAGATCCGGTTACCGGTGAAATATCGTATTCCCGTGACGGCCGTTTTCAGTTATCACTGATGGAGGACAAATTTTATCTTGTGAATTCAGACAACAAAAGGGTTCTCAATATGGATCAGGAAGAGATTACCTGTGCTGCAAAGCCTTCTGCATATCCTGGAGGGGAAACAGAAGAGGCTGAGGAAGAAGAGAAACAGGAGGAAGGAGCACATGATCCAAGGGCAATAGGAATCTATACTTTTATGCGGAAAGACGGGATGGAGAGCCAGGGCGACAATGTTTATTTTGCTGAAGAAAAGAATGGTTCCCCTGTTCTTCTTGAAAAAGCAAAAGTGATAAAGGGAGCTTTAGAGGAATCCGGAGTGGATTTTCCCAGGGAGATGACCAGAATGATTGAGGCGCAGAGGGCTTATTCCTATGCGCTTAAGATGGTTCAGACTTCCGATGAACTGGAATCAACTATTAATTCCCTGCGGTAGCTTTATAAGCAGGGAAAGAAAGAAGGGATATCATGAAAATAACGCGTTATGATGAAATGAATGGTCTGGGTCTGGATCTGATTCGGGAAATCGGCAGCATTGGGACAGGAAATGCCGCTACTGCCCTGTCTTCCCTGTTGGGGAAAACGGTCCGCATGACGTTGCCGGATGTGAAAATACTGGGTTATAATAATGCAATCCGGGTCATGGGGGATCCGGAAGAAATTGTGGCTGCCATCCTTGTAAAAATGACAGGCGAAATTAATGGTCTGATGCTGTTTATCCTGAAGCTGGATTTTATCAATGAAGTGTTAAACAGCGTCATGAAGCATACCATCGAAGATTATTACCAGCTGAATGTTCTGGAAACATCTGCACTGGAAGAAATTGGAAATATTATTATTGCTTCTTATGTGAATGCCATGTCAAACCTGAGTGATGTGACAATTAATTTATCAGTTCCGGATATTGCGGTTAATATGCTTGGTGGAATTTTAAGTGTGCCCATCGTGGAATTTGGATATCAGACAGATAAAATGATGATGATCAGCGGGCAGTTTGTAATAGGCGGCAAAGTACTTCAAAGCGATTTACTGATGATGCCTGATATACAGTCATTGAACTTTTTAATGGAAAAGCTGGGGATAATTAATGGATAAACAGTTGACAGTTGGAATTGCGGACATGAAGTTCGCAAGACAGGAAGGGGTTCTGATTACTTATGCTCTTGGCTCCTGCATTGGAATCAGTTTATATGATCCCATGATCAAACTGGGAGCGCTGGTTCATGTAATGCTTCCTGAGACCTTTGGTTCTGGAGACAGCAATATCTTTAAATATGCGGATGCAGGACTTGCGGAAACCTTTCGTAAAATTGAAATCATGGGAGCCAGAAAAAATCGGCTGATTGCTAAAATCGCAGGGGGAGCCAAAATGTTTGAACTCCAGGGAAACAGTACGCTTGGAAATATTGGTTTTCGCAATATCAACAGTGTAAAGCAGATTCTTCACTCAGAGGGAGTCCGTCTTGCTGCTGCTGATGTGGGGGAAAATTATGCACGGACCATGAGCCTTGATGTAAGCACAGGGCAGGTGAGAATCAGGACTTATGGCAGAGATGAAATTGTCTTGTAACGGTAAGTAACTGGCGGAAGAGACAGATATTTTTCCGGATTATGCCAGGATAAAGGAGAAGAAGTATGGTGAAAAGAAAAACAGATATTTTACTGGAATCAGGAACCAATGAGATCGAAATTATGGAATTTACCATTTACGGTGAATTGTATGGGATTAATGTTGCAAAAGTACGGGAAATTATGATGTGCGATAAGGTGAAACCCATTCCTCATTCCCATCCTTCCGTAGAAGGCATTTTTAAGCCGAGAGATGTTCTTCTTACTGTGATTGATCTTCCTCAGTATCTGACAGGAAGCGTAACAGAAAAACAAAGCAAGGACCTGTTTATCATTACTAATTTCAACAAGGTTTACATTGCTTTCCGCGTTCACAGTGTTGTTGGAATCAGCAGGATTTCCTGGAAAAACATACAGAAGCCGGATGATACCATAAGCAGGGGAGAGGAAGGGATGGCAACAGGCATTGCCCAGTGTGGAGAGGATCTGGTTACGATTCTGGATTTTGAAAAGATTGTGGCTGATATTGCACCTCAGACCGGAATTCAGCTGGAGGAGATTAACAAGCTGGGATACAGGGAGAAAAGTGATTGCCCGATTCTTATTGCGGAAGATTCAGTTCTTTTGACAAAGATGATTGAAGCAGCACTTCGAAAATCGGGATACGAGAATCTGATGTTTAAAAATAACGGGCAGGAAGCCTGGGATTATTTGCGTCAGATTCGTGCAGATTCTGATTTGACTAAAAAAGTGGGATTGATTATTACGGATATCGAAATGCCGGAAATGGATGGACATCGCCTGACTAAGCTGGTGAAAGAAGACGCAAATTTAAAACAGATTCCACTGGTCATTTTTTCTTCCATGATTAATGAGGAACTGAAACGGAAAGGTAAGCTGCTTGGTGCTGACGAGCAGTTGAGCAAACCGGAGATTGGTCATCTGGTGAGTGTCATTGATCATCTGATCGGGAGGGAAACCAATGGATAAATATGTTACCAGGCAGCCGATTAAGGCGCTTAAGGAAGACAGGATCATTGGTTATGAGATTTTGTTTCAAAAAGATTATGATTCTCTTTACAGCAGTTCTGACGCGGCAGCAGCGGATACCATTGCAGGATTTTTAATGCAGAATACGGAAAGTATTTTTCGTAACAAGCTTACTTTTGTAACTTTTACGCCTTCCCTGTTGTTTCGGAATACTCCTAAAATATTTAACAGGGAAAGTATGGTAATTCAGATTGAAGATCATGTGATGATTCATCCTCTGTCTCCTGCAATTATCCGAAAATACAAAACAGAAGGTTATACTTTTGCAATCAATGATTTTCAGTTTTCTCCAAAATATTTTTCCATGCTGGATTTTGTAACTTACATAAAAGTGGATATTGGCAATAAACAAGGAGAAAAAGAACGCAGTTCTCTGGAGAATCTGATCAGTACTATGAAAGGCTTTGATAAGAAGTGCATTGTGACGGGAGTAAATTCAAAGGAGGACTATGATCTGGCTTTGAAACTTGGAGCAGATTTTGCAGAAGGCAGCTATGTTGCAGAGGCAATGGCAAAAAAGGTGAAACATATGGAGTTCCTGGAAGGAAATTTTTTCCAGCTTGTTGTTGAAGTGTCAAAAGACGAACCGGATGTTGAAGAAATAGAAAATATCATAAAAAGGGATGCGGCTTTGAGCTATTCCCTTCTTAAAATTGTGAATTCCGCTTATTTTGCTTTACGCCGGAGAGTATCATCCATACGTCAGGCTCTGGTCACTATGGGAATCAGCCAGTTAAAGCAGTGGGTATATCTCTTAAGCCTTCATAATGATGTTGATACGGACGAATCCCTGGAAGCTACGTTAAAGATGTCTTTCATGCGGGCCAATTATGCAATGGCACTTTCGGATTATATAGGCGAACTTCCAATTATCAGGTCAGAAGTTTATATGATGGGAATGTTTTCCACCCTCCAGTATATGATTGATGCTCCTCTTGAGGAAATCTTGGAAGAAGTGCCTGTGGCTCAGGAAATTAAAGATGCATTGATCAGTCAGGAGGGAATCTGCGGAATTCTCTATAAGCTTATTCTTAGTTATGAAAATGCAGAATGGAAGAACGTAAAAACTTTTGCGGATCAGCTTGGGATTCCTTCCGGACAGCTGGCACAAACCTATATGAATTGCGTAGAAACTGTTAATGAAATATGGCAGGGACTTGTAGGCAGTGAAGAACAGAATGATGACAGACAGACAGATGAAAGCCTGTAATTCAAAAGATAACCCACACTTAATGGTGTGGGTTATCTTTTACTACCGAGCAGGCTTTTGTCAGTTCTACCGTGACCTGCTGTGAGAAACGGTTGGAATAGAAATTAAGGAGAGGAGAAGCGGTAAGAGGTTCAACAACAATATATTTGGGAGGAAGGTGCATGAGAGCCAGTGCGGTTATATCAGCAGTGCAGCGGCCGCATGTACATACATCAAATTTTTCCATGTATTCATATACTTTGTTTTTTACAACATATTCCATTACGTTTAAATATTTATAAGTGGCTGAGACGGAAGACTGCATATTATCAGATCCAGAGTCTGCGCATTCATCCTGCTGGACAGAGGAAACGGGAAACTTTACAGATGGGGGGACTGACTCCATACTGTCTGCTATTTCAATATTGGACGGCGCAGACACTGGCGCCGGATGATCTGGTATGAAAGTATCTGGTGCAGGAGATATTGATGAAAGAGAATTGTTGGTTTTTCTTTCTTTTTGATTTTGTTCTTCTTTTTCTTTTTGTTCTTTTTCTTCCAGTTGCTGTTTTATGATCTCTGCCACGGGATCAGGCGCAGACGAGGACATATCGATGATTGATATGGGGGAAGGATTGAAAGGGGTGTCTGTCGTCTGGATAGAAGCCTGGTGAGCGAGAACGGTCAGTTCATTAATCGTTCCTCCCAGTTCCGTTTTCTGGCTGGCTGCAAGGTTTTCTTTTGCAGCATCAGATGGAGGAGACTGGGAACTGTCACCGGCCAATAAGTTCATGACATGTGCTGTTTTACTGCTTTTTCTTGCCATGGTTAAACTCCTTTCAGGTTCCTGTGTTATGTTTTTGCCGGATCAGTTCCAGGACTTCCGAAACCAAGGCCGTATAGTCCCTGGCAGGATTGGAACGGGGGGCATATTCCAGAAGGCTTTCTCCCTGGGCAGGAGCTTCTGCTACACAGACACTGGAGCGGATCTGGGTGTTGAATACAATGGAGCCTATCTGAGCTGCAATGTTCTGTGCCATTTCTTTTACTTCCCTGGAAAGAAGGGTTCTTGGATTATATTTGTTAAGCAGGATTCCAAGCACAACCAGATCGGGGTTGACAGAAGCCCGTACGGTATTGATTGTCTCTTTGATCTGGGAAACGCCCAAAAGGCTTAAAATCTCGGGTACCATGGGAATGATCAGATAATTTGCGGCAGCATAGGCATTGACAGTCAGGATATTCAGGGTAGGCGGAGTATCAATGATAATGTAATCATAATAGCCTGCTACGGTTGAAAGAATATTTTTCAGCATACATTCTCTCTGCTTTCCTGTAAATTCCAGTTCTGCACCGCTTAAGAGGATATTGGAAGATATAACGTCACAATATCTGGAAGGTCGGATTGCTTCCTGAAGAGCGGCTGTTCCATGAAATACTTCGTAAATGGTGGCTCCTGATTCGATTTCAAGGCCAAGGCTGAAGCCTAAATTGCCCTGTGGATCCAAATCCACTGCCAGAACTCTTTTATGATGCAGAGCAAGACCGCAGGCCAGAGAACAGGAAGTGGTTGTTTTGCCTACGCCGCCTTTTTGATTTGTAACAGCAATTACAGTTGACAACGTTGTTTCCTCCATTCATAAATTGAAATAATACTATTATCTTAAGTATACAATATGTCGATAAATAAGTATAGCAGAAACCACAAAAAAAAACGGTTTTTGATGGAAAAACGGTTTGTAACAATATTTCACAGAAAGGGGTAATGATATGGCATCAATTACAGGCCTTACAGGCAGTACAACAAACAGTGCGTCCTCTCTACAAGGTTACGGCGGTCTGGTCAGTGGTCTGGACAGGGATACTTTAATCCAGGGGATGACTTCTTCGACAAGAGTAAAGATTGCGAAGCAGCAGCAGCAGAAACAGCTTCTTGCATGGAAGCAGGAGGCTTACCGGTCTGTTAGTTCTAAACTGGTGGAATTTGCGAGAAAGTACACTTCTTATACAAGCCCGGCAACGAATCTTTCCAGTTCTTCGTTCTGGGCGAAGAGCAGCATAACGGCAGTGGGTGAAAACAGCAAATATGTCAGTGTTTCAGGGAGTTCATCCCTTGCTGATACCATGTCCATTGTGGGAGTAAAACAGATGGCAAAGAATGCCAGCATGACGACAGTCGGCAATGCGTCTGACCGGATGCTTAAGACCGGCAGTATCGATTTAGAGGATAAGCCAGTCAGTGCTCTGGAAGGATATCTTTCTTTTCAATATGGTGCAGACACCTATACAGTCAGTTTAAGCGGCGGTGATTATTCCAATGGGGCAAGTGCGCAGGCTTCTATTAAACAGGCTCTTCAGGGGATTTCCATTGAAAACGGAAAGTCACTGGCAGATGTTATTGATGTGAAAGCAGATCCATCTGACCCTGCAGACCCGGCGGGAACACCCTTTACTTTGGATTTTCTATCCCTTGATACTGCAGGAAACACGGTAAAATTTGCAGGTGGGAGCAGTAAGGCACTTGCAGCTTTTGGTGTTGATGATTTCAGTAAGTTGTCAGAATCAGATAAGACAATTACATCCTCCGGTTTATCAACAAAATTTAAGGACAATCAGAAGATGGTTGAAAATCATTCTTTTGTACAGCAGGTTGCAGGGAAGAGCATAAGTTTTACTTATAATGGAACAACGAGAGCCATAAAGTTTGGTGATGCAGCAGACGTGGAATCCATGCTGGTTTCCGGCGATGCTCAGGCTTCTTTAGAAAATATAAAAGATGATTTGCAGAAAAAACTGAATAAAGAATTTGGAACAGGCAGGATTGAGGTGTCTGTCGGAGGAAGCAGTATGGATGGCTATCATCTGAAATTTAAGACGACAAAGCCAGAAGGCGGTGACGATGATTCTTCTATTTTGGAACTTTCCTATGCAAGTGCGGGAATCCTGGGAAAGGATGGAGCCCTGAACGTAATAGCTGGAGAATCCAACCGTGTGAATGTTTCAGCATCTCTTGCAGAATCCGGATTAAATGGAATAAATCAGAAAATCACAGATAAATTAAATGAATATTCTAAGTTATATGGAGAAGATTATGAGACTACTCATTTTTCCGGTTCCATTAAGGCTTTGGAATTGATTAATAATCTGGGAAACAAGGCAGACGGAATGGATGCAGAAGCGTTAAAAAAAGAGATATCCTCTGCTTTTAAGCTGTCAGACTCGGTTTTAAATAGTGTTAATGAAGCAATTGACCACTTTAATGCAAATGGTGATACTGTAAGTGATTTAAAGACAAAGATGGAAGATTATGTAAGCAGGAGAGAGATGAATCTCACTGTTAACGGCACAAAAATTGAGGGGCTTTCTTATACCAGCTCCCTGAGTGATATTGTAAATAAAGTAAATGCTTCTGATGCAGGCGTTACTATGAGTTATATGACCAATTCAGATAAGATTGTCATAAAATCCAAAGAAGATGGAGCTTCTGGGCGCATTGACTTTCGCCTTGATCCAAATTTGACTGATTCAGGAGATGCCGAACTGCTGTTTGGAAAGGAAACTAGTGATTATACGATTACCAGTGGACAGGATGCTATTGTCAGAGTAAAATATGATGATTCCAGCAGTGAAGTGGATTTGGTCAGAGGCACCAATACTTTTACCTTAGATGGATTGAATATTATTGTAAATGGCACGTTTGGATATGACAAAAACCAGAACCAGATTGCAGGAACTCAGGCGATTACTTTTAATGCCAAAGCAGATTCAGATAAAATTGTGTCTGCTGTGTCAGATATGATTAAGGATTATAATGATATAATAAAACTGGTTAATGATCAGGTGAGTGCCAAACCAAACAGAAGTTATTCTCCGCTGACAGATGAGCAGAAAGAAGATATGTCAGAAGACCAAATTACAAAATGGGAAGAAAAAGCGAAAGAAGGGCTTCTTTTTAATGATACTGATTTAAGAGGGCTTGTAGACAGTATGCGTTTTATTTTTGAAAGCGGTTCTGCAGATAAAAATATGCTGGAATCTTTCGGCATTTCCACAAGTGCCACTTACAGTGATAATGGAAAGCTTATATTTGATGAAACAAAATTCCGTACAGCTCTTGAATCCAGTCCTGACGATTTACAGAAGTTATTTACAAAAACAGCTGATTCCCTGACAGGAGAAAAGGGAGGCGTCATGGCACGGATTTCTTCGATTACAAATAATTATGCTTCTACAACAGGTTCTGTAAAGGGAATTTTAATTGAAAAAGCTGGTTCTGTTTATGCTCCTACCAGTATACTGACAAATTATCTCCAAAAGTCCATGGACAGCATAGATTCTGCTGTTTCTCGTTTACAGGATCAATTATCGTCAGAGACAGACCGTTATATCAAGCAGTTTACGAATCTCGAAACTTTGATTTCTCAGATGAATTCTCAAAGCAGCTGGTTGCAGAGCGCATTTGGTTGATAAGGAACGGTGGTGCAGATCATGAGTTATGGATACCGGCATTATAAAGAACAGACAGTGAATACAATGACTTCAGGTGAGATGCTTAATCTCCTTTACGATGAATTGCTTAAACGGCTGACCAGGGCGGAACTGGCATTGGAGAAAAAAGAATATAAGCTTTTTGAACAGTCTATTCAGCGGGCAGTGGATATTGTTACTTACTTAAAGGACACTTTGAATCAAAATTATGAAATCAGCGTGGAATTAAGACGGATGTATGATTTTTTTCTCTATGAATTCAGCCGGATAAGGGCGGGAAGGAATTTATCCGTAATAGCGGAAGTCAGGCCTCTGATTGTTGATCTGCAGGATGCTTTTAGAGAAGCGCAACAGTTAAGCAGTTAAAATGTTGCTGGAGGAAATCAAATTTCCTCCAGCCGTTTTAAATAACGAAATCATGGGTGGGAGAATATGGAAGACTTGATGCTGTTTGAAATTTTAAAAGAAATGCAGAATAAATATAGTTGTATTGTGGAAATTGAATGTATTACCCGTGAGATTGGTGAGTCACTGTCCAGAAATGACAGGACGTCAGCTCAGATGCTTCTTGGAATGCGCCAGGAGGAGATGGACCAGGCAGATATTCATGACAGGAATATGAAATATCTGATATCAGCGCTGTCTCCAGCAGAAGCTTTTCGGGTAAGAGAGTGGCAGAAAGGAAATGAGGGAGAAAAACCTTTAAGCCCCAATGCAGAAAAGCTTGTGGAAAAAGGAAAAGATCTTTGGGCAGTCCTAAAGCGGACGATTGAGGCAGATCGTTTAATCAGTACCCGTCTGGCAGGGAAGGATTCTTATTATAGGGAATAATTTTCCATAAAGGACCTCCATTTGAGGAACGGTATTTCAATTCCTGTAAAATCAGTGATGGTTCCCACACCATCAGTGTATGGTCATAATTATTTGGGTCAGCGATTCGGAATTTTCCTTCTTCGGTAAAGCTGGTAATGATAATAAAATGACCCTGTTGAGTAAAATGCCCTTTATTCATAAGGGCAACGATTAAATATCCGGAATTTAAGGCATCTTCGATTCCATGAGCGGTATAATCTTTTAACGGTTCTGCTGTCAGCCCGTATGCGGAGGCGCTGTCAGATATCAGCCGATGGTAGGAACCTTCTCCGGGACACCAGCTTTTATTGGATGAAGCCCACCGCGCAAGGTCTGTGGGGAGTAGATGGTTTCCTGTGAGACTGGTAATCAGCATAGCCATAACAGTAGGGCCGCATCCGTAGATAGAAAGAGGATCTTGTCCGCCATACAGATAATTCCCCCAGCGGGCGTCTGTCTGGTTGTAATACGTGAGAGGACCGCAAACACTGTCCAGCATGACGTCATAAATTCCTTCCTGAGGAATATCAACAGGTTCTGGATTTTCCTGGCTGACTGCGGCAGAAGAATCATAAGAGACTGCAGGAACCTCTCCCCCGACCGGAATAGTGAAAGCAAAAATTATAGTAAATGGAATAGCTGTTAACAGCAAGGTTCGTAACAGGACAGAATGTTTTTTTTTCATTTAATTCACCTTTTCTATATTAAAACAGCAGTTTTAAGTCTATTATATTTATCGGAATAATATCTGGTAAAATTAAGGCTATTCTAAAAAATGACAGAAAGATTTTTGGAGAGATAAAATGAATGAGTAAAGGATATGAGGAACGGTATTTAATGGCGTTGTTGTCTTCTGTATTAAATCAAAAACCATCTTCTGAACCATTGCGCCGGATGGATTGGGAAAAACTTTTTCATCTGGCTGATTTTCATCATGTGGCTCACGTAGCTTATTATGGAATTATGGGGCTTGAAGAAGAGGTTCCTCGGGCAGTGCGTCAGCGTTTTTTTGAGAAATACAGGGAAGCTGTTTCCCGCGCCAGCAATTTAAAAAAGGGAGAACAACAGGTTCTGGCTTTTTTGGAAAGAAATAAGATAAACAGTTTTGTTTTAAGATATTCATATATGGCATCATTTTATCCAATTGAGGAAATGTGCTGTATGGAATTTATTGAAATTGGCGGAGAAAAAAAGAATATAGAAGCAATTGAAAATGGACTGAAGAACATGGACTTTGAAGAACATCAATCTGGAGAGACTGGGAATTTTTATTATCAGATTCCTGGAATTCTGGTTTTTTGCTCTAGTTGTGACCTGTTTTTCAGCAAACCTATGAGAAAATTTTACAGAAGTCTTTTGACTGCTTTTGTAAAAGGGAAAAGATATGGTTATGTACGGGAGATAAATCCGGATCAGTATTATCTTTTTCTTATGTGCAGGTTGACAGATTCCTATGCTAAAGGGGAAATCAGTTTAAGCCAGATTCTGGATTTCTGGATGTTTTATAAAAAATATGCAGAAGTATTTTCCTGGCCATATATTTATGAAAAGTTAAAGAAATTAAAAATAGCAGAATTTGCAGAACGATTTGAATTTTTGGTTATCCGATGGTTTGGTATAGGAGCTGGAATGGAACATACAGAAATATATGATGCCATGGAATCTTATATTTTAACCAAAGGTGTGGAAGGAAGGGAAGTAAGTTCCGGTTTTTTGCCGCTGATTAAAACAGTTGCGGATTGTTATGAGAGAAACAGAAGAGCGGAAACATATAAAAGAATGATAAAATGGCTGTTTCCTGATAGAAATTATATGGAAACAATTTATCCGTTACTGGAAAGTTTTGGCGTTTTACTGCCCTTTTTTTGGCTGATGCGCCTTGAACGGTATGGGATGCGGTATATTCTGCTTATAGGAAAAGAAAAATTCCAGAAGTATGCAGAAAAAAAATCTTTTATAAGGAAAATTGATATTAGAATAAGGGAGAGAAAATTAAAAAGGAAAAAAGAAAAAAAAGAAGCGGAAATACCAAAATAAATCAGGTATCTCCGCCATTTTTCTGTTCATTGATGAAATCTTTGATTTTGGATAAGGAACCAGCATGGAAAGGAACAGAAACCGCTTCCTGGTTAGCGGATGCAGCTTCTATTAATTCTGTGCGTAAAATTGGAACATGTTTTGGAGCTTCAATGGCTAATTTTACCCAATCATTTCCAAGGTCCAGAATGGTGATTGATATACCATCACCAATGGTGATTGACTGCTGTTTTTTACGTTGAAGTATCAGCATTTTAATCTCCCTTCTTGGCAAAATCTTTTATCAGATGACGAAATTGATAAAGGGGATTATCAAGTATTACCTGCCTGGCTTCTCTGGTTTTAATATTTACGGCGACAGGACATTTTAAGTTTACCGTGCTTTCATCCATGGATTCACGGATAACGCAGATTGTATAGTAGGAAATTTCATATTCCTTATGGGTGACTCTTAAACGCTTTTTATCTTCTGGGGATAATACCGGCATATAATCCTCATACAACTGAAACGGATTCATGAGAATAAATGATATATTAAAATCTTCTGTTGACTGTAAACAAATCAAAGTATCGCTGTTATCATGAAAGGCCAGTGGAACATAATATTTTAAATGAGTGAAACCAAATAGTCCATCAGCGAAATGGATTAACTCTTTTTCAGAGCAGGAAACAGGACCAAAGTATTGTGTATGGATTTCCATAGTAACCTCCCTCCCGGTCAGGCAAGCAAATCAACCGGATCATGGTGAAATAAATTTGCTGCACTTGGAGGAACATAAATCGGTTTGCCCAGATATTCAATTTTCACATCAGGCATTTGCGTGGTGGAAAATTCAACTTTACCAGGAATAAATTCCACATCTCCTTTTGCAACTTTTAATTCAAAACTCAGTTTATCCATCTGATATTGGATATTTAAATCAGGATCAGACCATTCCAGATCAGGACCTGTAGCTGGCAGAAACTGTAATCCAAAATCTCCGGAAGGCATTTGAGCGCGCTGGCTGATAATCTGGTCAAGTGGATCAGGAATTTCAGAATCTAACAAAAGTGCACCCTCCTTTGCATAAGTCGCGGCAGCTTCTGACGCAGCAGCTTTTCCTTCAGCAGCTGACTGACGTACCTTCTCCATGGTAGTGGGACAAACAGAGTTACGGGCGTCATAGGTATCAATATGCACCTTAATTTGACGGCTTTTCATGGACATTTGTCCTTTTAGCCTTCTGGTTTCCAGCTGGGCGACAGAACGGTTGTATTCTAATTTCGCTCTTTCAATTTTTAATTCATATTTAATAGGAACGGTTGTTATTCTAATCAGCGGTTCCATATAGACACCTCATTTCAATTTTATTTCATAAAATCAATAAAAGACGGTGACAGGATACTGGTTCCAACTTTTAATGCTGCATTGTACGCATACTGATTCCACATATAGTCAGTAATAGCAGCGGCAGTGTCGACTCCTTCCACTTTTTCCATCTGTTCTTGGAGGGAGATACTGCTGTCTTCCAGCCGTGTTTTTGTTGTGGTAAGAAATTCTGATTTAACTCCCAGATCAGTAATTCCATTCAATATATTTGTGCTAACATTTTTAAATTTATCCATAAGCTTTCCATAAGCTTCTGTATCAAAGTTTTCTGCTTCCAGCAAATCAGCAAGCTGGTCTGCCAGGACAACTGCATTGTTGCTCATGCCATCTTTGTCTTTTCCATATCCGATTGCTTTGATGCCTGGAAGGGACATATTAAATGCACTGGAAGGAACTGCCTGACCTGCTTCATCAAGAGCCAGCCCCATTCCTAAATCAACATAAAGAGTTTCGTTGGACAAGTTAGTAAGGCTGGCATGATCAGAAGTGCCCTTCTCGGCATCCACATTGATTCCACGGTAAGTAAGGACGCTTCCATCGGAAGATAATTCAAAGGGAGCATTTTTTCCATCGGCTCCTGCAAATAAAAAGGTTTCTTCGTAGGTGGAATTCAGACTTAAAACCATGGACTTTTGATATTGCCGGATTGCAGAAGCATAGGTCTGTCTTGTTTCCATGGTCTGTTTATCTCCGCTCATGGCCTGCACATTGTAATCTTCACTGATTGTTTTTACAATATTGGATATCTGGGTCAGAGAACCTTCCTGACCGTCCTGACGGGATTGAATATCTGTCAGCATGCTTAAATTATCCTGTACTTTATAATATTTTCGGTGAAGCTGTGAAGCTCTTGCTGCTGCTCCGGGATCTTCTGCAACACTGTTAAAACTGCGCTGGGTCATAACGTGTGTCCTGGATAAATTCAGATTATCAATAGTTGCCGCAAGATTGCTTTTATAATCCCTCAAAATTGCATTGGTCGTAATTCTCATTCTATTGTCTCCTATCTGCCAACAATGCCGGTGTTATTGATTAATACATCCAGCGCTTCGTCAAGAGTTGTCATAAGACGGGCAGCTGCCGTATATGACCGTTGGTACTGCATCAGGTTGATTCCTTCTTCATCAAGTGAAACTCCGGATACGGAATCCCTGCTGTTGGATGTCTGCTGCAGGACGGATATGTGGTTTGTCAGGATTGCCTTGTTGGCAGAACTGTCAATTCCCTGTATATTTTCCAGATTGGAATAGCACTGGAGATAATTTCCGTTGTAGAAATTAATATATCCGGTTTGTGGTTTGCCTGTCTGGTCCAGATAAGTGTACTCATATTTGAAGTCCCTTTCATCGGACAGCGACTTTAACATTTTTATTATATTGTCATTTGCTGTGGAGCCGGCATTTTCATCGTGGGAAGAAATAATGTGGACGCTGTTGTTCATCCAGTCATCTGAAATTTTAATGTTATCTGCCGTAAAGGTCCTGCTTCCGTCAGAAGTTTTAAATAAGTCAAAATTTTTAATATTGAAGGGGTCTGCTTTATACGCAAAAGTTAGGTTTATACTATCGGCTGTAATGTCAGTTCCAGTTGCCATGGGCAAATTGCTGGTCCATGAAAGTTTTGCGGTGGAGGGATCATAAGTCCAGGACCCTGCAGTGTTTGTACCGTTTACTGCCACATCAGGTGCATTTGCAGTCATATAAGCAGCCAGATTAATCAGGCTGGTTTCCAGATCAGAGCCGATTTCGATGGTACCGCCTGTTCCATCTCCGAATGTATAAGTCTGACCATTAATGGAAATTTTTTCTTTGTTCAGGAAATTTCCTGAAGAGTTTAAAAAGCTGACTGTATACTCTGCTTTTTCAGTACCTGAAGTCATCATTTCTTTCACTGTTCCATTGGAGGGAAAGGAAGAGACTCCTGTATATGGAACTGTGTTGGTATTCAGTTTATTGAAAGTCTGGGCAAAGGACTGAACAAAAGCGTCAAAGGATCTTTCATAATATCCAAGTCCTCTATAATCTGTTGGAGGACTGTCCAGTTCCCCTGATTTGTTTAATATATCCACAAGACCCTTTAACGTCCCTTCTTTGAGATAACTGGTAATGTCTGTTTTCAAGGGAGTGACATCTGTGTTGGAAGGAAAATCACTGGCAGGGATTAATGATATGGACACAGTCCCATTGTAATTACCGTCAATGCCTTTATTCCGGTCTGCAGAGAAAGATGCAGAATTTTCCCCATGTTCTCCGGCAGTGAGATTATACGTCATGCCATCAGAACCTGTGAATTTAACAACCGGATAACTCAGCCTTAAGCCATCGGCAATGGAAACTTCTTTATAGGAAACGCTGATTGGAATATAAGAAGCCAGTTCATCCAGCTTTAAATTCCTCTGATCCTGAAGTTCAAGGGAAGGATTACCAAGGACCTGACTTTTCCATATTGCATCATTTAATTCCCCAATATCAGAAAGAAGGCCGTTCAGTGCAGGAATATCTGTTTTTTCCAACCCACTTATGGTTTCCTCACGAACGCTTTGAAGCTCATCGGATTTCTGATGAATATAATTCAGAAGAACCTGGCATCGGGAACGTACAATGCTGTCAAATTCAGCATTATTTGCTTTGGAAGATAATTGATCCAGGCTGCTGCTTAAATCACTGAGTGCTTTTTTCAGGCCATCTTTATTCGTTTCATCAAAAATATCTGCCAGCTGGTCCAAAGTACCCTGGCGGGCATCGGCAGTGCCGACTTTGGCAATCTGGTTTCTATACTGAACATCCAGGAAAGGATCCCGGATTTGTGATATTCCTGTGATTTCAACACCGTAACCTATTTTTGAGCCAGGACCACCGCTTACAAAATCTCCGCCTTTAAAATTAAGGCTTACGAGATCAAGCTGTTGTCTGGTATAACCTTTTGTGTTGATATTTGCTATATTCTGTCCGGTCACATCAAGAGCGCGCATGCTGGCATTCATGGCCAGATGGGCAATGGTAAAACCGGAAAAAGTTGATCGTGTCATAATAGTCCCTCCCATTTCCTGTTATCGGAATCTGCTGTTTCAGGAACAGTGGCAAGCTCTTTTTTTATCATATGAAGTTTTATTTCAATCATGGAACGGGCGCTTTCATTTAAGTCCTGAAACTGGCGGACATGAAAGGAGAGGGAATCAAAAAGCTTTTTTAACTGATGATAATCTGCTCCTGATGTTCTGGAAAGAATCTGGCTGAACGTATTGTTCTTCCAGCCCAGTTTTTCCTGGCAGGTCTCTCTCTTTTTATCAAGGCCTCTTAATTTTAATATAGCAGCCTGTTCCTGATTCATACAGCTTTCCACATATGTGATTCTGTTTTTAGAAGTGGCTTCCAGCTTTGTCTGTTCAATATGAATAAGCTCCTGGAATAAATGGATCAATTCTTCAACTACAACAACAAAATCATTCATAGCTTTCCACTCCTTTGCATAGAAGGATTTTTTCTGCAATCTTACCGGCATCTACCTGCCAAGTGCCATCGTTTATTTTTTGTTTTAAGGAGTTCAGTTTTTCCTGGGAAACCGGCCGGCCGATGTCTTTTATAAGGGCAGTTTTTAAATTCTCTGCGAACCTGAAATCCATTGCTTCCAGAGATCCGGAACGGATAGTGATTTCATCATAATTATTTTTTTGAGATTCCGGAGTGACGATTCCGGACTGTTCCTGATATTGTCGGCTGGCTGATGTATGATACAGCGTACTGAGATAGATCGATGAAATACGCATGGAATTACTCCTTTCTGGAAGATGAAACATATAATCGTTTTTCTCTATACCTACAATATCGGCATTTTTGAAAAAAAATTAACTTCTGGATCTATAATTTCTTTAAATCATAGAGAATACAGATGTTTTAATAATATACTCGAAATATTGGAACAGGAAGCCTGGAGGGCAACGGCTCCAATATTATAGGCGACCATAGGCATTCCGTAGACAACACAGCTTTCTTCATCCTGGCCGATGGTATATGCTCCTCTTTTTTTCATTTCAAGAAGTCCTTCCGCTCCATCACGTCCCATTCCAGTAAGAATGATTCCCACAGAGGAAGACCCTGCTGCCGTAGCTACGGATTTAAAGAGCACATCAACAGAGGGACGGTGTCCGCTTACTTTTTCTCCCGGAATACAGTTTACCATATAGTGGCTTCCTGAACGGGCAACTTTCATCTGCAGGTCGCCCGGGGCGATCAGAACTTTCCCCTTTTCTATGATATCTCCGTTCTGAGCCTCCTTTACGCTCATGTGACAAAGACGGTTGAGACGTTCTGCGTACATTTTTGTGAATCCTTCCGGCATGTGCTGTGTAACCACGATGCCGGGAGTATCTGCCGGAAGGTCTTTTAAGACCTGAAGGGTAGCTTCTGTCCCTCCGGTGGAAGCACCAATTGCAATGATTGTATTATAAGTGTTTAAAGGAAATGGTTTTCCGTTTTCCGGAATTTTCATGGAAACAGATGAGACCGGAGAAGTAAAATGTGTCTTAACAAGGGCTCGGGAGGCAATGGATATTTTACCGGTCAGGATATTAAAAAATGCACTGACCGTATTACCGGAAGACATATCAGGCTTTTTTACAAAATCCACTGCACCTGCAGAAAGCGCTTCAAATACATTTAAATTAAGAGACGATACCAGAATGATGGGAACCGGATGTTTTGGAAGAAGTTTTTTTAAAAACTCAATGCCGTTTAATCCGGGCATTTCCACATCCAGGGTGACAACGTCAGGTTTTAAGGAAGGAATTTTCCGTTCTGCGTCAAATGCATCAATGGCATATCCAACAGCATCTATCCGGGGATTCCTGGATAGATGGTCCATCATTGTCTGGCGAAAAAGTAAAGAATCGTCAACT
This sequence comes from Hungatella sp., assembly GCA_031270005.1. Taxonomy (GTDB): domain Bacteria; phylum Bacillota; class Clostridia; order Lachnospirales; family Lachnospiraceae; genus Lacrimispora. Next base: position 10,028 of record JAISYJ010000075.1, on the reverse strand, counting down.
ACCAAAACTCGGATTTTTTCGTTCATAAGCTACTCCATTCTGTTAAATAATCAGGATATATTCAGATTTGTTCAATGTAAGATATCAAAATTACGTTATGCTTATCCTTCACTCTGATGATAAACCTGTATAGTATAAAATCCATCTGCCGGCATACCGGCAAACAGATTTTACAGGATAGGCATTATTCTTTTCGGTATGTTGCAGGCATTAAGTATTTGTAGGAAGTCTTTTCTTTATTAATTGTTTCTGAATGTCCAATGAGAAGATATCCTCCCGCTGCAGTTGCATCATAAAAACGCTGGATTAAAGCATCTTTGGTGTTTTGATCAAAATAGATCATAACATTTCTGCAGAATATAACGTCAAATTTAAGCCGGAAATGGATTGGCTCCATCAGATTAAATGTTTGAAAGATAACATTTGATTTTATGGCAGGTGCAATAGAGTAGACTCCCTGTTCTGCAATTTTGACAAAATATTTGGATTTCCAGGCAGAAGGCAGATTCTTTAAAGAATCTGCCTCATAGACAGCTTCCTTTGCAGAATTTAAGGCATTTTGGGAAATATCAGTAGCAAGAACCCGGGTGTCCCAGAGTGCAGCCTGTGCACCCAGGGTTTCCCTGATAATCATGGAAATGGTATAAGGCTCTTCGCCGGAAGAACAGCCGGCACTCCAGATGCTTAAAGTTTTGTTTTTTTTCGTGCTTAACAGCCCGGGAAGGATAGTATCCCGGAAAAAGTTAAAATGAGCTTCCTCTCTCATGAAATAAGTATAGTTTGTAGTCAGTTTATTCAGCATGATTTCCAGATCCGCAGAATGACCGGATGAAGTTATATGGTCAATATACTCAGTAAAGGAAGTATAGCCCTGGGCGATCAGCGTATTGGATAAACGGCCTGTAATCAGCTGCATTTTTTTTGTCAGGTCAATTCCATAATTCTTTTTTACGAACTGAACGAGCCTTGTAAAGTCCTGTTGTGTTAGTGTAAGCATGGCAATGTCTTCCTTTATGAGTTATTAATCAGAGTTTTACAGTCAAGAAGCAGAATCACATGACTGTCCGGCATGGATATCATGCCGCTTACCAGTTCTTCCCTGTTATTTGCGGGAACGGGGGATATGCTGGAATAATCAATGTCTATTACCTGTTCAACGGCATCGACAATAATTCCGATCAGCACGGAATCCAGATCCAGTACAATGACGCAGGTGGTGGTTGAGTATTCGATAGGAGCTTTTCCAAGCCTTAAACGGATATCAATAATCGGTACGATCTGGCCTCTTAAATTAATGATTCCTTTTACATATCCGGGAATCATTGGCAAAGGAGTAATGGTATGATTGGTAATAATTTCAAGAATATAATTTGTACTTACGCCAAAAGTAAGGTTATCTGTGCGGAAAGTTAAGTAACGCTCCAGGTTTTCTTCAGAAATGTAACCTTCTGATGTATAAGCGTTTTCTTCCGTAACAGGCTTTTGTGTATTTTCTGCTGGCATTATGGTATTCCTCCGATTTCAAATTAATATTGATGAGTGGATGCGGTATACAGATTTAAAATATCTAATATGATGCTGATACTGCCGTCACCGAGGATTGTGCATCCGCTGATTCCTGAATCCTTAATATTGAAGCTGTTTAAGAAAACAGGAAGGGGTTTCACAACTACCTGCTGTTCTCCTAAAAGGTCGTCTACAAAAAGACAGTAGGATTTGTCGCCTGATTCCACCCAGATAAGGATTCCATCTTCAATATTCATAATATCCGTATCAATGCTGTAAATTCTGTGAACCCGGACAATTGGATAAAACTGTTCCATGCACCGGATAATTTCATTGCCTTCCGTATCATAGATTACATCTTCATTTTTTACTTTGAAGGACTGGCGAATATTGGCAATAGGTATCGTAAAGACAGATTTTCCAACTGAAATTTCCATTCCGTCTACAATTGCCATGGTAAGAGGGATTTTTAAAGTGGTACACATTCCCTGTCCCAATTCACTGGTAATGGATATTGTACCGCCGATATTTTCAATATTTTTTTTGACCACATCCATTCCAACGCCCCGTCCGGAAAACTCGGTAACAATTTCATTGGTAGAAAAACCGGGAGCAAGAAGAAGCCCCAGAATTTCTTTGTGGGTGTATTCACTCTCTGGTTTTGTCAGAACGCCGTTTTTCTTTGCTTTTGCAATAACTCCGGCAGGATTGACTCCCCGTCCGTCATCACTGATGGATATGATTACTTCATTGGTTGTATGGCTTGCGGAAAGAATGATTTCTCCCTGAGGTTCTTTTCCGGCGGCAATCCGTTCTTCGGCAGTTTCCTCGATTCCGTGATCCATGGAATTACGGACGATGTGCATGATGGGATCTCCAATGCTGTCTACAATGGATTTATCTACTTCAGTATTTTCACCGATAATGGTCAGACAGACATCCTTTTTCAGTTTCTGTTTCATATCACGGACAATCCGGTTCATTTTCTGGAATACGCCGGATACGGGCACCATGCGCAGGGACATAACAATATCCTGTAAGTCATCGGTCAACTTGCGGAGTTGCCTGGTAGCTTTTAAAAAGCTGTCCAGATGCTTTAAATTCTGAATCTCAGGAGAAGACGTCACCATGGATTCCGTAATCACGATCTCCCCTACGATAGCGACCAGATTATCCAGTTTTGTCAGGTTTACACTGATCAGATTCTGTTTGCTTGACATCTGATGCCCTGCTGCTGCTGGGGCGCTGGAGACACCTGCATTCTCTTTTGGTGAAGAGGCAGAGAGATTGGAAACATTTTGAGTCTCTGTTTCAGAGCGGGTATTTTCAATCAGTTCATAGGAGCGGATATTGCTTAAGCTGTTGATTTGTGAAATAGCCATCTCTGCATCTTTATGTAAATCAAATGCCAGAAAAAAACCTTTTTCTATGATGGAGGCGCTGCTCTGGCTGTCGGTCTCCACATTTTCCGGATAATAACTGAATTCCAGACCAGAGTCTTTCAGAGTGTTGACAAGCATAAATGCGCGCAGGTTTTCCATTCCGCATCCTTCATCAAAGAAAACCCTTAAAAAGAAAGCCTTTTTATCATCTTTTGGACAACAGGACAACTCCAGCCGTACTTTTTCCAGATTGAATGAGGTGGATTCCGGGGACGGGGAAGCCACCAGTGATTTTTCTGTTTCGGGAGATGTTTTATCCTCTTTCCTGTTTTTTGCTGTGGAAAGCGCTGCGCTGATTTTTTTCAGGAAACTATTAATTTCCTGTGTCAGATTGTCGACATTATCACTAAGCGGCTCGCTATTTTCTATTTTTGAAACTTCGGCGCGCAACATATCGGTAGAGCGGAACATAAGGTCAAACAGTGTATTTTTGTGAGAATCGTCAAGAGAATCCAGACCATTTTCACGAATAAAGAAGAACAGATCTTCAATGTGATGGGCGATTTGCATCAGTGAGTTAAATTCCATCATAGCGGAAGAACCCTTGATTGTATGCATGATGCGAAAGATTTCATTCACATCATCCGTTGTAAAATTATCCGCTTTTTCTGCTTCTATCAGGAGTTCATCCAATTGTGCCAGAAGGGAATTGGTTTCAAAAAGATACATATCAAGCATATTTTCCATGCCGTTATCCATAATATTTACACCGCCTTGTCTAGTTTAGTATATATATTTATCGGTATGGCCTGCTGAAAAAATAATAGTAATTTAATCAGTCTTTTGAAAAATATTAAATATCAGTTAATTGGAGGCATATTATGGCAGACATTTTGAAAGTTACAACTCCTCTTTCCGGTTATGATAATTCTCCGGTCAAAAATAATCCTCAGGCAGGTCAGGGAGTTCCGATCCAGAATCCTGTGGATACTTCCAGGGTGACAAGAGGGGATAATAAGCCTGAATCCGGGGGAAGCGGAGAGCAGCAGCTGGCGTTTCAGTACGGGTCAAATTTTGGGGCATTTCTGGATCAGGTAAAAAAAATACCGGATCTTTCCAGTATTTTCACCGATATTTTTTTTCAGGGGGAAGAAATACTGGCTGGCGGAGTCATGGGAGAAGAGACAGCGCAGAGAATCGCCTCTTTTTTTGCAGCATCAAGAATGAATGAGGAAGAAATTCTGCCTTTTATGAAGAAACAGGCGGAATCAGCAGTCCGCTTTAACGGCGGCATATTTGACCAGCTTCGCCATGTGATGGCGGAAACAGCTTCTGTAGATCTGAAAGCAGAAATTTTAAATTTTGTCAGGAAATTTAATGATATGTCTTCCGGAAAGCACATTCTTCATGATATAGTTAATACGGTAAAGGATATGGAGGGATACGTTTTTAAGGAGACAGGTAAACAGATTGCTGTCCTGCTTAAAGAACTGGATTTATCTGTGCCTGAAGGGAAGACTTCGGACAACAGCGCGCTTTTGAAGGGAAAAATCCTTCCTTTTCTGGGAAATTATATTGCGGGGAGCCATGACATGGGAGCCATACGTGATAAGATTTCTCTTTTAACGGTATTAATAGCCCGATATGAAAATGGGGACAGGGAAGAGGTTTTGCAGTCTTTTTCAAGGCTTACGGGATATCAGGGGTTTCGCAGGGTTTTTGGACCTGTGACAATGGAGCAGTTTGATGAGCTGCTTGGTCAGGTAGACTGGGAACAGGTGTCAGGGAAAAATCTGTGGTCAGATAAGTTTGCTGATTTTTTAAGTACTGGTGCTGACGGAGGCATTGGGCTGGAGAACAAGCAGATGTTCCAGAATATGCTCCAGTCCATGGTTTTAAATGAAAGCGTTTATATACCTCTTTTGCATCTGGCATTCCCACTGGAAGTAAATGGAAGAAAACTCTTTTCTGAAATGTGGATTGACCCGGATGAAGAGGGAAGCAGTACTCAGGCGGGGACAAAGCATACAGCCAGGATTTTCATTAAATTTGATATCAGGGAACTGGGACAGTTTAAACTGCTTCTTTTTTATGGGGATAATGCTGCATCTCTTCAGATTTATTATCCGGAAGGGATGCAGAAATCAGAATCTTCAATGGAAAAGGGGATCAGAACTATTCTTGACCGGCATCATTTGCGGGCGGATCATATATCTCTCCAGGCGGGGGGGGGACCCTCCTCTCCGGTGGAGGTATTTCCCAAAATTCATGAAAGGAAAAAAACAGTTGATGTCAGAATTTAGAACTACATTGAATAAAAAAGCGGTTGCATTAAAATATGACGAAGCAAAGAATTCTGCTCCGGTCATTGTGGCTTCCGGGATGGGATATATGGCGGAGAAAATAATAGAAATTGCTACTGAAAGCGGTATTCCTGTTTATGAGGATAATTCTCTGGCAACCATTTTGACCCAGCTTGAACTTGGCAGTCAGATACCAGAGGAATTATATCAGGCGATTGTGGATATTTATCTTTATTTTTTGAATTATGTGCCTGGTGCGGAGAAAAAAACGGAACGTAATTTAAGCGAAGGGACAGAGGAAATAATAGAAAAAGAAAGCGGTGAAGCAGGTTATGTTTATTGAGTGTGAGAAAGCCAGTGTTTATTCTATTGGCGGTGATTTTATTGCAGAGGCAAGGGTAGTTGATTCCCATAATCACAGTTTGGGACTTATCTTTGAGACAACGGATATGGATAAGGTGAGCACTGAATCTGTGATTGTGTTTTATGACGGCGTTCAGGGTCTTGTTACGTGCAGATGCCGTTTGTCGGCAAAAGTAAAGGTAAACGGAAATGAAATCGGAGAGACTGGAAATGCGTTATATAAGGTACCGTGTTTCATTGACGAATTGATTGGCATGGAGCAGAGGCGGCATGATCTTAAGGTCAGGGTTTCTCTGCCGGTTACACTGGAAACGGCGGATTTGGCTGGGAAAGTGCTACATATAGCTGCAAAAATAAAAGATATAAGTGCAGGCGGAATTGGGTTTGAATCAGATGCTTTACTGAAACAGGAACAGATTTTTTCTTTTCTGTTTGAAACAGACAGGGGATCTGACCAGCTTAAAGCCAGTATTCTTTGGAAGAAAAAAATATCAGGTGAGAATGGATCACCCTTCTACAGGTATGGAGGGCGTTTCTTTGACATGACATCTTATCAGGAATCCATGGTCAGAAAGTTTACGTTTTTAGAACAGCTGAAAAGAAGAAAGATACAGGCAATAAATATGAGGCAATAAATATGAGGCAATAAAAAGGCGTATTTATTAAAAAGGAGTGATTTCATGAAACAACAAAAGAGGGGATTAGCAATAGTTATTTTAGCAGCTTTTTGCCTGTGTCTCTTCCCTGAAAAAGCAATGGCAACAGAGGCGATCAATTCAATCAGCATTAAGGTGGTACTTAATATCGAGGCAGGAGACCGTTTGCCTGACATAAAGATTAATAATACCGATGGGGAATGCTATGTGAACTCCGGTGATAAAAAGTACACTGTCAGGGAGGCGAAGTGGGTCACCTCCACCTCAAAGGATATGTCCGTAGGGGAAGAACCCAGGATGAATGTCACCCTTACCCCTTCCGATGAATACGATGCTTATTTTAAGTCCTCTTATGAGGCTGCCAAGATGAAGATCACGGGTGGTTCCTATGTCAGCGCAAAGCGAAATGGCAGCGACCTGACCGTCACCTTAAGGACGAAGCCTGTTAAGGGTCTGTACGCGGAACCGGAAGACGTGGGCTGGAAGGATACAAGGCTCGGTCAGGCTGTCTGGTCCAAGGGAGATAACACTTCAGGCGCTTATGAATTATGGCTTTATTGTGGTAAGAAGATTATTTTAAAAAAGGAACAGGTAAAGGCCACCTCCTATAATTTCTATCCGTATATGACGGAGGAAGGAACCTATTCTTACAAAATCCGTTCGGTCCCCTTTAAACAGGATGAACTGAAGAATGGAAAGAAGAGCGGTTGGGTGGAGTCTGACGAACTGGTCATCAGGGACCGGGATGTATCCGATGGAACAGGAAAAGAATCAGACACAATTGCCGATACGGCTTCTGGAGTAAAAGAGGGCTGGGACCAGCAGTCCGGAGTGTGGTACTACCGGTATGCCGATGGAACGGTTCAGGCTAATTCCTGGATGGAACTTGATAACGTATGGTACCGCTTTGATCAGGAAGGAAAGATGGTAACAGGCTGGTTTATCCTGGATTCCGATATCTATTATATGAATTCCAAAGGGGCAATGGTGACCGGCTGGAATAAAATTGACAATACATGGTATTATTTTTATCCGGACAACGGCTACGAGGCCTCCATGGGAGCTGCCGCAACCAACTGGCAGGTCATAGACGGATATTATCATTATTTTAACAGCCAGGGCGCCATGCAGAAGGATTGGATTAACCAGGCAGGAAGATGGTATTATTTAAATACCATACAGGGGAACTTAGAGGGAGTGATGCTGAAGGGGTTATTCACCCGGAATGGGCATACATATTTTACCGGGGAAGACGGAGTCATGGCAACCGGCTGGCAGAAAATCGATGGACTGTGGCGTTATTTTAATCAGGATGGCACGATGGCGGTTAATACGGTAATCAATGGATTTCCAGTGAATGAAGATGGAGTATGGGTACAATGATGAGAGATAAAAGAAGAAAACTGCATACGATGTTCCTTGCTGTGCTGGCAGCAGCATTTATATGCTTACCGGCTGTTATGTCCTATGCTGCCGATTCTGTTGTGATCCGAAGTGTGAATCTTAAGTTTGACAGCCAGTATGGGAATGAAGAAATACTGATGCCTGGTATTTCCTCGACCACTGCCGGAGTATCGGTAAAGGAGGTAGTCTGGAAACGGGATATCAGCAAATGGAAGGCAGGGAAGAATGAGCGGGTCAGCGTGTTTTTGACATCAGACACCACCATATTTGCCAATGCCTACAACCGGTCAGAGTGCAAGGTCACAGGGGCGAAGTTCGTTTCCGCCAAAGCTCTGGATAACAATACCCTGGAAGTGAAAGTGGATTATGTTCCCGTAGTAATTTTAGGAAGAACAGCCAGGGCCGGATGGAGCGACAGCAAAAAGACAAAGGCAGTATGGGAAAAGGTTGAATTTGCTACGGGGTATCAGGTCGCCTTGTATGCAGATGATAAGCTGAAGATGCGTATTTCCGTAGAAACCAATATGGTGGATCTTTCTGAATACATGGATAAGGAGGCTGTTTATTACTATGAAGTCCGGGCGATCGGCTATACTGCCGACGACCGGAAATCTATGAAGGAAGGGGATTATGTCACTTCCGATGATACGATTATGGAATATGACGGCGATATATCAGGTAAATGGAAGGGAAATACCTATGAGCAGGAGGACGGCGGAGTCCCCAGGAATAGCTGGAAGCAGATATTAAATGACTGGTATTATTTTGACGGGAATGGAATTTACCAGACAGGCTGGCTCCTGTCAGGTCAAAGATGGTATTATATGAATCCCAAGGATGGAAAATTACTCATGGGCTGGCAGTTTGTCAATGGGAAATGGTATTATTTAAATCCGGGCGGAGGAGAGATGCTGATGGGCTGGATACAGACCCAGCCAGGAATCTGGTATTATTTAAATCCGGATGGAAGCATGGCAAGCGGCACAAATGTAGGCAATTATTGGGTGGATACTTCAGGAAGATGGATTCCGTAAAAGCCGGAGATTGACGGGAGGATTAAATTTTGGCAATGATAGACCAGTTAAGGCTGTCTGCACTTACCAGTGCAAAGGCAGGGCGGGCAGGATATACGGCAGCTTCATCTGCCGAAGGGAATTTTAAGCAGATTTTAAAATCAGTAGTAAAGGCTCCGGAAAATCTTGAGTCCATATTCAAAGAGGCGTCTAAAAAATACGGTGTTTCCGAAAAACTGTTAAAGGCAGTTGCTAAGGCAGAATCGAATTTTAACCCATCTGCTACTTCAAAGAAGGGGGCTGCCGGAGTGATGCAGCTGATGCCAGCCACTGCCAGATCCCTTGGAGTGGAGGACCCTTATGATGCAAGAAGCAATATTATGGGGGGAGCTAAATATTTAAAAGAAAATCTGGAACGGTATAAAGGGAATGTGGATCTCACCCTGGCGGCTTATAATGCGGGCAGCAATAATGTAAGCAAATATGGAGGAATCCCTCCTTTTAAGGAAACCCAGGAGTATGTAAAGAAGGTTAAGAATTATATGGGTGATTCCGGAACTTCAGGATATTTGGCGGACGTATCAAGTAATCTGCAATATCTTCCAGGTCAGACGTTGGAAGGTGAAAGCGAAAGCCTTGTACCGGCTAAATCCGATTATCTTTATTTGATCGAACTGATGAAGATTCGGATGCAGATGGCTTCCTACAGCATTTCCGGCCAGTTTGATTCTGATGATTCAGCAGTTGGATCAATCTATAATTTATAAAATAAAGCCTAATGGAAAATCGAAAGAAATAGATTTTCCATTAGGCTTTATTTTATTAATAATGAATAACATATTATTTTAGTTATATAAGCGCTGTTTGTTGCAAAGATCTTACTTTTTGGAAATTGCATCACTTACTTTTACCAGCGCCTCAATAAAATATGATTTTTTAATGGGCTTAAAAACAAAAGGAACATTGGGACCCAATTCCTGTACCTTCCGATGTGTTTCATCATAGACAAGAGAACTGATGATGATGATCCCTGCCTCTGGATGATGATCCAACAGGCGTTTGGAAGCTTCGATACCATCAATTCCAGGCATTATGATATCCATGGTCAAAATATCAGGCTTTTCCCTTTCATAGGCTTCCAGAGCCTCCTCACCGCTTCTGCACTGGTAGATTACGTCAAAATTTGTACCTTTCAGTAATTGCTCTATCTTACTGCGTGTTACAATTGAATCATCAACGATCATAATAGTTTTTTTCATATAGATTCCCTCCTTCTGAGTTAGGTAGTGTCAAATTTACTACCTTGTTTTTTATATAAAACCTTGTAGTTACAAGGATTACACCACTTTGAAAAATAAAAAAGCAATGACCTCCCTTTTTCGGTGAATACTGTGAGTAACA
>JAISYJ010000138.1:0-6069 GCA_031270005.1 Hungatella sp. | reverse complement strand
TCCAGATGAATGGTAAAAACATGAGAAACCCAACAAACTAATATAAAATCAGTCAGTTCAACTGTACCAGCTGGTCAGCTGATGCGAAACAGCCGGTCAGTTGAACCGACATTAGCAGTTGCTATCTATCTTTTTAATTTTTTTGTTATAAAAAAAGAAAGCATCTAATATCTAAATTAGAGCTTTCTTTTTTCACCTTTATCATCAGGCTCTTATAATATTTTCATACGAAAAGTGAATACCGTTATTCCTCTTAGATTTCAGCCTCTCCTTCAACTGCTTCACGTATCTTAGAGCCAACAACTGTTATCATTTTTTGTTCCGGATCAATAGTTGAGGTAAGTCCTTCCGGAAGTTTAATATCACTAAATTGAATACTTTCACCAGCATCCATATTAGAAACATCAATTACTATTTCATCAGGAATATTCTGAGGTAAGCCCTCCAGTAAAATTGAATCTATGGTACTGTTAATCAACAATCTTTTTGACTCAAGAAGTTCTGCTCCGGTAATTTTTATAGCCACTTCTTGTTTGATTTTTTCCGAAAAAGATACCATTTGAAAATCCAAATGAGAGATTTCGTTCTTAACAGGTTCAATGTGTATTTCTTTTGCCATTACGGTATAACTCTGGCCATCAGGAACAACCAGTTTAAAAATGCCATTCCGGCCAAACTCTTTCATTGATCTTCTAAATACATCTTTCTTAACAGCTATTGAGATTGAATCAACACCTTTACCAGCTATGTTTCCCAATAAATATCCTTCTCTTTTTAACTGATTATTGTCACCCTTTCTGGTACTTTTTCTTAATTCAACGTTCATAACTCCAGTATTTTCCATAGTTATAAGCCTCCTTGATTTATAATTATATTATGGCAATCATCTAAAATCTTATGATTCAATGATGAAAACCTGTTACCTAAATTTCAATGTGATTTAACATAATAAAATATAAATTGTCAAAAGAAAATATAATTCTCAAAGAAAATGTATTTTAAATAAGTTATCCTAGAATTAAATTTTATTTTATTTCTTTAATACAAGCTTATTTTATTTATCATTTTAAAAATCACATAGAGTTTTAAATAACATATAATTAATAGTATAGTATAAATCTGACAATTGTCAAGTTTTCGTTAGCAAAGTGGATAAAACCCTGCAGACTACGTATTTACAATAAAATTTCAGGAAATCAATAAAATCTATTTTTTTTACTTATTTTTACTCTTCCTACATATTGAAACGAAAAGATGTAATCAAAAAGCACGGGATTCCGTGCTTTCATCAATTTACCATCATTTATTTGTTTGACTAACACACAAAAACCAATGGGAATTAAGCGAACTTTACAACTCCAAAGGAAGGTCACTCCGCGCTGTTGTAAGAAAAGCAGCAAACGGGCTTCATTTTCTTTGCCGCTTTTCTTTTTGTCATTTTCAATTAACGATAAAATTCCTTTAACATCTATTAAAAAAAGGTTTCCAGACTTCAGAATATATATCAACAATCCTTTAACTGGAAGTTAAGATTAAAATAATAATAAATAACAATTATCTAAGAGTGTGCATATAATCTTCCGCACGATCCCAATTAACCACAAAGGAAGTGCCCTTTTGGCAGAATACGGAACAAGAAGGATTATCAGTATCCTCATTTGGGTCATATTGATAATGATTTAGAACCTCATCTTGATTATGACATATATCATAATGAGAAAATACCATAGATATACTTCCCTTGCCACCGGTCATTATCATCAGTTCTTCTCCGTAATTCATAAAAGATGCAACAGGACCCAGACCTCTTATTACCGTTCTCCCGCTACCGTCCGGAACCGGAGCTTCGAACCGGCCGGAATACCTTGTAATGTCATTTAATACTCTTCCTGTTAAGGAATCCGGAATTGATATTGCAAAGCTATAATAAGGCTCCAGAAGGAGGCTTCTGGCCTTCATAAGCCCTTGACGGATCGCCCGGTATACTGCCTCCCGGAAATCACCGCCTTCCGTATGCTTGATATGAGAAATCCCATCAACCAGAATAATCTTAACATCCGTCAGTTCAGATCCGGTTAGAACTCCTTTATGAACGGTTTCAAAAACATGGGTACGTACAAGATTCTGATAATTGATCCCAAGCCTGTCCACATGACATTGACTCTCAAATGAAATTCCCTTCCCTCTCTCACCGGGTTCTATTCTCAATGCCACTTCCGCATAATGGCGGAGCGGCTCAAAGTGTCCGTATCCTGTAACCTGTTCCGCTATTGTTTCCATATATATGATCTCAGGCTGTCCAAAGGATACCTTCACCTGAAATCTTTCTAAAACAACCTGTTCCAAAACCTCAAGCTGAATTTTTCCCATGATATTTATTTTTAACTGCCGCAAAGACTCTTCCCATACCACACTTAACGCAGGCTCTTCCTCTTCCAGAATGTAAAACATCTGTAAGATTGTCCGGTCAGGGACCTCAAGCGGGTATAGAACCCTTGCCTGAAGGGCAGGTTGAAGTACCGGATCTACCGTATCACAGCACTCTCCAAGTCCCTGGCCTGCTTTGGCAGTCCGAAGCCCGGTAACGGCTGCCACATCTCCTGCAGAAGCCTTCTGAAGGGCTGTAAACCGTTCCCCTTGAAAAACCCTTATCTGATGTACCTTCTCATCTGTTAATAAGGAATCCCTGACATTGAGAGAGCCGCTTAATATCTTCAAGTACGTCATTCGATCTCCATGACTGTCATAACGGATCTTAAACACTCTCCCACTAAAAGGAGCTGATACCGGATAGGAAGTTTCTGTGAAACAATAAAAAGAATCAAGAAACGGTTCTATTCCTTCCCCATTCAGAGTGCAGCCGCCAAAGCAGGGGAATAAACGCCGGTTTTTAATCTGAGAAACCACTGCAGGCCGCAGGTCTTCAAAAGTAATAGCCCCATTCAACCATTTATCAAGTAATGTTTCATCCCATTCAGATACATTCTCAATGATATCGTCTGTCAGGGTGCCTTCACTTCCTTTCTTAAAGCTGATGTTTTTAAAATCCAGAATATTGGCAGAAAAGCGTTCACGCACCTCAGACAAAACTCTTTCATAAGATGCCGAAATCACATCAAGCTTGTTGACAAATAAGAAAACAGGAATATTATATCGCTCCAGAAGGTTCCAGATGGCTTCTGTATGACCCTGAATTCCATCCGTCCCGTTAATCATTAAGACCGCATAGTCCATTACCTCCAGGGCCCGTTCCATCTCGGCCGAAAAATCTGTATGACCGGGAGTATCAATCAGATAATAGGTATCATCACCATGAGTAAAACCGGCCATATCTGAAAATATGGTTATTCCCCTCGCCTTTTCAATGTCATCATGATCCATACATGCGTTTTTAGCATCTACACGGCCCAGAGCTCTGATTACTCCTTCTCTGTATAATACCTGCTCTGAAAAAGTGGTTTTTCCGGCATCTACATGAGCCAGAATTCCGAAAGTTATCTTCATAATTATATTAAATCCTTTGACTATAAGAATAATTCTGAGCTTAAAAACACCTCTTAAGCAGACGGTGCTTCTATTATTCTAAGGTATAATTTCAATAAAATCAATGGATTTAAAAATAGCGGCTTCCTTGTCGCCCCATTTACCTTACTCCTGAATCAGATTCTGATGCAAAGTAGATAACAGTCAGATACTGTCCGCTGTGAATGGTATCTTCCTTTAATCCATTTATATTCTTTAATTCTTTCACATATTGGGCAGTGGTCATTCCGCTGTTTTCCAAATACGTTCCGGCAATGCTCCATAAGCTGTCCCCTTTTTGTATCTCAATGCTGGTATAATACTTCTCGGCCGCCGGCCCTTCCGTCTCTCCGGCAAGGGCATTCATTATGGAATTACCAAAAAAGTGGGAACCAAGCAAAACGACCAGTGACAGTGCAATCAATTGCTTTATCATATGCATACCTCCTCTAAAACAGTCCCAAACAGAACGTAAGTTCTTTTTCTGTCCTCATCATATCATTCCGAACATACGTTTGTCAATTGGTTTTGCATTTTTTCGAACAAAGGTTTGCATTTTTTTCGAACATATGTTACTATAGACTTAATGAATAAGGATTGAGGAGGCCGGACCATGGCACAAGAGAGAATTACCCCAAAACAGAAGGAAATTTTAGAATATATAAAGGAAACGATTCTAAAGAAGGGCTATCCGCCGGCAGTCAGGGAGATCTGCGAAGCCGTCTGTTTAAAATCAACATCATCCGTTCACTCCCACCTGGAAACGCTTGAGGAAAAGGGATACATAAGAAGGGATCCTACCAAGCCCAGGACCATCGAGATCATAGACGATTGCTTCCAGCTGACGCGCCGGGAGGTTGTAAATGTTCCGCTGCTTGGAACCGTAGCTGCCGGACAGCCTCTTTATGCAGAGGAAAACATTGAAAACTATTATCCCATACCAGCTGACATTCTCCCAAACGCCGAGACCTTTATGTTAAAAGTTAAGGGAAACAGCATGATCAACGCAGGCATTCTCGAGGGTGATCAGATTATTGTTGAACACTGTCCAACAGCCAGTAACGGAGAAATCGTGGTGGCATTGGTTGATGATTCTGCAACTGTAAAACGGTTTTTTAAAGAAAAAGGGCATTACCGCCTGCAGCCGGAAAATGATACCATGGACCCGATTATTGTAGACAACGTGGAAATCCTGGGTAAAGTTATCGGTTTGTTCCGTTTGGGAATTCATTGAGATTTTAGATGGGAAACATAATTCCGGCCAAGAGTTTACATAATATAATTATGTAAACTCTTGGCCGGATAAAACATCTATTGATTCGTTATTTTAAGATATTAAAAAAGCATGCCGATTCTGAATAAAGCTGATAATTTTCATTCTTTTTATGCTTCTATAAAATTGTAGCGAAAAAAACGGCTCACAGATTCTGTTAAGCCGTTTTACCCAATTAATTTCCGTTTTTATGATAAATCTTCCAAATCCTCAGCTTCAATTGTCTTTCCATCTCTCCAGATTCTTTCCAGATCATAGAACAAACGATTTTCACGGTCAAACACATGGACGATGATATCGCCGTAGTCCATGAGTATCCAGTTGGCAGACTGATAGCCTTCCACCTGTTTGCAGACAAATCCCTTTTTTCCAAGTTCTTCCTCTACATTGTCAACCATGGCCTGAACCTGATTTGCATTGGTACCGCTGGCAATAATAAAATAATCTGCCATTACGGATACTTTGCAGATATCAATGATTCTGATATCTTCCCCTTTCTTATCCGATAAAGCCGCATAAGCGGTTTTTACCATCTCAACTGACTGATTCATCCTTGCTCTCCCTTCTTGTTTTCGTGAACCTGCTTATAATAAGCATATGCCTGTTTTGACATGGAGTCCACAAAATTGCCTTTTCCTTCCAGATAATCCAAGGTTTCCTTAAGGATCTGATAAACGCACTCATCTAAGTCTACAAAAGCCACAGACCGTACAAAAGCCAGATTCATTGCCCTGTCACGTCTGGGTTCAATATAATCCCCAGTAAAAACGATTTTCTCCAATGTTGACATCTCCGGTCTTCCGGTGGTATGCCAACGGATGGCATTTATGATCTCTCCGTCATTTATACGGTATTTATGCTCTGCCAGCCATGCCCCATATTTTGCATGGAGCACTACCGGAGCCTTTAATTCATCGTCAGTTAATGGAAGATTCTGTTTCCTGCATTTTCTGATAATCTCGTCATCTCCATAAGGCTTGGCACAATCATGAAGCAGGCCGGCCAGCTCCGCTTTATTTAAGTCATATCCATAGCGCATCGCCAATGCGGTGCAAATAAATGATACACTGACCGTATGCTCAAACCTGGAAGGAGTTAATCTTCCCTTTAAATCACTTCTTAACTCTAAGATCAGATCTTTCATGATTCTAACTCCTGATATAAACCGTGGGTGCTGATATACTCAATGACCTCCCGCGGTGCATAGTCTGCTATGGATTGGCCTCTGGCAATCATGCGACGTAATTCTGCAGAAGAGATGTCCATTTCTCCGC
>JAISYJ010000133.1:0-22479 GCA_031270005.1 Hungatella sp. | reverse complement strand
TGTTATATCTAAGTCCGTTTTCATAACTTGCAGTTATTGTCACCCACTAATTTGTGAGGGGCTTGTTTGCTATACTCTTTTTTATTGGTTTACCTCTACTTCTTTGTTTCAAACTTTTTACTTCCGGAATGTAAGCTCCCAAATGCTCAAATTTATGAGTGTCAGAACCAATGGTAAGGATGCGGCCTCCTAATTGAAGGTAACGTTTCAGGATCTCTCTGGATGGGGTTAAGTCCTTTAAACCATATCGAAAACAGGAGGTGTTGACTTCAATCCCCTTTCCATCGGCAATCACCTGGCGGAGTATTTTGTCCACCATATCCATAATACAGTTGTCCGGGTATTCCCCGTAAGTGTCGTACCTCTTGATCATATCAAGGTGGCCAAGGACAGAATAATCTTTATACTTTTGTACAACCTCATAGATCGCCTCATAATAAGCCTTTTGAAATTCTTCCTGACTTTTTCCCTCCTGAAACTGGTAATTCCAGAATTCCTTGTCACCTACCTGATGATTGCTTAAAATGATGAAATCAAAGGGATATTTCTCATAATCCCTTTGAAAAAGAGGGATGGTGTGGGTCTGGATCCCGAATTCAATTCCTGCTTTTATGGACAGTTTTCCTTTATATTTTTCTTTCATCTTTTCTATTTCTTTAAAATAATTTTCATAATCACAATTTAAATCTGTTTTTACCCCATAATCCACGTGCTCTGTAAATGCGATTTCATTAAGTCCCACAAGAACTGCCCTTTGTACGATTTCTTCCATAGGGCACTGGGAATCATCGCTGAAATAAGTGTGTATATGATAATCTGACAGCATGCTCTGTTCCTCCAGCCTCATTTTTGTATACGAATGAATTTTTCTTTTAACCTGCTTTGCCGGTTTAGAATTTATATGATATAATGATAATGCACCAAGACCCACTTATCTAACACAATTATTTTTATTTATTATAACAATCGTATTTAGAGAAAGTGAGGGAAGTTTGATGATGGATACCAATGTCATGCAGAATGCCTTTGAAATCGTCCGTTATGATCAGATGGGGATTCCCCTTTACATCCACAGGGACAGGTTGTCAGATTATCCAGATTGGAAGGCCCTTTGCCACTGGCACGAGGACCTGGAATTTATCCGTATTTTAAAAGGTCAGATGTATTACCATATCAATGGAAAAAGGATTTTGCTGAAAAAGGATGACTGCCTCATGGTCAATGCCAGACAGATGCACTATGGCTATTCCTGCAATCGCCAGGACTGTGATTTTATCTGCATCCTGTTCCACCCTCAGTTATTTACCGGTAATAAGCTGCTTTTCCAGAAGTACATAGTCCCGATTATGGAAAATCAGGCCATGGAATTTATTTATTTTGACGGTTTAAGCAGTGAGGGAGGGGAAACGGCAGCCCTGCTTGATCAGGTTTATTTTTTAAAGGAGCATGCAGCCGTTGCCTACGAGATCGAGGTAATAGGGATCATGCTTGCGTTATGGAAACGGCTCTGTGAGCGCTGCGAAACCATATCGCCGGAAACCGCGGGCCAGGGAGGTTCGGATCTAACGGTCCAGAAGGATATGGTATCTTTTATTCACCAGCATTATGGGGAAAAGCTGTCCTTGTCTGATATTGCAGCATCCGGCAGTATATGCCGGAGCAAATGCTGTATGATCTTCAAACGGTATCTGCAGCAGTCCCCCATTGATTTTTTAAATTCCTACAGGCTGGAAGTCAGCCGCGGCCTTTTAAAAGACACTGCCGGCAGCATCACCCAGGTTGCTCTTGCCTGCGGCTTTAATCATCTCAGCTATTACTCCAAGCTGTTTTTACGAAGCTATGGATGTACTCCAAGCCAATACAGAAATCTGCATTCACAGTAAAAAGAGCACAAAAAGAAAGAAGAAGGTAGATCACCATGGAGACAATGTCATATGTCACATCAATTTTAGAAAAGATCGTAAATATTCCAAGTCCCAGCGGCTATACCAGGGAAGTCATAAAAGCGATCCAGGAGGAGGCTGCAAAATTCGGCTATTCTTCCGTTTTTAACAAAAAAGGCGGCCTTATCATCAAGGTTCCCGGAGAGAAACAGGAGGTTTTAGGCTTATCCGCCCATGTGGATACCCTGGGAGCCATGGTCCGTTCCATCACTCCG
Source organism: Hungatella sp. (assembly GCA_031270005.1). GTDB lineage: Bacteria > Bacillota > Clostridia > Lachnospirales > Lachnospiraceae > Lacrimispora. The sequence continues at coordinate 20,321 of JAISYJ010000133.1, read as the reverse complement.
GAAGGGATGCTCACCCTTGTGCCGGTGGGAGGTTTCATGATGGAGACCATTGAAGGCATGTACTGCAAAATACACACCAGAACCGGTAAAACCTACACCGGGACCATTCTTACAAAAGAGCCATCCGTCCACACCTATGACAATGCCAAAACTCTTGAGAGGAAGGCAAAAAACATGGAGATACGCCTGGATGAGTTGGTAGATAACGCCGATGATGTAAAGAACCTTGAAATATCCCCTGGGGATTACATCAGCTTTGATCCCATGTTCGTCCATACGGAAAACGGATTTATCAAATCCCGCCATTTAGATGACAAGGCTTCTGTGGCAGTCCTTATGGGAGTATTAAAGGATTTATGGGAGTCCGGGCATAAGCCGGAAAGGACCCTTAAAATAGTGATCAGCAATTATGAAGAGGTGGGATATGGCGCAAGCTGGATTCCCGGGATATAGAGGAATTTCTTGCCGTGGACATGGGGGCTCTGGGGGATGATTTAACCGGGGATGAAAAAAAGGTATCCATCTGTGCCCAGGATTCCACCGGGCCTTATGACTATGAAATGACGAACCGCCTCATAGCCGTTGCAAAGGAAAGAAACTTAGATTTTGCGGTTGATGTATTCCCTCACTATGGTTCTGATGTGGGAAGTGCCATCCGGGGCGGACATGACATCCGGGGCGCTTTGATCGGCCCGGGAGTCCATGCCTCCCATGGAACAGAACGGACCCATGAGAAAGGTTTGGAACAGACTTTAAAGTTGATTAAAGGGTATATTGGCCTTCCATTTTCCGGCAGGCCTTAAGATTTTTTTCTTTTCTCTTTTTACTTTCTCTTGCAAAAGAAAAATTCTTGTGCTAGTATATAGGAAAATTTGACATTGGGGAGGAATATACCATGGATGAGAATTATGCTATAGCATTTCAGCTCATTATGAACGCAGGAAATTCAAAATCGCTTTCCATGATGGCGATGGAATCTGCCAGGGAATTTAACTTTGAGGAATCGGAGAAGTACTTAAAAGAGGCGGAGGCTGAGATGCGATCCGCTCATCAGTCTCAGATTGATTTGATCCAGCAGGAGGCCCAGGGCAATCCTGTTGAGGTGAACATCATTCTGGTACATGCCCAGGATCATCTGACCATGGCTATGATGGCAAAGGATCAGGCGGCAGAGGTCTTAAACCTTTACCGGATGATCAAGGATTTAAAGGATGCCATTGAAAAGTAAATAAGCGTTTATCAAAAACAGCCTTCTTGCACACTGACACAATCTCAGGAGCAAGAAGGCTTATTACAATCCAGGAAAAGGAGAGAGATTATGGAAGGGATCAAAATCGTTACCATCGGGGGCGGCTCCTCTTATACGCCGGAGCTGGTGGAAGGGTTTATCAAACGTTATGAAAAACTGCCTGTAAGAGAGCTGTAAGAGAGCTTTGGCTGGTGGATATTGAAGAGGGAAGGGAAAAGCTGGAGACCGTAGGAGCCCTTGCGCAGCGCATGGTAAAAAAGGCAGGGATTCCCATGAAGGTAATTCTGTCCTATGACAGGCGGGAGGCTTTAAAGAATGCAGATTATGTGACAACACAGATGAGAGTGGGGCTTTTAGAGGCCGGAATCAAGGATGAGCGGATTCCCTTAAGCTACGGCATGATCGGCCAGGAGACAAACGGAGCAGCCGGCATATTCAAGGCATTCCGGACCATTCCGGTGATTCTGGATATTGTAAAGGACATGGAAGAGCTTTGCCCGGAGGCGCAGAGGATGCCATTTCCATGAAGAATTTTTCCACCCTGCCGTTCTCACCGGAGTTTATCCGTGGACTTCACTGCATCCCCTGCCCCTATCACAACTATTATTTCTTTACCAGGGAGCAGCTGGAAGAAGAGCTTAAGGAATTCAAGGAAGGCCGGGTCCGGGGTGAAGTGGTGAAAAAGGTGGAGGAGGAACTGTTTGAACTGTACAGGGATGAAAATCTGGATGTTAAGCCAAAGCAGCTGGAGATGAGAGGCGGCGCCAGGTACAGCGATGCTGCCTGCAACTTAATCTGCTCCCTGCACAATAATACCGGTGATATCCAGTATGTAGACGTCCGCAACAACGGGACAATTACAAATCTCCCGGCAGACAGTGCGATAGAAGCCGCCTGCATCATCACAAGCGGCGGTCCAAAGCCCATTGCTGTTGGCGAGCTAAAACCCCAGATCAACGGGACCATACAGACCATCAAGACCTTTGAGCGCCTGGTCTGCGAAGCAGCTGTCACCGGAAACCGGGATCTGGCAGTGACGGCTCTTAACATGAATCCACTTTGTGCAAGCGACCACGATGCCAATGCTGTCATTCAGGAATTGCTGGAGACCCATAAAAAATACCTCCCCCAATTTTTTAGAGGCGAAAGACAGGAATAAAGGAGTTGCTGTGAAAATGACTGAAAAGTTATGCTTTACAGCAATTTTTTTTGACGTTATAACGGAGAAATTATATGGAAAAAGGGAGAGGTTTCGATTATTAAATAAAAAATTTATTTTTATTTAATAATTTACTTGTTTTTTTGCATATGATGTAGTATATTAAAAGAAATAAAAAGTGGTCTAGACCACAGAAAGGGGTAATATATGAAAAATATTTTACTGGTCTGCTCGGCAGGAATGTCTACAAGTATGCTTGTGAAAAAAATGCAGGATGCAGCAAAGAAAAAAGGTATTGAAGCAACCATATGGGCAGTAGGTGATGCAGAGTCGGTTGAAGAATCAAAAAAAGCCGATATCATACTGCTTGGACCTCAGGTACGTTATCTGGAGAAAAAGATGAACGAAAGAGTGAATCATGCAAAACCCGTTCTTGTCATTGATATGATGGCCTATGGGTCAATGAACGGTGAAAAGGTGCTTGATCAGGCAATGGCTAAATTAAATAGTTAAAAACGATAAGATTTGAATTTACAGAAGATTATGAGGGAATAAAGGGGGAGAAAAATAATGGGTGCTTTTAATTCATTTATGGAAGCAAAATTTATGCCATTTGCAGCAAAAATCGGCTCACAGAAGCATTTGGTTGCTGTTCGTGATGCTTTTATAGCCATTATGCCGGTAACAATGGTTGGTTCGGTTGCAGTTCTGCTCAATGTTTTTTTAAGAGATCTGCCAAATCAAGCGGGTATGACTGGCTTTGTAAAGGCCATGAGTCCGATTATCAGTGTTAATGGCAATGTGTATTTTGGATCTATAGTTATTCTTGGATTGGCCTTTGTGTTTGCGTTAGGTTACAATCTTTCCAGAACTTATGATGTTAATGCAATTGCAGGAGGTGTTATTGCATTTTCAAGTCTTGTTACCTGTATGGCACAAAGCGCTACGTTTGATTATGCTCTTCCAGGTGTGTCTGCCGGAGCTTTGGATCAGTTAAAGGGTCTTGGACTTGAAAACGTGGTGGCAAGCGGAGATGGAATCGTACTGACTGGAGTAAGCGGCTGGGGTTATCTGGGATCTTCCTATACTGGTTCTGGTGGTCTCTTTACTGCATTGATTATGGGATTTGCCTGTACCATGATTTACATAAAACTGATGCAGAAGAAAGTGACAATCAAGCTTCCGGATTCTGTACCTCCGGCGGTCAGCAGAGCATTTGCAGCTATTATTCCAGGTGTGGTAGCAATTTATTTCGCAGGAGCTATGACTCAGCTTTGCTTGACTCTGACAGGTTCTACAATTAATGAGATGATATTTACTTATATTCAGAAGCCGCTTATTGGTTTATCTCAGGGCTTTTTCAGTGTAATTTTAATGGCATTTTTGATTCAGCTTCTGTGGTTTTTTGGTTTGCATGGGCATAATGTTCTGGCACCTATTATGGAGGGTATTTATACAACAGCGTTAAACCAGAATATTGAAGCATTTATTGCTTCTCACAGCACTGCTGACCTTCCATATTTATGGACTCGTGGTTCTTTTGATGCATATTGCCAGATGGGCGGATCAGGAATTACACTCGCTCTTATTATTGCAATCTTTCTGTTTTCAAGAAGAGATGACCAGAAGGCTATCGCAAAATTATCCTGGCCTATGGGGGTATTTAATATTAATGAACCGGTCATATTTGGTATACCGATTGTGTTGAATCCCGTATATTTGATCCCGTGGCTGATTGTTCCTCCAGTATGTGCAGCAATTGCCTATGCAGCCACAGCTATAGGTTTGATACCACCGGTATTTGTGGTTGTTCCGTGGGTAATGCCTCCAGGTATTTATGCTTTTCTGGCAACAGGCGGAAACGTGATGGCGGCGCTGATATCGTTGCTTAACCTGTTTGTAGCTTTTGTGATCTGGACTCCATTTGTTATGGTAGCAAATAAGATGAAGGAAGAATAGTCTTACATAAAAGAAGAGCTGCCAGAACAGTTCACAGGGCTTGTCCTGCCAGAACTGATTTGGCAGCTTTTAAGTTTCACTGAATTAAGTTCTGGCACGGACCTGATATCCGCGTTTGAACGGAAAGAAGGAAGAGGAGGGGGTTCATGAAAAGCTGGACTGTATTTTTAATCGCAATAGGCTGCTTGTTTATTACCGTATCACCTCAGCTTCCATCCCCTGCAATGTATATGACCGTTGGTTTGATATTTGTATTGTTGGGTGCAGTTGTGCTGATAAAGAAAAGGAAATAGGGGGGATATGGATATGAAACTTAAATTTCCGGAAGGATTTTACTTTGGAAGCGCTACCAGCGCTACCCAGTGTGAAGGAGGTGCAGAAGATGACGGAAGAGGAAAAAATATATGGGATTTGTGGTATGAAGAGGAAAGCTATAAATTTCATGGAGACATTGGCCCGGGAATTACCTCTTCCTTTTACAGGAATTATAAAAAAGATATACAGCTCATGAAGCAGACGGGCCATAATTCTTTTCGGACATCCATCAGCTGGTCCCGTCTTTTTCCCCAGGGCTTTGGTGAGGTGAACGAAAAAGCGGCTGATTTTTACCGCAGCCTGTTTCTGGAATTAAAGGAAAATGGGATCGAACCTTTTGTAAATCTGTATCATTTTGATATGCCGGTACAGTTGCAGAAACTGGGAGGCTGGGAAAACAGAAAGGTTGTGGATTATTATAAGGAATATGCCTGGACATGCTTTAATTTATTTGGAGATCTGGTTAAGCGCTGGTTTACCTTTAATGAACCCATTGTTCATGTGGAATGCGGATATCTGCAAGGTTATCACTATCCCTGTAAGGTGGACCCGAAAGCGGCGGTTTTAGTGGCCTATCATACGGCACTTGCCAGTGCCTTTGCCGTGAGGGAATATCACGGTATGAAACAGGGAGGAAAGATCGGGATTATCTTAAATTTAACTCCGGCCTATCCCAGAAGTTCCCATCCAGAGGATGAAAAGGCGGCAAAGATTGCTGAGTTGTTTCAGAATAAGAGCTTTTTAGATCCGGCTGTGAAGGGGTTCTATGATCCGGAACTGGTTGCAATCATACAAACGCACGGGGTGTTTCCTGATGTTTCTCTGGAGGATTTGGAGATTATACGGGAGAATACAGTGGATTTTTTGGGGGTAAACTATTATCACCCGTTCCGCGTCTGTGCAAAGGCATGTTTTCCCAATCCAACAGCCCCGTTTACGCCGGAATATTATTTTGATACCTATGATATGCCTGGTAAACGGATGAATCCATACAGAGGCTGGGAAATCTATCCCAGAGGTTTGTATGACATTGCTGTCAATATTCGTGACAACTATGAAAACATTGAATGGGTGGTTACGGAAAACGGCATGGGCGTGGAAAATGAGGATCGTTTCAAGACAGATGGCATGATACAGGATGATTACCGCATTGATTTCTATAAAGAGCATTTGATCTGGCTTCATAAGGGGATAGAAGAAGGAAGCAATTGCATTGGATATCATGTATGGACTTTTGTGGATTGCTGGTCATGGCTCAATGCGTATAAGAACCGTTACGGGCTTATCGAACTGGATTTGGAAACCCAGAAGCGGACCATAAAAAAATCAGGTTTTTGGTATCAGGAGCTGCTTAAAAACAACGGGTTTGAATCAGATAAATAGGAGAGACATATGGAAGTAAATCAAAGACTGAATGTAGAGGCAAAGGAATTTTTCGATGCTCTGGCATCCTCAGTAGCTTATGACATCAGCCAGGCTACAGGGAAAAAGGTAAATCCAGACCAGATTTATTCCGGTTTTCGCTATGAAAAAAAGATGAAAAATAAAATAGGACGGGAGAATCATGTAGACGTGGTGATCCGTCAGTTTGTTTTCCCCAGTTGCTATGAGGCAAAGTTCCGTACTTCACAGGGGACAAATTTTATATTTTATGAGATTCAGGACAGCAGAGACGGAAATATTGTGGTTCACTACAGAGAGGGATTTGAGGGGGAGAGTACTTCCAACTCCTTAAACTATAAGCTTGTCTCTTGGTTTTATCAAAAGGCTTCAAAAAAAAGGATTTCCAGGATGCTTACATCCATGGAAAACTTTATAAAGGGACAACGTCATAAAGAGAACTAAATGTGATAAGAGGTAATACAATGGGGGCTTCTAAATATCAGAAAATAAAACAGGACCTTATGGAAGAAATTAAGGATGCGTCTGTCAATACCCCTATTGCATCAGAACGGGAGCTGGCCAGCCGGTATAAGGCCAGCCGAATGACCGTGCGCAATGCTTTAAATGAACTAGTGGAAGAGGGAGTATTATATAGAGATAAAAATAAAGGAACTTTTGTTGCAGACCAAAGGCTGATGAAAAAAAACACATCGGCAGAAACTTTAAATAAGCCTTTGGATGATACCTATGATTACAATGTGATCTATTTCAGCTCCTGTTTTTCTGATGAAAAGGTGGCTTCCTGCCTGGAGATCGGGTCTGAGGAGCGAATGATCCGGATCGTGCGGTTAAACAGGAAGAATGGAAAGCCTTTAAGTGTTGAGGAAATTTACTTGATTCAAAGCTTGATTAATGACAATGATTACAACAACTTAAATAGGCTTTTGGATCTGAAAGGATACATTGATGAAGGTTCTGTCACACAGAAGTTTCTGCCTGCTACGGTACCTGTAAAATATATTAACCTGCTTCATGTAAAGCTGAATACTCCGATTATTATGGTTGAGAGCACCATTGTAAGCAAAAGCGGCAGCCCGGTCGTATATATCAGAGAATTTAACAATCCTTTTGAAAAGATAATTGAAATAACCACATAGAAACACCTTGCGGGTGTACCTTTAGGCCCGGAAAAACGGGCAGCAAAATGGAAAGGAGTATTTGTGATGGGAAGACTTGGTATCTCCCTGTATCCGGAGCATTCTACTCCGGATCGGGATAAAGAATATATCCGGCTGGCCGGTAAATACGGGTTTCAGCGGATTTTCACCTGCTTATTGAGCGTGGGGAATAAAAATAAAGATGAGTTATTCAATGAATTTCGTGATATGATCGATACGGCTCATGAGTTCGGGATGGAGATAATCCTGGATGTGGCGCCTCCTGTTTTTGAAGCGCTTGGGGCCACCTATGATAACCTTGCTCCTTTTAAGAAAATGCATGCGGACGGAATCCGGCTGGATGAAGGGTTTGACGGTATGAAGGAAGCGGCTATGAGCTATAACAAAGAGGGGATGAAGATTGAGCTGAATGCCAGCACTGATCCAAGCTATGTGGAAAATGTCATGAATCATCGTCCGGTTCCGGAAAGGATCATTACCTGCCACAACTTTTATCCCCAGAAATATACGGGAATCAGCCTGAAACATTTTGATTACTGCAATCGGGAAATGAAAAAGCACGGTCTTAAGGTTGCTGCTTTCGTATCCAGCAACAATGAAAATACCTATGGCCCATGGCCGGTAAATGAGGGATTGTGTACCCTGGAGATGCACCGTGGCCTGCCGGTGGATGCCCAGGTACGGCATTTGCTTGCGACCCGCCTGGTTGATGATGTGATCATTGCCAATGCCTATGCATCTGAGGAGGAGTTAAAGGCCTGTGCCTCAGTAACACCTGGAAAACTGATGTTTGGCCTTCGCCTGGAAAAGGAGCTGACGGAAACAGAGAGGAAGATCCTGTACTTTGACCGGCAGCATGTGATCAGAGGCGATATCAGCGAATATATGATACGGTCCACCTGGCCGAGAGTAGCATTTGCAGACAAGACAGTGCCCCCGGCCAATACCAGGGATTTAAAACAGGGAGATGTTGTGATTTTAAATGACGGTTATTCCCGTTATAAAGGAGAGCTGCATGTTGTTCTAAAGGATATGCCCAATGACGGACGAAAGAATGTGATTGGCCATATACCGGATTATGAACTGGTGCTTCTTGATTACATTGAACCCTGGAAATTGTTTGGTTTTATGGAAGTGTGAGTGTATTTTTATGCATGGTATCTAATAACAGTTTTTTAGTGTTCAGGAAGAAGGATAATGTACACTATTATATAATGGAAGGAGTAGTTTTATGATTACAATTTCAAGTCCTATGCAGCAGGAAAATATAAAAGAACTTTTATCCGGCTACAATGATGGTGATGTTGCATTTATTTTTAGCAGAAAAGAGGGGATAAAACTTTTTTTTGAAGTTACCGGGGATTCAGCAGAGGCTGCAAAAAAAGCAAAGGAATTAATTAAAAGTACAACTTGGGGGCAAGTGCTTTATTTTCAGGCTCAGGCTGTATAATGGCTGGAAACAGATTATGAAATTCTTTTAATTTTAAAAGTCAGAAAAACAGAAACGTGATAATTAAGCTGTTTATTTACGATAGGAGGATTTTTATGAATGCAATCGTAAGCTTTATCGAAAGAAAATTTTTACCTATAGCTGCTGTAATAGGCTCTCAAAAGCATTTATTGGCTCTCAGAGATGCTTTTATTAGTCTGATGCCTTTGACCATGGCTGGTTCTATAGCTGTCCTTTTAAATGCACTTCTGCGTGATATACCAAATACTTATCTGGGGACCGGTAATGGAATAACCACGTTTCCCCTTGTTTCCTGTATCATTTCCTTAAATGGGATTGTCTGGGCGGGTACTTTGGCAGTTATGGGTATTATGCTTGCAATTACTTTGGGTTATACTTTGGCAAAAACTTATAATGTAAGCAAGGTATCAGGTGCCATCGTTTCACTTGCTGCATATTTGATGGGATTGCCTCAAAGTGCCAGTACTTCTACTGCCGTTACTTTAAGTGGCGTTTTGCCTGCTGATATTGCAGATATGATTCAGGAGGCAGGTGCTGCAACGGTAACTGCTGATGGCGCATCCACTATTACTGTTATGGGTGGAGCGTGGGGGTTTTTTAATTTTTCCAGTTACTTTGGAGCGGCAGGAATGTTTACTATTATACTTTTTTCTTTTTTATCAGTCATGATTTTTGCTGGACTGATGAATAAAAATATTACAATAAAACTTCCGGATTCAGTTCCACCTGCAGTATCCCGTGCTTTTTCCGGTATTATACCAGGTACATTATCCCTCTACGGAGTGGCTTTGGTTTATTTTGTTCTTAAACAGGACTGGGCACTGGGGGCACAGCCTGTTACTGACTGGATTACGGAACATATACAAAAGCCATTGCTGGGAATATCACAGGGATATGGTTCTGTATTCATCATTGTACTATTGGTTCATTTACTGTGGTTTTTTGGATTGCATGGTACAAATATAATGGGAGCTGTTTTGAACAGTACTTATGGTGTTGCCCAGCTGGAAAATCTGGCTGCTTATGAATCTGGTTCTGCAATACCATGGAAATGGGTTTCCGGATCTTTTGAGGCGTTTGTATGGCCAGGTGGTGCCGGTGTTACAATCGCTCTTATTGTTTCGATTTTAATTTTATCAAAGCGGGCAGATTATAAAGTAGTGGGTAAACTTGGTTTAGGGCCTGGACTGTTTAACATTAATGAACCAATTATGTTTGGATTACCTGTAGTTCTTAATCCTCTTTTAGTTGTGCCATTTATTTTTGCACCCCTTGCAACTGCAACGATTTCCTATTTTGCAACCGTCTGGGGACTGGTAAATCCGGTGGTTATCAGTGTTCCGTGGGTAATGCCTGTATTTTTAAGCGGATTTCTTGCTACGGCCGGAGATTGGCGTTCGATTATACTGACTGCCGTCAATATGGTTGCTGCATTTGTTATATGGGCGCCATTTATTATTGCTGCAAACGATATGGAACCTCCCTCAGAATAATAGGAGGTTAGTAGATAGGAAAGAAAGTAACTGTTAATGTGAAAAACGGCACACAGCAGATATAGTTCATCTGTGTGCCGTTTTTTGAAGAATTTTCACCTGTTTTCCTGAAACACAAACTTATGAATGGCCCAGGCGACTCCATCCTCCGCATTGGATCTGGTATGATACTTTGCTGCATCCCGAATGCATGCCATGGCATTTTCCATGGCAACGGTCCAGCCGAATTCCGGTGTGAACATGGATAAATCATTGTCGCTGTCTCCAAGCGCCATCACATCCTTAAGAGAGATTCCCTTGCGCTCTGCATAGGCTTTTAAGGCCGGCCCTTTCTGGGCGGCATGGTTGGTCAGCTCAATATTGTCAGGAAAAGAGGATGCCGCAGCCAAATCCGGATAGTCTGCAAAGATTTCCTTTAATCCCGCAGCCTTATGGACAGGAAGTCCGTTGCTGCATATTTTAAATACAGCATCCTCCTTGGGAAGCTCCTTAAGAGAGGAAATAAAGGTCGTGGATTTTATCCGGCTCTGTACGGCAGCGTCCAGCTCCTGAGAAGCAAAAGCATGAGAACTGAATTTCTTTTTTAAAAAGGAGTATAGCCCGTTCAGCATCCGCTCTTTCGTGGAAGTGGTATACCGCCCGCTGGAAGCCAGAATATCCATATCCGCCTCCTGCTCGGTCAGGATCCGGTCAATATCTGCAAGATTCTGAGAGGTGAGAGGAATCTCACTCAGAGTTTCGCCATCCTGACTGTATACGGCAGCCCCGCTTAAGCAGATGTAGCTGCATGTGATATCACAGGCATCCATAACGGCTTTTGCTTCTTGATAATCCCGTCCGCTGCAGATTAAAAATTCTATGCCGGCGCGCTCAAGCCTGCGGATTGCATCTACATTGGCTTTTGAGATATTGGTCTGAGGGTTTAGAAGGGTGCCGTCCATATCGGAGGCGATCAGTCGGATGCTCATGGCAGGTAATCTCCTTTATCTAGTCAAGTATTTTTGTTCTTATACCTAGCTTATCCTAAATAAGCCGGTTCGTCAATGAAGAGGGGCAGGAGAACCCTAATTTCATCAGATTTCATATCTTTCATCAGGTTTCTTCCCCTCCTTTTCACAATCCTTACATATAACCTTTCTGATAAAACAAAATTCTTTCTCCATTCTGCAAAATACTGCAAAAATTTCAGGTTTACAGCCTGATAGTTAAATTCTTTCAAAATAATGAATATGGTGGAATGTTTTGCGGTTTTTATGGTATAATCATAGCCAGATAATCATGCCCCGCTTCATCGGGCGTCAACTGGATATGCAAGCATATCCGTTTGATTTATTAGGAGACAAAATATGAAACCACATGCATTTGCGGTCTGTGCATATAAGGATTCGCCATATCTTGAAGCCTGCCTCCGTTCTCTTTTGAGACAAAGCGTTAAATCGGAGGTCATAATATGTACATCAACGCCCAGCCCTTATATTGAAAAAATGGCGGACAAGTACGGAGTCCCGCTGTTTGTGCGGAATGGGAAAAGCAATATACGGGAAGACTGGAACTTTGCCTATAATAAGGCTTCCGCCCGTTTTGTTACCATCGCCCATCAGGATGATTTATACCGGAAGGATTATGTGAAGAAGCTTCTGGAATGTTATGAAAAATACCCGGACATGACGCTGTTTACAGGAGGGTATACGGTAATCAGGGGGGATCAGCCTGCTGTCTTTGAAAAGGTGGAGTTTATCAAACGTTTTCTCAGGCTTCCTTTGCGTTTCCGGCGTATCAGCCACTTGACCTGGGTTAAAAAAAGTGCTTTGATGTTTGGCAATTCCATTTGTTGTCCTGCATGCGCATATAATAAGGAAAGATTAGGTGAATCTCTTTTCACCTCTCCCTATCAGTTTGCTCTGGATTGGGATACCCTTTATCAGTTATCCGGGCTGCCGGGACGTTTTATTAGCGTAGAAAAACCGATCCTGTATTACAGGGTTCACGGGGAGGCTACGACAAAGGCATGTATTGCGGATAACAGCCGTGTCAGGGAAGAGGCCCATATGTTTTCAAAGATGTGGCCGGGACCGGTTGTAAAATTGCTGATGTATTTTTACCGGAAAGCATATAAAGAGTATGAATAAAAGAACATTTGGAGGATGAAGTGATGAAGGTAGTATTATTAGCGGGAGGCTTTGGTACCAGGATCAGCGAGCAGAGCCATTTAAAGCCGAAGCCAATGATTGAAATTGGGGAAAAGCCTATTTTGTGGCATATTATGAAATATTATTCCCAATATGGTTTTCACGATTTTGTTATTTGCCTTGGATATAAACAGTATGTTGTAAAGGAATTTTTTGCGGATTATTTTCTTCATACGTCAGATGTTACCTTTGATCTTGCCAACAATAAGATGGAGGTACATAACAATTATTCGGAACCATGGAAGGTGACCCTGGTGGATACGGGATTAAATACCATGACCGGAGGGCGTATTAAGCGCATCCAGCCTTACATCGGCGATGAGCCCTTTATGATGACCTATGGAGACGGAGTCTGCGATGTGGATTTAAAGGCTTTGTTAAAATTCCATCAGGGCCATGGAAAAACTGCTACCATGACTACTGTCAATATCGCCCAGCTAAAGGGAGTTCTGGATATTGACGAAGGCGATGTGGTCCGTTCCTTCAGAGAAAAGGACGAGGCAGATAACAGCCTGATCAACGGAGGCTTCATGGTCTTAAATCCGGAGATCTTTTCCTATTTAAAGGATGATACCACCGTATTTGAAAAGGAACCGTTGCAGAGCCTGGCGGCAGAGGGGCAGCTTATGAGCTTCCATCATAATGGCTTCTGGCAGTGCATGGATACTCAGCGGGAAATGAAGAAGCTGGAAGATTTGTGGCAGTCCGGACAGGCGCCATGGAAGATTTGGGAGAAGTGACATGACAAGCTGGACAAGTATTAAGTGGAACGAATTTTGTGATTTTTATAAAGGAAAAAAAGTTCTGATCACAGGGCATACAGGCTTTAAGGGAAGCTGGCTCAGCCGGCTCCTTGTAAAGGCCGGTGCATCGGTAACAGGGTATTCCCTCATGCCTTCCACTGACCCAAACCTGTTTGAGGTAATCGGGCTTTCTGATACCATAAATTCCGTAATTGGAGACATCCGGGATTTGGAGCATTTAAAAAAGGTGTTTTTACAGGAGGAGCCGGAAATCGTGTTTCACCTGGCTGCCCAGCCAATTGTCAGGGACTCCTACAAGGATCCGGTCTACACCTATGAGACAAACGTCATGGGCACGGTCAATGTACTGGAATGCATTCGTCTGACCCCTTCGGTCAAATCCTTTTTAAATGTTACAACGGATAAGGTGTATGAAAACAAGGAATGGGAGTACGGATACCGGGAAACCGACCCGTTAGATGGTTATGATCCTTATTCCAACAGCAAATCCTGTTCTGAGCTGGTGACCCACAGCTATGCCAAGTCCTTTTTTTCTGACGGACGTGTGGCCATCTCCACATCCCGCGCAGGCAATGTGATCGGAGGCGGGGATTTTGCCAATGATAGAATCATTCCGGACTGTATCCGGGCGGCAGCGGCAGGGCAGGACATCATCGTAAGAAATCCCTATTCAACAAGGCCGTATCAGCATGTGCTGGAACCTTTGGCCATTTATATGACGATTGCAATGAAGCAGTATAAGGATTCCAAGTTCCAGGGATATTATAACGTAGGCCCTGATGACAGAGACTGCGTGACCACAGGAGAGCTGGCAGATCTGTTCTGTGAGGCATGGGGCCAGGGGATAAAGTGGATAGACAAATTTGAAGGAGGCCCCCATGAAGCCAACTTCTTAAAGTTAGACTGTTCCAAGATCAAGAGTGTTTTTGGCTGGTGTCCCAGATATGGAGTAAAGGAAGCGGTGGAAAAGACCGTGGAATGGACCAAGGCCTATTTGGCTGAAGCAGATATGCTGCCATTCATGGACTTGCAGATAAAGGAATTTTTCAATTAATGTGGGCTCTGCCCAAAAAACATTGGCAGGAAAGAGGAAAAAATAGAATGTTTGAGAACAAGACAGAAAAAGAGGCGCGGGAGGAAATCCTTTCTCTGGTAAAGGAATACTGCAGCACCTACCACAATCAGAAAGCTCCGTTTAAGGAAGGAGACCGCATTTCTTACGCTTCCCGTGTATACGATCATCAGGAAATGGTGAACCTGGTGGACAGCTCTTTGGAGTTCTGGCTTACATCCGGGCGGTATACTGATGAATTTGAAAAAAAGCTGGCACAATATTTAAAAGTCCGGTTCTGTTCCCTTGTGAATTCCGGTTCATCGGCGAATCTGATGGCATTTATGGCCCTCACATCGCCGCTTTTAAAGGAACGCCAGATAAAACGCGGTGATGAAGTGATCACCGTAGCAGCCGGATTTCCTACTACAGTGACCCCTATGATCCAGTATGGAGCTGTTCCTGTATTTGTGGATGTTACCATCCCTCAGTATAACATTGATGTGAATATGCTTGAAGCTGCCCGCTCTGAAAAGACCAAGGCAGTCATGATTGCCCATACCCTGGGAAATCCCTTTGACCTTTCCGCGGTTAAGGAATTCTGTGATAAGTACCAGTTATGGCTTGTAGAGGATAACTGCGATGCCCTGGGAACAACTTATACGATAGATGGGGAAGAACGTTTCTCCGGCACCATCGGTGATATAGGAACCTCCAGCTTTTATCCGCCCCACCATATGACAATGGGAGAGGGAGGCGCGGTTTATACGAACAACTCCCTGTTAAATAAAATTATCCGTTCTTTCCGGGATTGGGGCCGTGACTGTGTATGTCCTTCCGGACGTGACAACTTATGCGGACACCGGTTTGACCGCCAGTACGGGGAGCTTCCCGTAGGCTATGACCATAAATACGTTTACTCCCATTTTGGCTACAATTTAAAAGCCACTGACATGCAGGCTGCCATCGGCTGCGCCCAGATTGAAAAGTTCCCATCTTTTGTAGAGAGAAGACGCCATAATTTTGACCGTCTTTACAAAGGTCTGGAGGAGGTTTCCGACAAGCTGATCCTTCCTGAGGCCTGTCCAGGCTCCAAGCCAAGCTGGTTCGGCTTTTTGATAACCTGCAGGGAAGGAGTAAGCCGGAACCAGGTGGTGCAGTATGTGGAATCCAAGGGCATTCAGACAAGGATGCTGTTTGCCGGTAATTTGACAAAACATCCTTGCTTTGACCAGATGAGAGAGTCCGGGCAAGGATACCGGATTGCCCAGCAGCTGACCAATACTGACCGGATCATGGAGGATACCTTCTGGATAGGAGTATATCCGGGAATGACAGATGAAAAGATCGACTTTATGGCAAAGACCATCAAGGAGGCACTGAGCCTGTAAGAGGTTTTATACCTTTATGCCCAGAAAGCGCGGGCGGAAGAGAGGAAACATGATGGAATACGATTTAACGGAGGTACATCAGGCGAACCTGGCTATTTTAAAGGAAATTGACCGTATCTGCCGAAAATACAAGATTAAATATCTTCTGGATGCAGGAACGCTTTTAGGCGCTGTAAGGCACAAAGGCTTTATCCCCTGGGATGATGACGCGGATGTAGCGTTTACCCGTTCCAATTATGATGCCTTTTTAAAGGTAGTGCGCCGGGAGCTTCCGGAAGAAATGGAACTTCTTGAACCAAAGGATTTAAGAGGCGGAACCGCTTTTTATGATTTTACAACAAGGATCATTTATAAAAACAGCCGGACCCATGAGGACTCGGAAGAGATGAGGTTTTATGAAGGAAGATTAAACCATCTGTGGGTAGACTTATTCACCATTGATGAGCTTCCGGAAGGCAAGGCAGCTTCTGCAACTACCCGCCTTCTTCACACCGTGATCTACGGTATGGCCATGGGCCACCGTTACCGGCTGGATTTTAAGAAGTACAGCCTGGTTAATAAAATCGTTATCGGCGGGCTGTCAGCTTGGGGAAAATTGATTCCAATGAAAGCCTTGAGAAAGCTGCAGCATATGACAGCGGTCAAGGATCAGAAGGGAAAAAGCAGCCTCAGGTATTACAGCAACTACCAGCCGGATTATCTTTATGTGACGCTGAAAAAGGAATGGTGCGAAGAAACGGTTGATCTGGAATTCGAAGATACCAGGCTGATGGCTCCAAAGGGCTGGCATGAGGTTCTTACCTGGATCTATGGTGATTATAAGAAGCTTCCTCCGGAGGGGCAACGGGTGCCCTCCCATTCCAGCATGGAAATTAAAATATATCACTAAACTGCAGCTGTTAGAAGATGCAATATAAAAATCCGCATTGATCAGGCTTATAATAAGCCATTTCAATGCGGATTTTCTTGTCTTTGAAGTTACCTGCCTGCCTTTATTGCTGGTTTAAATATTCCTTTGCATCTTTAAAGAAACTGAAAATGATCAGGAGTATGATAATTCCTATAGGAAATGCTGCAATGATGGAAACGGTTTGCAGATTGGTCATGGAATTCTTGGAAAATATAAGAGCAATGGGAAACAGCATTAAAAGCACGGACCAGAACAGCTTTACACGTTTATCCGGCTCAGCGTCCTCAGGAAGCTCCTTATAGGAGTAAGTGGAAGCCACCAGGGCCAGGGCATCAAAGCTGGTTGCGTAAAAAGCTACCATGGTAACTGCTAAAAGGATCAGACCCAGCTTTGCAAATGGCAAGGTCTCAAGGATTGCCATGATCGTCTGGTACAAGTCTCCTGTAGAGGAATAAATGCCCATCACATCCAGCACGCCCTTTGTCTGAAGGGCAAGGCTGTAATTTCCTAATATAATAAAGGAGGTAAAAGTTCCGGAGATACCAAAGATATATCCTCCAAGGATGGTCTGCTTAATGGTTCGCCCTTTGCTGATGGCTCCGATAAAGAAAGGAGTGGCTACACACCAGACCATCCAATAAGCCCAGTAAAAAATAGTCCAATTCTGCGGGAAGGAGGAGGTACGCAGGGCATCGGTCCAGGTGGACAGGCTGATAAAATTCTGCGTTAGGTTCCCCACTGCGGTAATCCCTGTTTCAATGGTATATCTGGCTTCTCCTCCGCCGATCAGCACATAGAGAAGCAGGCCAAAGAACAGGTATGTACAGGAAGCAGCCAGCTTTGCAATGCCCTTCATACCGAAATAAACCGTAACAGTATAGACAATGCATATAATGACCAGAATTGCAATGGTCAATAAACTGGATTCCGGCAGGCCGGTCACCCGGCTGATGGCCATGGAAAGAAGGGGAGTTGCCAGGGAAAACGTGGTTGCAGTGCCGGCCAGTAAAGCAAATACGGCAACCAGGTCAATAAGCTTTCCCCAAATGCCGTCTACGTGCTTCCCTAAAAGGGGGCGGCAGGCTTCCGAGTATTTTTGCTTTGTCCGTTTTTTAACATGGAGCATGAAGCCGAATGCTGCGGCCAATATCATATAAAAGCTCCAGGGAATAGGGCCCCAGTGAAACAGCGGGTAGGTGGAAGCCCAGTCCTGCATGGCTCCTAAATCTGTGATATGGGGTTCCCCTGCATAGAGGATCCATTCACAAAGGGAATAGAAGAGGATATCGGCAGCCAGACCGGCAGTAAACATCATAGTCCCCCATTTAAAATTTGAATATTGGGGTTTTTCCAGATTTCCAAGCTTGATGGTACCGTATTTGGAAAAAGCTATATACAGGGAGCATAAGAAAGTAAAAAGTCCGATAATAAGGTAGTAACTACCCAGTTCATCGCCTAAAAAGGACCGGATAGCTGCCAGGGTATCTGCAGATTTACCGGGATATATGGTGAAAACAAGGCATAAAAGAATGATGCTCATAAAAGGAATCAGGGTCGTTATCCAGTCCAGCTTTTTAAACAAAGCTTTTTTCTCATTGTGGTCCATGTACATAGCCTCCTAAAATGTTCAAAAAAATAAAATTATTATTGATATTGAACATAATACCATGGATAACCAGAAAATGCAAGAATTAAGTGAGAAGATTATTTGAACAAAATGGTTTGGATCTAATGGAGAAGTAATTTCGCAATAATAAGGGATATGCAGAAAACACTTTTAAAAATAAATCATAAAGTCAAAAGCACATGGTATGAAAAAGGAAAAACAAGGCATTGATTCCAACAAAAACACTGACGTATTTGTGAAGATTTTCTGACATTTTGCAGAAACCACTACAAAAAATGGATTACATCCGATATAATGTTAGATGTTCAATAAGGAGGATATTATGATGAAGAACAAAGCTCTTATGATATGTGCGATGTCGGCAATGTTACTGACGGGCTGCACGGAAAGCCACATTCTTTCTTCCGGAGGTCCTGCAGAGCCTGTTTTTGAAACTCAGCAGGGGATTGTTCTGGATTGGGATCAGATTGGAAGTGATATGGATGATGAATTCGTAGACAACGAAGAATATCCTATGGCGTTAAGCATCAATTATATGGTAGATAAGGAAGATCCGGAAAAGAAACGCATCGATTTGACACTGATTGTAAAAGAAGGAACCACGCCTGAGGAAGCAGTTGTATTTGCTAATGCAGCGGTTCGATACATAAACGATGAGGCGGCTATGCAGGATTTTTCCTTTGAAAAGTCAAGCGCTACTTCTTATGGCGGATTTTTCAAGGAATATGATATGCATCTTATCGTGATGCCTGATTATGCGATGAATGAGAAGAAGTATTGGCTGGTAGATATGGACATCCCTAAGGGTTCTGATAAAAAGATTGTTCCAAAGGAAGGTGCAGTTATTATGGAGACCACCGCTGAGGATGAGAAGACGGATACTGAAAGCTCAGAGTCAGATCAATAGATTTATAACACAGGATAAAAAAACATGGATGAGGAATGGTTAGCCAATCACTCCTTATCCATGTTTTTTATTGTTTCGCTGTCGTCTATCTGCTATTGGTCAACCGCCAGTCCGCTGTGGTAGGAATAATTGCCAAGCTCCTTTAAAAGCTTATTGTGATCCAGGTTCTTTAGCGGAACCGGCGAGGTCAGTTCCTCGTTCAGCAAAAAGAACACGTCACTGCATTTTGCCATGGACTGATAGAAAAGATCAGGGAAAGAGGCCTGGGATGCAAGGCGGCGGTTCCAGGGATTACACCAGGTTTCATGGTTTAAATTCATGGTGACAACAGGATCCGGTGGAATGTCCGTAACCAGCTTCCGGGAGGCAAGGTGCGTACGCAGGAAAAGAGATTCCACAAATTCGATGCTGTTTTTCTTACGGCTGGAAGGATCGGCAAGAGTCCGGCATCCTAAGCGCATAGCCAGAATGGAGCGGGATACCATCCGGGAAGTTACCCGGAAATTATTCCGGTAATTTAAGGGATAATAGGCTTCATTGATGCATACAGACAAAAACCCGGAGATGAACTGCAGCTCCTGGCCGTTTAAACAGATGGTAGCCGCCTGATTGAACTGAGATGGCTTTTTCCTTTTGTATTTCATCAGAAGCAATGCATCAATATCATTTTCCAGCATGGCATGAAGCCCGTGATGATAGTTTCCGGAGTTTTTAATATCATATTCAATCCTGCCGTACACATAAGGGTGACAGATGGAGTCTCCGATGTAATGGCAGAAGTAGCCGCTCATATAAGAAATGGCCTGTTCTCTCTGCTGCCGGGACTCGATCTGGGATAAATGGTTTAAGCAGGAAACAAAAAAATCATGTACATGGTTTTCGTGCATATAGGAACCTACATTGCGGTAATCCCGGTGGCGGAGAATGGGGATATTGTAAAAAAATATATCCGGTCCCTGGAGACCAAGCTGATAAAGCCATCGGTATTTGGAGATTATACGCTTTAAAGGAGTGTTAGGCATATCATTAAAAACTCTGACTCCCAGTAGATAGTGAGTGGTAAAACCAGGCATATTGTTCACCTCGCATTTTTTTAGCAGTTTGCGGTGCAGCCCGCGAATCCGCAGTGGAGCTCGCGAATCCTGCGGATTCGTTCGCTCACGGGCATTCGCCCAATGTTGTCAACTTAATTAAGTTTGTTGTGCACCTTGACAACTGAATAATGTAATTATACAGAAAATATCGGATTTATGAGAAATGCTGTGACTTTTCCAG
>JAISYJ010000131.1:0-8955 GCA_031270005.1 Hungatella sp. | reverse complement strand
CTGGAAAAGTCACAGCATTTCTCATAAATCCGATATTTTCTGTATAATTACATTATTCAGTTGTCAAGGTGCACAACAAACTTAATTAAGTTGACAACATTGGGCGAATGCCCGTGAGCTGGCAAATCCGTTGGATTTGCCAGCCTGCAGTGCGGACTCAATGCCCTGCCAGCTTGCATTGCGCCCCATCCCAGTATTGGAACACATCCAATATCGGGATTTTTTTGTTTTTCTTCTAATCCAAACAGAAATGCAAGAATAAAGAAAGAATATCGTAAGTTGACGGATAATTGCTTTTAGGGATATAATGTCAGTAGTAGAAGTAGATGACTGTTTTGTCAAATTACGTTAATTTATAGTGGGAGGTTTTTTATGAGACATTTTAAACGGTTGGTTGCTTTGGCTTCTATGGTGAGCCTGCTGGGACTTAGTATCCCATTTGAATCCCTGGCTGCTGTAAAGACCATACCATCAGTGACCATTTACGCAGGACTGGAGGAGATTGACTCAGGAGAGACTCTGCCAGCGGAGAGTAGTTTTGAGACGAATAAAGGAACTGGAAATTACGTTTATACCAATAACGACAGATACGAAGTGACGGATTTGGACTGGGTCACATCGGATACCAAGGAAATGAAGGTTGGTTCCGAACCGAAGATGAAGGTAACTTTAAGAGCGACAAACTCCGATGAATATGCTTTTAAGGGCGGCTATCAGTCCAGTAACGTATCCATTAAGGGAGGAACCTATGTTTCTGCCAGCCGTTCAGGATCAGATACTCTATATGTTACATTTACTTTTAAGCCGATAAAGGGCACGTATGATTCACCGGAGGATGCTTTTTGGAGAGAGTCCGGATACGGCAATGCCAAGTGGAGTTCTGTAGATAATAGTTCAGGCGCCTATGATGTTTATTTGTACCGTGGAAGCAGTGTGGTGAAGAAGGTGGAGAAGCTTAAGGCCACCAGCTACAATTTCTATCCTTATATGACGAAAGCGGGTACCTATAGCTTTAAAGTCCGTACCGTATCATATACGGAAAGCGAGCAGAAGTATGGAAAGAACAGTGACTGGACAGAATCTAACGAAGTATATGTACCTCAGGAAAAGGTATCCGATGGAAGCGGCCAGGATGACAACGCTGTAGCAAACGGGCAGGTTGGCTGGATCAAGACCGGAAACGTCTGGTATTACCGCTATCCTGATGGAACCTATCAGAAGAACAACTGGGCTAAGATCAATAATAAGTGGTATTTATTTGATGCCAACGGCGCTATGGTCACTGGCTGGCAGCAGAGAAATAATGTATGGTATTACTTAAATAACGATGGTGCAATGACGACCGGCTGGATTGTTTCTAATAACAAATGGTATTATTTAAATCCATCTGCTACAAGCGGAGTAGAGGGAGCCATGCTCATTGGCTGGATCAATTACAATAACAAATGGTATTATACGGATTCCACCGGAGCCATGCAGGAAGGCTGGAGGCAGGTAGACGGAAACTGGTACTACTTCTATCCAGGAGAGGGCTCAAAAGCTGTCAATACCACAATCAGTGGTTTTCCGGTAGATGGCAACGGTATCTGGCGCAAGTAATAGGAGGAAAGGAAGTAGATATCAATGAAATGGATGCAGGGGAAAGGGAAGTGGCTGGTGCTTTTATGCGCTTTCATGGTTCTTGGAACAGGGATGACTGTACCGGCTTCCGGAAGCTTGAAGATACGCCTGGATCATGGGAGCAGGATCAGTTGGACAGCAGGAATACAGGTCCCGGATGTAACTGTCAACTATTCCGAGGTAAAACCGAAATGGAGCAAGGAGGATGTAGATGATTGGGTTCCCGGTAAGAAGATCACCGGCACCATAACAGTGGACGGTACGTTTACCAGATCTGATTGCACTATTTATGGTGGAAACCTGGTTTCTGTAAAAGCAGAGGATGGGGAAACTGAAATAAAGGTCTCCTACGTTCCGGTAGCAATGCTGGAAAGCCCGGAAAGGGCAGGCTGGAGTGACAGCGCAAAGACGAAGGCTTCCTGGAAAAAGGTTCCTTTTGCATCCAGGTATCAGGTGGTCCTTTATAAGGAAGGCGGCATCTGGATCAAGAGCCTGACCACCTCGTCTACTTCTGTGGACCTTTTGCAGTATATGGAGGGTGGCTATAAATACTACTATACCGTAAAGGCAATCCTAAAGGATTCTTCTGAGGAAGATTATTTAAAAGAAGGAGAAGTGACCACCTCTGATGATTCCGTGGTTCAGGAGCTGGGAGATACTTCAGGAACCTGGGCTGAGTATCAGAACGGGAAAAAGTACAGGGGCGAGGACGGCAATTACATTGTCAGCCAATGGAAAATGATCAGCGGAAAATGGTACTATTTTAATAAGGAAGGCTACGCAGTTGTTGGCTGGCAGTTTATAGGTGGCAAATGGTATTATATGGGAGCAAACGCCCAGATGATGATCGGCTGGCAGCAGATAAACGGAAAATGGTATTATTTAAACGTTGACGGTGATATGGCTATCGGCTGGATCCAGCCTCAGCCTGGAAAATGGTATTATCTCTATAGTGACGGCAGCCTGGCAGTGAATACGAAGGTCGATGGTGTTTACCACATTGACGCTTCCGGACTCTGGGTTCCGTAATAAAAATGGCACAGATGGCTGCATCTGTGCTGTTTTTTTACCTGTTTTATTTTCCTTCCTTCGGCAGTAATCCACCAAAACCTTTATTACATTGTCTTATTATCAACATGAATTTGCAAAAGATTCGTGCCGATGCTTGACTGTTGTGAAATATTCATCTAAAATTATGTGGCATATGATTGTTTGAATTTATCAGAGAAAGGTCTGCTATGGGAATAATAAAAACTTCAAAGCTGATATATGATTATATCAGAAGAGATGAAGAAGAAAATATTGAAGAGATTAAACGTGCCATTGACGGCGTCAGCCTGGATATTAAGGCAGGGCAGTTTGTAGCCATTCTTGGACACAACGGTTCCGGCAAGTCTACCTTTGCAAAGCAGCTGGATGCGATCCTGCTTCCAACGGATGGAACTGTGTGGATTCAGGGAATGGATACCTCCGTGGAAGAAAATTTGTGGGAGGTCCGGAAAAAGACCGGAATGGTATTCCAGAATCCGGACAATCAGATCATCGGAAATATCGTGGAGGAAGATGTAGGATTTGGGCCTGAGAACCTGGGTGTTCCTACGGAAGAGATATGGAAGCGGGTGAATGACAGCCTGGAGAGTGTTGGAATGGCTGCATTTCGTTTAAAGTCCCCAAATAAGCTTTCCGGAGGCCAGAAGCAAAGGGTTGCCATTGCCGGTGTTATGGCAATGCGGCCTCAGTGTATTGTTTTAGACGAGCCTACCGCCATGCTGGATCCTAACGGACGGAAGGAAGTTGTGAAAACGGTCAGGGAATTAAACAGGAAGGAAGGAATCACGGTCCTGCTGATCACACACTATATGGAAGAGGTCACAGACGCAGACAGGGTCATTGTCATGGACAACGGTAAGGTGGTCATGGACGGAACTCCAAAGGAGATTTTTTCAAGGGTCGAGGAGCTTAAATCCTACCGACTGGATGTTCCCCAGGTAACAGAGCTTTCCTATGAGCTTCAGAAGAATGGTGTGGACTTACCGGATGGGATACTGACACTGGAAGAACTGATGGAAAATCTTCTGCCAAAGTTCGCAGAGCGTTTTCCCGGAAAGGTAACCCTGGAGAATGGAGTAAAAGATGGCAATTAAAGCAGAGCATTTGAATTATGTTTACGGGCTTGGAACAGCCTTTGAGCAGCGTGCGTTAAAGGACGTGAATCTGGAAATAAAGGATGGGGAATTTGTTGGCCTTATCGGGCACACAGGCTCCGGAAAATCTACCCTGATCCAGCATTTAAACGGATTGATGAAAGCCACTGACGGCGCCATCTATTATAATGGAAGAAACATTTATGAGGAAGGATATAATTTGCGGGCTTTAAGAAGCAAAGTAGGACTTGTATTCCAGTATCCGGAACACCAGCTTTTTGAGATCAATGTATTTACGGATGTTTGCTTTGGGCCAAAGAATCAGGGACTATCCAGAAAGGATGCCGAGAAACGGGCAAGGGAAGCACTCACTATGGTAGGGCTTGATGAAAGCTTTTATGCCCGTTCGCCCTTTGAGCTTTCCGGAGGCCAGAAAAGGCGGGTCGCCATTGCAGGGGTTCTGGCTATGAAGCCGGAGGTGCTCATACTGGACGAGCCTACTGCCGGCCTGGACCCAAGGGGAAGGGACGAGATTCTGGACCAGATTGAACGGCTTCACAAGGAAAGGAATATGACCATAATTCTGGTTTCCCACAGCATGGAGGACATTGCCCGGTATGTGGATCGGATTCTGGTCATGAATCACGGGGAAAAGGTGTTTGATGATACTCCAAAGGAAGTGTTCAAGCATTATAAGGAGCTGGAAGCCATTGGTCTTGCAGCGCCTCAGATCACCTATGTGGTCCATTCACTGCGGGATCACGGAGTCCCTGTTGATGATAACATTACAACCGTAGAAGAAGCCAGAAACGAGATTTTACGGCTTCTTGGAAAATAGATCGGGAGATATTATGCTTAAAGATATTACTTTAGGGCAGTATTATCCGGTGGACTCAAAGCTGCACAGGCTGGATCCGCGGACAAAGCTGTTTGGGACTATGGTTTTTATCATATCCCTTTTTATTGCAAATGATATATGGGCGTATTTGATCGCCACTTTTTTTCTTATCACAGCGATCCGTTTCAGTCAGGTTCCCTTTCGGTTCATGGTACGGGGATTAAAGGCAATTGTGTTTCTGCTGCTCATCAGCGTCAGCTTTAATCTGTTCCTGACTCCGGGAGAGCCCATCTTTCAGCTGGGATTCTTAAAAATGACAAGGGAAGGTGTGAAAACGGCGCTCTTCATGGGAGTCCGGCTCATTTACCTGGTGGTGGGTTCTTCCATCATGACCCTTACCACCACCCCAAACCAGCTGACCGACGGCCTGGAAAAGAGCCTGGGATTTTTAAAGAAAGTGGGAGTTCCGGTCCATGAAGTGTCCATGATGATGTCCATTGCCTTAAGATTCATTCCCATCCTTGTGGAAGAAACCGATAAGATCATGAAGGCTCAGATGGCAAGGGGCGCTGATTTTGAAACAGGGAATCTGATTCAGAAGGCAAAAAATATGATTCCTCTTCTGGTTCCCTTATTTATTTCCGCATTCCGCCGCGCCACGGATCTGGCAATGGCCATGGAGGCCAGATGCTACCGGGGCGGAGAGGGAAGGACTAAAATGAAGCCTCTCCGGTACGGAAAACAGGACGGGATCGCCTATCTGGTGTTTCTGGTATATCTGGCTGCTATCGCAGGACTTCGGATCATGGGATAAGGTTCCCATAAAATAGGAGGATGTATGAAACGGGTTAAAATGATTGTGGCCTATGACGGTACCAATTACTGCGGCTGGCAGATCCAGAATAATGGAATCACCATTGAGGAGGTCTTTAATAAGGGGCTGACCTCTCTTTTAAAGGAGCCTATAACCGTAATCGGGGCAAGCAGAACCGATTCTGGGGTTCACTCTGAGGGAAATGTAGCAGTCTTTGATACGGAAAACCGGATGCCTGCCGATAAAATATGCTTTGCCTTAAACCAGAGGCTGCCGGATGATATCCGGATCCTGCAGTCTGAGGAGGTAGCGCCGGATTATCATCCGAGAAAGCAGAACTGCGTTAAAACCTATGAATATAAAATCATGAACCGGAAAATTGAAGTGCCTACCATGAGGCTTTATAGCTATTTCTGTTATTTTCCCCTGGATGTGGAGCGGATGCGGGAAGGCGGGGCTTACCTGGTGGGAGAACATGATTTTAAAAGCTTCTGTACGGCCCGTGGACAGGCGGAAGAAACCGTACGTACCATTTATAGCCTGGACATTGAAAAGACCGGGGATCTCATCACAATCCGCATCAAGGGAAGCGGTTTTCTATACAACATGGTGAGGATCATTGCCGGGACCCTGATGAAGGTCGGAATGGGAGTGTATCCGCCGGCTCATGTGGAAGAGATCCTCGATGCCAGGGACCGGATGGTGGCCGGGCCAAAGGCTGCGGCAAAGGGGCTTACTCTGGTAAGCCTTGATTATGAAAAGGAACTTAAGAAAAAGATCCAGGGAGAGAATAAGGAATGGAGCTATACTCTTTTCCAGGATAAGATTGTTTCGGAAGGAAAGGCCTGGCTTCATATTCACCGGTGCAGGGAAGAGGATTTTGAAAGGCTTTTGATCCGTGTGGTCCATCAGGCGGTGCAAAACGGTGCTAAAACCATATTTGTACAGGACGAGGAAAAGGATGGAAGGATCATTTTGGGAAAGCCCTATGGATTTTATACTTTTCAGGCTGATCCTGAGAACCAGGAGTGGTGCGTGACGCAAAAATAAGCCGAAAAACCTTGATTTTATGGGAAAAGAGGTTGACACATCCGGCTGAATGTAATATAATGTATAACTGTGACGTTAGACGAAAATGTTCAGCCAAAGCCCCGGAGTGAGCATTTTGTAATATAGTTATGCTTAAAAACACCATAATTTACAGGAGGTTGTCCAATGAAGACTTTTATGGCTAGTCCAGCAACAATTGAAAGAAAATGGTACGTAGTTGATGCTACAGGATATACATTAGGACGTTTGGCTTCAGAAGTAGCTAAAGTATTAAGAGGTAAAAATAAACCGATCTACACACCGCATATGGATTGCGGCGATTATGTGATCGTTGTAAACGCAGATAAGATTACCGTAACCGGTAAGAAATTAGATCAGAAGATCTACTACAACCACTCTGAATATGTGGGTGGTATGAGAGAAACAACTTTAAGAGAAATGATGGCTAAGAAGCCTGAAAAAGTAATTGAACTGGCTGTTAAAGGTATGCTTCCAAAGGGACCTTTAGGTAGAAGCATGATAACAAAACTTCACGTATACGCAGGTGCAGAACATAACAATGCTGCTCAGAAACCAGAAGTTTTAGAGTTCAAATTTTAATCAGAGGCGCTGAAAGGAGGAAGTTATCATGGCTAATGCAAAATTTTACGGAACAGGTAGAAGAAAAAAATCTATCGCTAGAGTATATTTAGTACCAGGTACAGGTAAGATCACCATCAATAAGAGAGATATTGACCAGTATTTAGGTCTTGAAACATTAAAGCTTGTTGTTCGTCAGCCGTTAGTTGCTACAGAGACAGTTGATAAGTTTGACATTCTTGTAAACGTTCACGGCGGCGGATTCACTGGACAGGCCGGTGCAATCAGACACGGTATCTCAAGAGCTTTACTTCAGGCAGATACAGAGTATCGTCCGATTCTTAAGAAGGCAGGCTTCTTAACAAGAGATCCAAGAATGAAAGAAAGAAAGAAGTACGGCTTAAAAGCAGCTCGTCGTGCTCCACAGTTCTCCAAGAGATAATAAATGCAAAATATTTAAAACAGCGAAGACTCCGAAAGTGCTTATACTTTCGGGGTTTTCTTTATTTTCAGGTAGGTGTGAAATATGATTCTATAAGATATCGGTATTTTATACGCAAGAACAAATATGAGATTTATACATTCGAAGAATAGAGGGCAGGGTAGCAGGGGTATGATGACAACCTAAAAGAAAAGACCGTAAGAAATTATAATAATTCCTTAGTGTGCGATATGATAGTTTTTTATTTGGATCCAATGCGATATAAAAAAAATGACATTAATACTTGAAAATACATCAAATATGATGTAAAGTATAAACATACTAAAGAGAGGTAAATAAAAAATTGCAAATTTTTGATTATTGCACAGCAAGCGGAAAGAATTTAATAAAAGAATATTTAAGTAGCTTGCCAGAAGATGAAAGGGTTCAAGGTTATGGTATAAGGCATAAATTGGTTTTATATGGAACTGATGCATTAAATGAACTTAATACCAGACAATTAAGGGGAAAGTTATGTGAAATTAAATTTTCAAAGAATAGAATCATGTATATTCTGGCTGATAAAGATAATATCTATTTTATACATGCTTGCCGAAAACAAAAGGGAAAAGCAGAAAAGTTTGAATTAGAAAAAGCATTGCAGAGAGCGAAGGAGGAAGGTTTTACTGTTTGAGCGGCAGTAAAATCCACCTGCAAAGATAGATTGAATTAGACATAATTATTTGAGGAAAAAGAAAAAAGGATGTGAACGTAAATGCCAATGGTAAACACGACAAAGGTTATATTAATCGATGAAGCGACAGAAATCAAAGAAATATTAGAAAATAATCCCAAAGCAAAAGAAACATACGAACAATTTGAGGCAGAATGCAATTTAAGACGTGAGTTAGCAAATGCAAGGAAGGAGCAGGATATAACACAGAAAGAATTATGTGAGCGTACAGGTTTAACACAACAGGCAATAAGCCGTATTGAAAAGGATAATGATATAAGTCCAAGCCTTAAAAATTTAATTAAATATGTGAACGCTATCGGGTATGAATTAACTTTGTCACCGAAAAGAAGTAAGTAACATTACGATATTGATAATACGCTTAATTTGACACTCTGCACAAGTTTGTTTAACTATGTTATAAATCTATACAATTCAAAAGTTTACAAATTATAGTACGGCATTTTCTACTGAGGAAAGTGCCGTACTATTTTTATGTCTAAGGGTAGAATGTTGGCACTTATGAAGTATTACAACAGGAACGGCTGCAATAAGTTAGCGCCGCAGAGGCTGCGTAATTATGCAGCGAATACCGTGAACAGGATAGCAGAAAATAAAGATATATACATATCATCCCTTCTGAATAATCCGGCGCTAATTACACCGTCTGTCCGGTGACAGGAAACCGCTTTTCCGGTTTGGCGGAAACCATCTTTCCGATGATGGAAACCGCCTATATTTCTCCTTTATAATGTA